>NZ_SZZH01000004.1 GCF_005298075.1 Nakamurella flava
TGTCGGGGTCGTTGGTGCAGTGGCTGCGCGACAACCTGGGCATCATCTCCTCGGCCCCGGAGATCGAGACGCTGGCCAACACCGTGGAAGACAATGGTGGGGCGTATTTCGTGCCCGCGTTCTCCGGGCTGTTCGCCCCCTATTGGCGGGACGACGCCCGCGGGGCGATCGTCGGGCTGACCCGGTATGTGAACAAGGGGCATTTGGCGCGGGCGGTGCTGGAGGCCACCGCGTTCCAGACCCGTGAGGTGCTCGATGCGATGAACGCCGACTCCGGGGTCGACCTGACTGCGCTCAAGGTCGACGGCGGCATGGTGGTCAACGAAACCCTGATGCAGTTCCAGGCCGACATCCTGGGGGTCCCGGTGATCCGGCCCGTGGTCAACGAGACCACCGCCCTGGGCGCGGCGTACGCGGCGGGTCTGGCCGTCGGGTTCTGGTCGTCCGAGGACGACATCCGCGCGAACTGGGCCGAGGACAAGCGGTGGAACCCGCAGATGGACACCACCGAACGCGACCGCCTGTACCGGCAGTGGAAGAAAGCCGTCACCAAGACCATGGACTGGGTCGACGACGACATCAGCGCCAGCTGAGTCCGACTCGTCTCCGCCGGGGCCTGGGCTGAGCCTCTGCGGTGGGTGTCGAGTTGATCATCGTCTGCGGACTCCAGTGGCGAGTTGATCATCGTGTCCGAGCTGAGCGATGAGTTGATCATCGTGTCCGGCTGGGACCGTGAGCAGTAGCGGGCGCCACACCGCTGCGCACTGTGCAGACGATGATCAACTCACCTCCGAGGGTGCAGGCGATGATCAACTCCGATGACATCGGTCCCATGGGCCGCGAAAACGCCGAGTTGATCATCGCGAGAGGGCCCCGCGACGAGTTGATCATCGTGTCCGAGTCCGACTCAGCCCCCCAGCATCGAGTGAGACAGAACCGCGAAGCCGGTCGCCCCGTGTCGGGCGGCCGGCTTCGCGGTTGCGCGGCCGGCCCCGCTGCCATCAAGTGCGACACTGCAGCGTGCCGAACGAACCGCTGCCGCTGACTGCCCGCGGAGCAGCAGACTCGGCTGATCCGACACGACTCGATACCGTGCGCCTCGCAGCGGCGCTGCGGCGCCGCGAGCTCAGCTCGGTCGAGCTGACGCGGGCCCTCCTGGACCGCATCGAGCGCCTCGACGGCGCCCGATCGTTCGACGGAAACCCCCACCACATCAACGCTTTCGTCAGGGTCGACGCCGAGGACGCCCTGGCCGCGGCGGCCGCCGCCGACCGGCGCCGGGCCGCCGACCCCGACAACACTCCCCCGCTGTGCGGCATCCCCGTCGCCCTCAAGGACCTCATCGCCGTGGCGGGCCGGTCGGTCACCGCATCGTCAGCCGTGTTGGCCGACGCTCCGCCGGCCGACCGGGACAGCGATGTCTGGGCCACCCTGCGGGCGCAGGGGATGGTCCACCTCGGGCACGTGCACACCCACGAGTTCGCCGCCGGCGGGACCACCGACCAGGTCGGCAATCCCTGGGATCTCGCCCGGTCAGCCGGCGGGTCGAGTGGTGGATCGGCCGCTGCGGTCGCGGCCCGGCTGGTTCCGCTGTCCGTCGGCACGGACACCATGGGCTCGGTCCGGATCCCTGCGGCGCTGACCGGAACCAGCGCGATCAAGCCGACCCAGGGCGCCATCTCGACGCGCGGGGTGATCCCCCTGGCGCCGTCGTTGGACGACATCGGCCCGATGGCCCGGACCGTCGCCGACGCGGCCCTGCTGTTGGGGGCACTGACCGGCATGGACTATCCCCTGACCCCGCGAGCGGGTCGGCGCCCGTTGGCCGGCACCCGGATCGCCGTCACCCACCGCGTCGCCGCCGATCGCTGCGACCCCGACGTCCTCGACGGTGGGCAGACCGCAGTCCAGGCCGCTCTCCGGCTGGGCGCCGAGATCGTCGAGCTGGAGCCCGGTCCCGCGCCCGACGCGGCCCTGGCCGGGACGCTCATCCGGTACGAGATGGCCGCGCACCACCGGGCCTACCGTTCCCGTCGAGACCACTACCGGCCGATGGTGCGGGACCAACTCGACGCCATCGGCATCGGCCCCACCCGCGAGGAGTACGAGGCCGCACGGGACCGCCGACGGTCCCTGCGTCAAGCCTGGGAGGGGTGGTTCGCCGAGCATGACGTCGACGCCGTCCTGGAGCCGACCGTGGTGATGACGGCTCCGCTGCGGGCCGTTCCCGGATCGTCCGTCCAGGACGATCCCGTCGTCCACCAGCACTTGTCGGAGTACCCGGCCCTGTGGAACCTCACCGGCCAACCGGCCATCGCCCTGCCCGCCGGCCTCGGGTCCCGCACCGGCCTGCCCGCCGGCGTGTCCCTGACCGGCAGCCGGAACAGCGAGACCAGTCTCGTCCCGATCGCGCTCGACCTGCAGGCCGTCCTGGGAGTCGCCGGACCGCCATTCATCTGACGGCCGTCGTGTCGCACCTCCGTCACCCGCAGGTGACGCCGCTTCACAGGCCCACCGTCCCCGGCAGACCCATCAGATGACCTTCATGAAAGACGTCGGCAATGAGTCTGCGCTTCGCGTCGACGGACGTCACCGGGGCGACGACCAATTCGGCCCCGAAACCTGACAGCGTCAGCGCATCGAGTTCGCTGATCAGGTCTGAGATCTCGTGTGGCTCGAAGGAGTACTCGAGGCCGATACTCTGGTCGCCCTCCCAGGGCGGGGGGGGTCGTCGAGTTCCCAGGCGGCGACCATGTGCACGACGTCCCACGACGCGATCTCCCAGACCCGTCGCCATCGCCGCCAGACCGTCCGGGTCGGCCCCGGATACAGGAACCGCACGTGTCCGACGTCCCGTCCTCGATGAACCAGACGGAACACGGCGGGATTACCCCACTCCTCGACCGCCCGGTGCCAGCCTGCAGACGGTGCCTCGTCACCCGCCGACTCGGCATCGCTCACGAAACGATCCGGGTCCGAGCCAACCGCGCCACCACGGCCCGGTGGTCACTGTCCCCCACCCGGTACGTCCGGGTCCCCAGGACCGTCCACACCTCCGGACGGACCAGGACGTGGTCGATGGGGGTGGCCAGCAGAGCGGGGATGCGGGCCGGCCAGGTGCCTTCCGCGCCCCGCCCGACCATCGTGGCCGCGTCGACGTAGGGCGCGAGGTCGGCCATCGGCTCGTGGTCGAGGGTGGTGTTGAAGTCACCGGCGACGATCGCATTCGGCCGCGAGCGGGCCACGTCCACAGCCGCGGGCACGTACGTGCGCCAGGCCCCCAAGCCGACCAGCGTCATCGGGGCGGGCGGGTGCACCGCGGCCAGGGTCGGTCCGTCATGCCCGTCGGGTTCGGCCACCGCCGCCCCCAACTGCATCTCCGGGGCGTCGACCTGCCGGTACCGGCCCAACCGTTCGTCGACCAGCAGCCAGGTCTCCCCGGTGGGCCACAGGTTTTCCCGGGTGCCGAACGACTGCATCCGCCGCCCGTGCGCGGCCAGCCCGTCGACCACGGCGGCAGCCAACACCGCGGGGCATTCCGGCAGCGCCAGCACGGTGGCGTCCTCGGCCACCGCCCGCTCCACGATGGCCGGGGCATCGGCCGCCCCCATCAACGTGTTGAGCAGCAGGACCACCACGTCGGGTTCGCCGGACGCCGTGGCCCGGCGGGGCAGCGCGTGACCGGCCCAGCCCTGCTCCGCCAGCGCGGCGACACTGCCCGCGGCGACCCCGGCCGACAGAGCCGCCACCGCCCCGGCCGTGAACGACAGCACCGGCCGTCGGAGCGCCCGCCGACCGACCACCGCCATTCCTGCGGTCCCGGCGGTCAACGCCCCGAGCACCGTCCGGAAGGACACCGCGTGCACCAGGCCCGTCTGGTGGGCCACCCCGAAACGCACCGGCCGACGGGTCACCGCCGCGGCCATCGCCCCCAGACCCACCGCACCCGCCCAGCGGAGCGCTCCCCGCGGCGTCATCGTCCTGCCCCGGCGGCCGGGGCGACCAACTCGACCACCAGTCCGCGATGATCGCTGGCCCCCGACTGCACCGTGTGCGCCGCAGCCACCGACCAGTCCGCCGGGTCGAACAGCAAGTGATCGATGGGCGCGCCGAGGAGGACCGGCCAGTCCGACGGCCAGGTGCCCTGGGCCCCGGCGCCCGCGGCCCGGGCGGCGTCGACCGCGCCGCCCAGGTCGTGCAGCGGCTGGTGGTCCAGGGTGGCGTTGAAGTCGCCGGCCACGATGGCCGATCCGCCGTCCGCGGCGGTCGGGATGGCCAGGGCCGCCGCCGCGGCGACCGTCCGGGTCCAGGTGTCGTACCCGAAGTCACTGGTCGGCGGGGTGGTGTGCACTGCGGCCAGGGTGGGACCACCGGACACCACCGGGACGACCCGCACCGCCCCCAGCCCGACCGACGGGGTGTCGAGCATCCGGTACTGCCCCATCGACGCCGCGACCAGCAGGCTCGTCTCGGCCCCCTCGTAGGGCTGCTCACGATGCGCGAAGACCTGGTACCCACGGTCGGCGACGGCGGGATCGGCGGCGATCTTCTCGGCCATCCGCCCGGTGGTCTCCGGGAGCGCGACGACGTCCGCGCCGGCGTCCGCGGCGAGCCGGGCGATCTGGGCGGGGGTGGTCGCCCCACCCTCGGTGTTGTACTCGAGCACCGTCACCGTGGACGGGCCGTCCGACACCGGTCCAGGGGCCGCGTTCGCGGTGGGCACGGAACGGAAACCGAGCACGCCGGCATTGACCACGGCGACCGCCAGGGCCGCCCCGGCGACCGCCCACCACACCCCCCGGTCGCGGTGCCGACGCCGCAGCAGGGCCACGACGGCCACCAGCAACGCCACAGCGCCCGCTGCCACCACCGCCCAGCCCCGGAAAGAGATGAGATGCAGCAGACCGGGAACGGCCCCCAGCCCGAAGGTCGCGGGGAAGGTCAGCACGGCGGCCACGGCCAGCAGCACCAGCGCGACGACCACGGTCAGCCAGCGGCTCCGCCCCCGGGGCGGGGGCGGCGACGGATCGACCGGCGCCGGGGCCGCGGCTGAAGAGGGCGTCATGACCGTCCCGACGCGTCGGGCCCGGGACCGTTGCCCGGGGCGCGGAAGTGGACGGCAAGATCACCCCCCACCCGTACGAGGGTAGAGCGACGCCGTCCCGCCACCCGCCTCCAGCGCGCTGCCACCATCGGAACGTGGGGGACGTGCGAGGTACACCGGTGATCGAGGGTGGCGCCGAACTGCCGGCCCTGGCCCCGGTGGACGTGGCGCCCGGCTACCGGTCGCCGTACACGGTCCGCTGGACGCGACCCGCCGACGAGCGGCTCTCCGGGTTCGACCAGCCGCCCTGGAACGACCCCCGCGAGCAGGCCGTCATCCCGTTCGCACAGTGGTCCTCGCCGGCGACCCAGGCGCGCTGGGGGACCTGGGGGCCGCGAGCCCGCCGCTACCCCGCCCCGGCCGTGCGGCTGCGCGGGCGGGCCGCCCGCGAGCGGCTGCTCACCGTCGCGGCCGCGCTGCTGGGCACGGACTACCAGCACCACCACGTACCGGCCTGGTCGCCGCCCGACGGCTGGCCGCAGAAGCCGGTGCACTCCGGGCTCCGCGGGCCCGGTCTGGACTGCAGCAACTACGTCGGCTTCGTCTACTCCTACGCCCTGGGGTACGACCTGCCGACCGGCGTGGTCGCCCAGTCCGAACTGCATCGCAGCACCAGCGAGGGGGCGCTGCTGTCGCATCGCGTCGGTGTCGTCCCCTGCCCGACCGACCCGGCCGGCGCCGGCTGGGACCCGGCCGCCCACCAGGCGTTCGTGGCCGCTCTGGAACCCGGCGACGTCCTCTATTTGCGCAACACCTCCGGCATCGTCTCGCACGCCGTCCTCTGGCTCGGGGACTGCGGCGTCGGCCCGACCGACCTGCCGCTGGTCATCGACTGCGGCGGCGGCAACATCGTCGACGCCCGGCGCACCCCGATCCCGGCCGGCGTGCGGATCCGCCCCTACCGGCCCGTCGGGTGGTACGCCCGGAACACCGCCTGGGCGCACCGGATCGTGCCCGACTGAGCTCGGCGCGGGCTCAGTGGCAGCTGGGCGCCTCACCGTGACCGCCGCTGCCCGGTTGCGGCGGCACGTCCAGCGCCGGGTTGCGGTCGAAGAAGCCGAACGGCTTGAGCCAGAACGAGACGGTGTCCACCGGCATCACCGGCCAGTCCTCGGGGCGGGTGATGTGGTGGATGCCGAACACGTACCAGAGCACGACGTCGGTGTTCTCCAGCGGCTCGTCGTCGGCAATCCAGTCGCTGATGCCGGCATCGATGTCGCTCTGCGTCGGATACGTTCCGGCGGGCCACTTCTCGTCGTCGTGGTGGCGCGTCACCCACAGGTTGTGGCCCATCACCGGGGCCCGCAGGTACTGCGGGGCGGCCGGGTCCATCATCACCGGGAACGTCGCCGTCGGCACCAGCTTGTAGCCGGGGGCGGTGCCGAGGCCGTTCGGCTTGTTCGGGTTGACCACCTTCCAGGCCCGCTGGGTCTCGTACTTCCAGTCCCGGCCGGACTGCGCCTCCGACGCGATGGGAGTGGCGGTGGTCGTCAGGGCCAGGCCGTACGGGTTGTCTGGGCCGACCGGCTCGGCGTGCGAGTCGATCTCGAGCACCGTGTTGTCCTGGCCGTCGACATCCAGGTCCATCCGGGCGACCAGGAAGTGCTGATGGAACGGGGCGTAGGTGCGGTGGTCGACCAGGGTGCCGGTGGCGGGCACGGGCGCACCCTCGGGAATCGGCGTGGTCACCATGATCCCGGTGGCCCGGACCTCGCACTCGATGTTGCCGTCCTGGTAGAAGCGCCAGTAGACGAGGTACTCGTAGTTGGCGACCGTCGCGTGGATCGACACCACGAACCGGCGGGCCCGGCGCACCTCGGTGCGGCCGTTGATCGAGTCGACGTGCTTCCAGAGGACGGCGTTGTCCTCCTCGTGCAGGCACACCGCGTTGGCGATGGTGAACGGCTCACCCGTGGAGTCGGTCAGAACGGCGTCCAGGTAACGAATCTCGCCCAGGCAGTCACAGCCCAGCGTCAACGACGTGGTCATGTACCCCAGGCCCCACTCACCGACGTCGTAGGCGGTGCGGCGGTAGTGGTCGAAGCTGGAATCGCGGTAAGGGACGATCATCTCGGCGAACGACATCCGGTAGGCGACCTCCCGCCGGCGGCCGTGGTCGTCGTAGGCGACCTGGTAGAGCACCGGCCCCTCGCGGTAGTTGAAGCCGATCCGGAACGACCAGTTCTGCCAACGGATCTCGGACCCGTCGATCTCGAACGACACCCCGTCGGGCTGGGTGATGTGCAGGGGCTTGATGTCGTCCCGCAGGGTCTGGCCCGGCACCAGGTCCGGCTCGTACTCGCCCATCACCGGCGCCGGCGCGGCCACCACGTCGGCCCGGTCGATGTCCAGCAGCTCCATGGTGTTCATGTCGACGATGAACTTGAGCCCGGACACCGGGTTCGCGTACGGGTTGCCGGTGGGCGACGACCGCAACCACACGTCGGCCCAGCCGAGCCGCTTGTCCCGCCACTGTTCGGGCATCAGCGCCTTGCCGTAGGTCCAGACGTCGATCAGCACCAGATCCAGGTCGGTGATGCCGCGTTCGGCCAGCGCCGCCACCACCCGCGGGTCCTTCTTCAGCGCCACCTCGCACTCGTGCCACTCGTCGGGCGTGAAGTTGGGGGTCACCCCGGGGACGGCGGTGAACGACAGCACCCGGTCGGCCGTCTCGTCCTCCCCCAGTTCGACCAGGGCCTCGTAGGTGGCGTTGTCGGCCCGGTCCCACAACACCGACAACGACCGCCGGGCCGGACGGCCCGCCTCACCCCGGGTGAAGGCCAGCACATCGGCCTTGGCCGGCTCGTCCAGCGTGATCGACGCGAACCGTCGGGTCGGGGCGAGGTGGTCGGCCGCGCGCAGCGCCGCCGTGGTCCGGCGGAACTCCTGCTCGGACAGGGCATCAAGCGGGTGGATCGCCACCGGGTTCTCCTTACGGTCCGGCACCGCCGCCGTGCGGTGTCCGGCCAGTATGCCGAGGCGGAGCCGTCCCGCCGGGAGGGACCACCCGATGGCGGGGGTCCTGACCGGCGGGTCGGTGGTTGCCTCGACCCACCGGGGCAGCCATAGTCAGACGGAGGGGGCACGACCGGGTACTGCCCGACGGTCCGTCATGCGCGGTCCGTTCGCGTCCCCGGTCCGACCACGGGCCCCAGGCCGGGCGCATCCGTTCGGCCGCCGACCGATCGACCCGTCAGGAGCGCTCTTCGTGGCCACTCGGCTCACCGTGACCCAGACCTACGACGCACCCCCGGCTGCGGTGTTCGCCCTCTTCGGCGACCGCGCCTTCATCGAGGGGCGGGTGGAACGGTCCGGCGGCATCGACCCGCAGGTCGTCTCCGTGGACACCACCCCGGACGGCCTGACGATCGTCACCCGGCAGGGCATCCCCGCCTCGGCGCTGCCCTCGATGGTCTCGTCGATGATGAAGGACGACCCGGTCACCGAGCGGACCGAGCAGTGGCGGGCCGACGGCGACTCCTACGTCGCCGACTTCTCGGTGTCGGTCAAGGGCGCCCCGGCGTCCCTCAAGGGGACCATGACGCTGCGGCCGGCCGGTGCGGGCTCCCAGCTCGACGTCGTCGGCGACGCGGTCGTGCCCATCCCGATCTTCGGCGGCAAGATCGAGCAGGTCATCGCCGAGCAGGTCCGTGAGCTGCTGGAGGACGAGCAGGTCTACACCCGCGAGCGCCTGGCCTCCTGACCAGGGTTCACCCGCCCGGTGGGCCGCCACGGTCCACCGGGCCACGTCAGCCGTGCGAGCATGGTCGACCGTGTCTTCCGCACCGCATACGCCCCCGCCGTCCCCTTCGGCCGCCTCGTCCGCGGCCGCCGCGGACGCCCGGTACGTCCTGACGCTCAGCTGCCCGGACGGGACCGGCATCGTCGCCCGCATCACCGGTTTCCTGGCCGAGATCGGCGGCTGGATCACCGACGCGGCCTACCACTCGGACACCGAAACCGGCCGGTTCTTCACCCGCCAGGAGATCCGGGCCGACTCGGTCGCGATGGACCTCGAGGAGTTGCGCGCCCGCTTCGGGGCCGTCGCCGGGAGCCTGGACGCCGAGACCTTCCACGTGACCCGGCTGGGCACCGGGCAGGAACGCCGCCGCGTCGTCCTGCTGGTGTCCAAGGAGGGCCACTGCCTGTACGAGCTGCTGTCCCGCTGGCACTCCGGGGAGCTGGGCGCCGACATCCCCGTCGTCATCGGCAACCACCCCGACCTGGAACCGGTGGTCCGGCTCTTCGGACTGCCCTTCCGGCTGATCCGGGTCCCGGCCGACGCTGACGGCAAGGCCGCCGCGTTCGCCGAGATCCGCGCCGAGGTCGAGCGGCACGACCCCGACGCCATCGTGCTGGCCCGGTTCATGCAGGTCGTCCCGCCGGAGCTCTGTGAGGCCTGGGCCGGCAAGCTCATCAACATCCACCACGGCTTCCTGCCGTCGTTCCGTGGAGCCCGGCCCTACCACCAGGCCTACGCCCGTGGGGTGAAGCTGATCGGCGCCACGTGCCACTACGTGTCCGCCGAGCTCGACGCCGGGCCGATCATCGACCAGGACGTCATCCGGGTCGACCACGGCGACTCCCCCGCCGACATGGTGCGCCGGGGCCGGGACATCGAGAAGGCCGTCCTGGCCCGCGGGCTCACCTGGCACCTGCAGGACCGGGTGCTCATCGACGGCCTGCGGACCATCGTCTTCGCCTAGAGCGCAGAGCGGACGGCCGGGGGCCGGGCCGGCCTGGGGCACGATGGAGGGATGATCGGAGAGCCCGGCGACCTCTACTCGGTGCACGTCGAGGCACCCTCACTCGACGACCTGCGCGATCCGGTGCTCGTCGTCGCCCTCGACGGGTACGTCGACGCCGGCAACGGCGTGCGGTTGGCCGTCGACTCGTTGTTGGCCTCGCTGCCCCATAGCGTGGTCGTCACGTTCGACGTCGACCAGCTCATCGACTACCGCGCCCGCCGGCCCGTGCTGACGTACGAGAAGAACGCGTTCATCGACTACGCGGCACCCCGCCTCGTCGTCCACCAGGTGACCGACTCCGACGGCACCCCGTTCCTGCTGCTCTCCGGTCCCGAACCGGACACCCAGTGGGAGCGGTTCGTCGCCGCCGTCGGCGAGGTCGCCGACCGGCTCGGCGTCCGGCTCACCGTCGGGCTGATGGCCATCCCGATGGCCGTCCCGCACACCCGGCCGACCGGCATGTCCAGCCACGCGACCCGGCCCGGGCTACTGCCGGACGCCGAGGACGCGTTCGGCACCATCGCCGTCCCCGGACACGCCACCGGCCTCATCGAGTACCGGTTCGGTCAGGCCGGCCGGGACGCCATCGGCTTCGCCGCCCACGTCCCCCACTACATCGCCCGCTCCGACTACCCCGAGACGGCGCGCACCCTGCTGCAGGCGACCGCGGACGCCACCGGCCTGCTACTGCCGACCGCCGACCTGGACGCCGCCGCGGCCACCGTGCGCACCCAGCTGCAGGAGCAGATCGCGGGCAACGCCGAGGTCAGCGCCGTGGTCGAGGCCCTTGAGCAGCAGTACGACACCTTCGTCTCGGCCACCGGCCGCGGGCTGCTCGCCCAGTCGGCCCCGCTGCCCACCGCCGACGAGCTGGGAGCGCAATTCGAGGCGTTCCTGGCCGATCGGGAGAACCCGGACGGCTGACCGCGCGACGACCTGGGACCGGCAACACGGAGGCCTTCCAGGCCGATCGGGAAAACCCGGACGGCTGACCGCGCGACGACCTGGGACCGGCAACACGGAGGCCTTCCAGGCCGATTGGGAGAACCCGGACGGCTGACCGGAACCCGCCCGGGGCGATGTGCGCGCAGCGGGTGGATCGGTGACGGGCCCCGGACGACGTACAGTCCCGGTCTGTGGCCTCCGAGAGCCCCCCGTTCCTGGCCCTACCGGTCAAGGAGCACGGTCCCGTCCGCGCGATCCTGTTGCGCGTCGTCATCGCCGTGCTGTGCGTCGTCGCGTGCACGACCCTCGTGTACCTCGAACGCGACGGGTACCGCGACCTCGACGGCAAGATCGACACGCTCCTGGACGCGCTGTACTACGCGACGGTCACCCTCTCGACCACCGGCTACGGCGACATCACCCCGGTCACCGAATCGGCCCGCCTGACGAACATCGTCATCATCACCCCACTGCGGTTCATCTTCCTGATCGTGCTGGTCGGCACGACCATCGAGGTGCTCACCGAGCGCAGTCGCCAGCAGTTCCGCACGTCCCGGTGGAGAAGACGAGTGAAGAAGCACACGGTGGTCATCGGTTACGGCATGAAGGGCCGCTCCGCGGTCTCGGCCCTCATCGACCAGGGCCACGCACCGGAGAGCATCGTGGTCGTCGATTCCGAGCCCGGCAACATCAAGGCAGCCACCGCCGACGGCTGCGTCGGCGTGCTGGGCGATGCCCGGCGCGAGGAGGTGCTCCGGCAGGCCGCCCTGCCGGCCGCCGAACGGGTCGTGGTGGCCGCGGACCGCGACGACACCAGCGTCCTGGTGACGTTGACCGCCCGTCGTCTCGCCCCGCACGCCACCATCGCCGCGGCGGCCCGCGAGGAGCAGAACATCGCCGTGCTGCGGCAGGGCGGCGCGGACGTCGTCATCCCGACGGCGGAATCCGCGGGACGCATGCTCGGGCTGTCGATCACCGCACCGGCCGCCGGAGAGCTGATCGAGGACCTGCTCGAGCCGGTCGCCGGCCTGCAGATCGCCGAGCGCGAGGTTCGTCCCGAGGACGTGGGTCTGGCCCCCGCCCGGCTGAGCGCCCGCGGCGAGATCGTGCTCACCGTGATCCGCAACGGCGTCGCCCACCGTTTCGACTCGGGTGGGGTCAAGGTGTTCCAGCCCGGCGACCGGATCGTCGTCATCAAGGCCACCGGCAACGAACGACCGTCCCGGTCGGACGGGGTCGATCCTGCGACCGAGCGCCGCGACCGCGACCGGCTCCGCTGAGCTCGGCCCACATCGGCTCAGGTCGGCCCGCGTAGCCGGCCTACCCCGGAACCACCCGGGCGGGAGCGGATCGTCGGCAGCGCTCGTGCGAGAGTGTCAGGGCACGACACCGGGCACCGGTGTGCGCGCAGGGATCACACAGTGTTCGTCAGGAGGTACCGATGGCTGAAGCCGATGCCACGGCGCAGTCGGAGTCGTCGGCCGCCGAGGGCTGGCGGCAGGTCGCCGGACGGGCCGACCTGCAGCAGGCGTTGCAGGCCGTGGTCGACCTGGCCGTCGACAGCAGCACCGCCCCGCGGGCCAGCGTGACCCTGGTCAAGGACCGCTATTCGCTCGAGACCGCGGCTCGCTCGGACGAGCTGGTGGGCCTGGCCGACCAGCTGCAGTACGACCTCGAAGAGGGGCCCTGCCTGGCGGCGGCCGAGGACGGCGGGGTCTGGCTCATCCCGGACACCACCACGGATCAGCGGTTCCCGCGCTGGTCGCCCGCGGTCGCCGAACTGGGACTGCGTTCGGTGATGAGCATCCACCTGTTCACCCAGCGTCAGGTGCTCGGCGCGTTGAACCTTTACTACGACCAGCCGCAGCAGTTCAGCGCGGACGATGTCGAGGTGGCCAAGGTGGTCGCGGCCCACGCGTCGGTCGCGCTGGCCCGGCTCCGGGGTCAGATGGACCTGTGGCGGGCCATCGATTCCCGGCACCTGGTCGGCCAGGCGCAGGGCATCCTCATCGAGCGTTTCGGATTGAACTCGGAGAAGGCGTTCGAGGTGCTGCGGCGGTACTCGCAGCAGCACAACACCAAGCTGCGGGACGTGGCGGCCGCGCTCGTCGAGACCGGCGCACTGCCGGCCGAGGCGTCCGAGACGCCGGGCAGCGACCGGGGCAATCGGCGGGCCACCGTCCAGCCGGCCGCCGACGGTGACCCGTCGACGGCCGGCTGACCGGATCGCAGTGGAACGGCTGGTCGGGGTTCAGCCGTCCCAGGTGGTCCGGAGCTTGAGGGCGATCGCCCGCAGCCATCGCGAGACCTGCATCTGGCTCACGCCGATCTCGGCGCCGATCCGGGACTGGGACCAGCCCTGTCCGAAGCGGAGTTCGACGACCTGACGCTCGCGGTCGGTCAGGGCCTCGAGCAGCCGACCCACCGCCATCCGGTCCTCGATCTTGCCGATCTCGTCGTCCTGGGCGCCCCAGGACTGGGCCATGGCCCAGCCCGCGCCCTGCTGCTCGTCCAGCGACGGCGGCCGGCAGAGGGTCGTGGCCCCACGGGCTTCGACGACGTCCGCTTCCGTGGTGTCGCAGAGCTTGGCCAGCTCGGTGTCGGTCGGGCGGGCACCCTTGCGCTGCCAGTAGTGCTGTTCGGCCTCGTTGATGGCCGCGCGCAGTTCCTGGATCCGCCGGGGCGGCCGGACCAGCCAGGAGTGGTCCCGGAAGTAGCGCTTGATCTCGCCGACGATGGTGGGGACGGCGAACTGCAGGAAGTCCTCGGACAGACCGGGACGCCAACGGCGTACCGCCTTCACCAGGCCCAGGTAGGCCAGTTGGTCGAGGTCCGACCGCTCGACCCCGCGTCCGGAGTACCGGGCTGCGATCGAGCGGGCGACCGGCAGGTACTCGGTCACCACCTGCTGGCGCAGGCGCTGCTGCCGCCGCTCGTCGACGCAGGACTCCGCCTCATCGAGCAGTTCGCGCATCCGGCAGGCCCGGTCACGAGAAGGGGCGGACGAGATGGTGGCGGCCGGTCGCGACGGAGCCGCGACGGCTTCCCCCGCGCCGGAGTCCCCGGCGGGGGGCGCGGGCTCGACCGCCGGGGCGGGCGAGTCCACCGGGCGAGCGGGTCCAGGAATGATGGTCGTCGCCAGGTAGCGATCGGAGGTGGTGGTGGTTGCTGGTCGATCAAGGACGCCGATCGACAACAGATCATCTGGTGGCACGGTAACTCCCCGGGAATCGGGTCGAGTTCCTGGCGCCTCTTCTGGACCAGGACCCCATAGCAACACCGGACCGGCCGGGAATCAAGCGCTGCCGGCCAACTCTGCCGTTTCGAACGGGTTTAGCCTTCGTTTGCGGTACACCGGTGGCCGATCGAACGGAGACGATGTCACCATGCGCGCGCACGAAGCTGCCGATCCCCCGGCCACCGGTCTGCCGATGCTCCGGACGTTGCTGCTCCTCCGACACGCCACGGCCGACTCACCGCCGGCGACCTCCGACCGGAACCGGCCACTGTCGCCCCACGGGCGCACCGAGGCGGCCGCGCTCGGACGCTGGCTCGTCGACCAGGAGCGGGACGGGACCTGGTCGCCGATCACCGCCGTGTTGTGCTCACCGGCCCTGCGCACCCGGGAGACGTTGCAGGGCCTGGGATCGGGCCTGTCGGCCACTCTGGTCGAAGAGCTCTACGGGGGCGGCGTTCCCGACGTCGTCGACGCCATCGCCATGGTGCCCCCGGAAGCTGCCACGGTCCTGGTGGTCGGCCACGCTCCCGGAATCCCATCCACCGCAGTGGATCTCGACGACCTCGCCGCCGAGACCGGTGAAGCACCGGCGAATCGTCCGGTGCTGCAACGCTTCCCGCCGGCCAGCCTCGCCGTTCTGCAGACCACGTCGACCTGGTCCGCGATCGGCGACGAGGGCGCCACCCTGGTCGGGGTCCGGCACCCGTGACGACCACGCACAGCGGCGGCGGACTCGGCCCGCCGGGTCGGCTGCTGGTCGGTACCACCTCGTCGGCCGTGCCGTGGGAGGGTTCGGCCGGCCTGCCCGACGGGTGGCCCGCCGCCGGGTCCGGTTCCGACACCACGACTCCCGGCGCCGCGGCACTCACCGTCTGGGACGTCTTCGGCGCGCTCCCCGGCCGGATCGCCGACGGCACCGCGCCGACGACCGGCGCGGGTGGCGTCGAGCGACTCGACGCCGACCTCGACCTGCTGGCCGAACTCGGGGTGCGGGCGCACCGCGTCACGCTGTCCTGGGCGCGGCTGGCTCCGCAGGGTCAGGTCGACCCGGGCGGTGCGGGCAGCGACTTCTACCGGCGCCTGCTCGACGGCCTGCGCGACCGCGGCATCGCCCCCTGGGTGGCGCTGCACCACTGGGACCTGCCGCTGTCGCTCATGGAGCAGGGCGGGTGGCTGGCTCGCGAGACGGCGCACCGGTTCGCCGACTACGCCGCGGCCGCGGCCGCGGCTTTCGGCGACCGGGTGGCCGCCTGGACGACCGTCGACGAACCGGCGACGGTCACCGCACTCGGCTACGGCGTGGGGATCGATGCTCCGGGGTTGACCCTGCTGGGTGGCGCGTTCTCGGCGGCGCACCACCAGCTGCTCGCCCACGGGCACGCCGTGACCGCACTGCGGGCCGCCGGCGCGGTCCCGGTCGGCATCGTCAACGCGCACACCGTCGTCCGGCCCCACAACCCCGGATCGACGGCCGACCAGGCGGTCGCCCGCTTCGTCGACCTGTACCTCAACCGTCAGTTCGCCGACCCGGTGCTGCGCGGGCGGTACCCGCGGGCCCTGCATCGGTCACTGCCCGAGATGGGTGACGAGACCCTCGTGCACGACGGTGATCTCGCCGTCATCGGGCAGCCGTTGGACTTCTACGGCGTCAGCTGGGACCACCCGCTCACGGTGGCCGCGGTCCCTGAGAACCGTTCCGTGCCCTTCAGTCTCGAGACGCCCGATGGGCTGCCGCTGACCACGACCGGTCGACCGGTCGATCCCCAAGGGCTGCAGCAGACCCTGTCCGACCTCAGCCGCCGGTATCCGGACGCCCCGCCGCTGATCGTCGCGGCCAGCGGGGGCGCCTTCGCGGCAAGGACGGACGGCGCCGATGAGGACCGGATCGCCTTCCTGGACGCACATCTCGCCGCAACCGAGGCCGCGCGGGAGGCCGGCAGCGACGTCCGCGCCTACTTCCACCGCTCCCTGCTCGACGGCTGGGAATGGACCGACGGCTGGTCGGCCCGGTACGGGCTGGTCGCCGTCGACCGGGAGACGGGCCACCGCGTCCGCCGACCAGCCTTCACCCACCTGCAGCAGCGGTTGGCCGAGAGACCGCTTCAGGACTGATCTCCCGGCCCCGCACCCGCGAAAGAGGCCGGCTCAGAACAGGTTCGTCAGCTCCTTGTGCAACCCCGGACCGGCGAACAGGTAGCCGGGGGCCGCCCCCGCGGGCGATACGCGTGAATCGACTCCGCCGGCCTCCCGGCAGATGACGGTGGCGGCGGCCACGTCCCACCAATTGACGCCCTCCTCATAGAAGGCGTCGACCTGACCGTCGGCGACCATGCACACGTCGAGCGCGGCGGAGCCGCAACGCCGCAGGTCCCGGATCTGCGGGAGCAGTCGCGCCATGAACGCGCTCTGCTTGATCCGACGCTCGGCCGTGTAGCTGAACCCGGTGGCCAGCAGGGCCCGGGCCGCCGGCACCGGATCGTTGACCCGGATCGGCTTGCCGTCGCGGAACGCCCCGCCGCCGCGGACAGCGCTGTAGGTGCGCCCCGACACCGGGTTGCGCACTACGCCGACCAGCGGGCCGTCGAGGTCCTCGATCGCGACGCTCACGGCCCACTCGTCGATGCCGTAGATGTAGTTGACCGTGCCGTCCAGCGGGTCGATCACCCAGCGCAGGCCGGAGCGGGACTCGCGGTCCGCGCCCTCCTCGCCGAGGATGCCGTCGTCGGGACGCTGGGCGGTGATCATCTCGACCAGCAGCGCCTCGGAGGCGCGGTCGGCGTCGGACACCGGGTCGGTGGCGCTGGACTTGGAGTCCAGGCCCTGGATGAAGCCGTAGCGCTTGATCAGCTCGTCACCGGCCGCGGAGGCCGCGCGCAGGGCCAGGTCGAGCAGAGCGGCCGGGTCGACGGTGCCGGCGGACGCCGCGGCGCCCGGGAAGGGGAGGGAGGTCACGGGGGTCATCCTCCCGCGTCGGGGCGCGCCGCCGAACACCCGGTCACCCGGCTCGGGTGCCGACCGGGTTCACCGGGCCGCCGGCGGGTTACCGTCCGACCATGGCCCCCGATCTCCGCATCTTCACCGAACCCCAGCAGGGCGCGGCGCACGCCGATCTGCTCCGGGTCGCGCAGGCCGCCCACACGCTGGGCTTCACCGGCTTCTTCCGATCCGACCACGTCCTGACGATGGGCGGCGACGGCTTGCCCGGGCCGTCCGAGTCGTTCGTCAGCCTGGGGGCGATCGCGGCCCAGGTGCCGGACATCCGGTTGGGCACCCTGGTCACCTCGGCCACCTTCCGCCATCCCTCGATGCTGGCCATCGCCGCCGCCCAGGTCGACGACATCTCCGGAGGTCGGCTGGAACTCGGGTTGGGCTCCGGCTGGTTCGAGGCCGAGCACACCGCCTACGGGCTGCCGTTCGGGTCCTCCTTCGGTGAACGGTTCGACCGGCTCACCGAGCAGCTGGAGATCATCACCGGCCTGTGGGGCACGCCCGTGGGCGAGACCTTCGACCACGACGGCCCGACGTGGACGTTGCGGGGCGCGCCCGGCCTGCCCAAGCCGATCCAACGGTCCCGGGCCGACGTCCCGCACATCCCGATCATCATCGGCGGGCGCGGCCCGAAGCGGACCCCGGCGCTGGCCGCGCGGTTCGCCGACGAGTTCAACCTCGGTTTCCCCGACGAGGTCGAGGCCGGGGTGGCCCAGTTCGGGCGGGTGCGGGCCGCCTGCGAGGCGGCCGGCCGATCCCCCGACGACCTGGTGTATTCGCTGGCCCACGTGCTCTGCGTCGGGGCGGACGACGCCGAGTACCGGCGGCGGGCCGAGGCCATCGGTCGGGACGCCGACGACCTGCGGGCGGCGAGCCCGCTGGCCGGCACCGTCGACGAGGTCGTCGACGGCTTCGGCACCTGGACGACGGCCGGGGCGCAGCGGTTCTACCTGCAGGTCCTGGACCTGCACGACGTCGATCATCTCGATCTGGTTGCGCGCGAAGTCCGTCCCCGGCTCGACGGCGCCGGTCAGGCACCATCGACGTCGTGACCGGAACCGGAGCGGCCGCGAGCCCCAGCGGGCCCGTCGCTGCCCTGACGGCCCTCCGCGAGGAGCTCCGCCGCCCGTTCCCCGGGCTGGTCACCGCCCACCGGGACGCGGCCCGCCGGACCGCGGACGAGCTGGCCGACCAGATCGACGACTACCTGCTGCCCCGGCTGGCCGACCTGGACGCCCCGCTCCTCGCGGTGGTGGGCGGCTCCACCGGGGCGGGCAAGTCGACGCTGGTGAACAGCCTGATCGGGGCGCCGGTGACCGTCCCGGGCGTCCTGCGCCCGACCACCCGCTCCCCCGTCATCGTCTGCCATCCGGGCGATCGGGCGGCGTTCGCCGGTGACCGGGTGCTGCCGGGTCTGGCCCGCACGACGGGCGGCCCGGCGACCGCCGCCGGCAGTGGCCTGCACCTGGTGACGACCGACACCCTGCCGCCCGGGCTGGCCGTACTGGACGCCCCGGACGTCGACTCCGTGGTGCAGTCCAACCGCGATCTGGCCGGGCAACTGCTCGCCGCCGCCGACCTGTGGATCTTCGTCACGACCGCCGCCCGGTACGCCGACGCCGTCCCGTGGGACGTGCTCCGCACCGCCCGCGACCGGGGGACGGCGCTGGCCGTCGTCCTCGACCGGGTGCCGCCGGAGGCCGCCGACGCCGTGGCCCCCGACCTGGCCGGGCTGCTGGACCGGGCGGGCCTGGCCGGGACCCCGCTCTTCGTGGTGGCCGAGCACCCGCTCGGCCCGGACGGCATGCTCGCCGCCGCGCAGGTCGGACCGCTCCGGTCCTGGCTCTACGGCCTGGCCGCCGACGCCGAGCAGCGGGCGGCCGTCGTCCGGCAGACCCTGGACGGCGCGCTCGCCAGCCTCACCGGGCGGATGGAGCTGGTCGCCGCCGGCGTCGAGGAACAGATCGGGGCGGCCGCCGCGCTGCGGGACGCGGCCACCGACGCCTACCGGGCCGCGGAGGACCGGGTGGATCGCGGGGTGCGGGACGGCTCGCTGCTGCGCGGCGAGGTGCTCGCCCGGTGGCAGGAGTTCGTGGGCACCGGGGAGTGGATGCGGGGCCTGCAGTCCGGGATCGGCCGGTTGCGGGATCGCATCGGGGCGGCGTTCGGCGCCGGACGGGCCCCGGCGGTCGAGTTGGACGGCGCGGTGGAATCCGGGGTGGTCGCCCTGCTGCACGCGGCCGCGGACGGTGCCGCCGAACGCACGGTGACGGCCTGGCGGGCGCTGCCCGGTGGTTCCGCTCTGCTGGACAGCCCCCCGGAGGCGGACCGTGAGCTGTCGCGGGCCGGCCACGACCTGCCGGAGGCGGCCGCCCGTTCGGTGCGCGACTGGCAGGGCGCCGTCCTGGACCTGGTGCGCGCCGAGGGCGCCGGCAAGCGCAACCGGGCCCGGATGCTGTCCTGGGGCGTCAACGGGGCCGGTGGGGCGGCCATGGTGTCGATCTTCGCGGCCACCGCCGGACTGTCCGGGGCCGAACTGGCCGTCGCCGGCGGCACCACGGTGGCCGGGCAACGGGTACTGGAGGCCGCACTGGGTGATGCCGCTGTGCGGTCCCTGGCCGACCGGGCCCGTCGCGACCTGCTCACCCGTTCCTCGGGACTGCTGTCCGCCGACCAGGACCGCTTCCTCGAACGGCTCCGCACCGTCGCCCCGGACCCGGACGCCGCGCGTCGCCTGCGGGACGCGGCCGCCGCGGTGGACCGCACCCGGCGGGGTCGACGATGACCGACCAGTCGGCGGTGGAGCCGACCCGTCGGCGACGCTGGTTCGGCCGCGGTGAGGACGGGGAGCTGCCCCTGTCGGAGCGGCTGTCCGCGCTGCGGGCCGCCGTCGAGGTGGCGGACGGGCGGCTGGAGCTGCTGGCGGTGGGCGACGCGCGGGTCCTGCTGGGCAAGGCCGGAGCCCGGCGCGCGTTCGGCGACGGCACCGTCGTGGCCCTGGCCGGGGCGACGGGCAGTGGGAAGTCGACGCTGTTCAACGCGCTGTCCGAGGCGGAGGTAAGCAGCCCCGGGGTGACCCGGCCGACCACCGGGGTGGCCCACGCGACCGTCGTCGGGCCGGATCCGCAGGACGACCTGCTCGACTGGCTGCAGGTGCCGCGACGGCACCGCCGGCCGGACGCCGCCCCCGCCGGGCTGGTGCTGCTGGACCTGCCCGACCACGACAGTATCCGCGTCGAGCACCGCCTCGAGGTGGACCGGCTGGTCGAGCTGGTCGACGTGCTGATCTGGGTGCTGGACCCGGAGAAGTACGCCGACGCCGCCGTGCACGACCGCTACCTGCGGCCGCTGGCCGGGCACGCCGGCTCCCTGCTCGTCGTCCTCAACCAGGCCGACCGGCTGACCCCCGAAGCACTGGCCGCCTGCCGGGCGGATCTGCGACGACTGCTGGACGCCGAAGGGCTGGCGGCGGCGCCCCTGCTCACGGTGTCGGCGCGGACCGGAGCGGGCCTGCCGGAACTGCGCGACCGGCTGGCCGGGACGGTCGCCCACCGACGGGCGGCCGACGAGCGGCTCACCGCCGACATCCGCCGGGTCGGTGGGGCCCTCCTCGCGCACACCGCCGAGGCCGACCCGCCCGCCGGCAGGTCCGGGTCCCGTGGTGGGGCGATCGACGAGACCACCGTGGCCGATGCCCTGGCCGGCGCCGCCGGGGTCCCCACCGTGGTGCAGGCGGTCGAACGCTCCGCCCGCCGGGCCGGCACGGCCACGACCGGCTGGCCCCCGGTGCGGTGGTTGCGCAGGGCCCGACCCGACCCGCTGGAGGCGGTCCACCTGGCGTCCCACCAGTCGGGGCGGACCTCCCTGCCGCCGGCCACCGAGCGGACGGTGGCCGCTCTCGACCTGGCCGTCCGGGACGCCCGGGACACGGTGGCGGACGGGCTGCCGACCGTGTGGCGGGACGAACTGCGCCGGGCCTCCATGACCGCGACGGTCGGATTGGCCGACCGCCTCGACCGGGCCGTCGGGGAGGCCGTGCGCGACGGCGGCGACGACCCGGCCGCGCCGGCGGCCTGGCAGCGCGCCGTGGGCGCCGTCCAATGGGTGCTGCTCGTCGTGGCGCTGGCCGGCACGCTCTGGCTGCTCGGTCTGATGGTGCTCGGCTGGTTGCAGCTGGACGACATCGTGCCGCTGCCCCGGGTCGCCGGGCTGCCACTGCCCACCCTGCTGCTGGCCGGCGGTCTGCTGGCCGGGTTGCTGCTGGCCGCCGTCTGCCGGCCGTTGGTGGCCCGGACGGCCCGCCGCCGGGCGGCCCGTGTCCAGCAGCGGCTGACCAGCGCGGTGGCAGCGGTGGCGGTGGCGGAGATCGGCGCCCCGTTGGCGGCCGTCCGTGCGGACCACGACCGCTTCCGGGCCGCCGCCCAGCGCGCGGCCCGCTGACCGCTCTCAGGCGGCGACAACCGGTCCGTCCGCGCCCAAGGGCGGGGCGACCGCGGCCCGGCGGGACGCGCGGAGGACCAGCACCGTCCCGACGACGGCCACGACCCAGGCCAGGAGTTGCAGGTTGGTCAGCGCGTTCCAGGGCGAGCCCTTGGTGCCCATGCCTTCCCCGGCGATGAGACCGAAGTCGAAGAAGGCGTGCACCAGCACCGGCAGCAGCAGGCCACCGCTGACCCGGCGCATCACGTAGAACGCGGTCCCGGCCAGGAAGGTGGCCGCCAGCTGGAACGCGGTGGTGCCGAGCGACTGGCCGAAGAACGCGTTGACGGCGTGCAACAGCGAGAACAGCAGGGTGGCGCCCAACCAGGCCCCCACCTCGCCCACGCTGCCGCGGAACCCGACGAGGAGCAGGCCCCGGCACAGCAGTTCCTCGGCGACACCGACGCCCAGGCACCCCAGGGCTAGGGCCACCCAGTACCCGGGCGGGACCCGGCCGAGATCGACGCTGAGCAACGGGCCGACGGCGGTGAGCACGTAGAGCACCGGCAACACCAGCAGCCAGCGCGGGCCGGTGGCCCGCTCACGGAGCACCGGCCGCCACCATCCGAGGACCGAGGTGACGACGACGAGCAGCGCGACGAGGACGCCCATGGTGAGCGTCATCCCGAGGGCGACGGTCCGCGTGGTTCCGGCGAACGCGGTGTAGTCCATGCCGATCGCCGTCCACAGCGCGACGACGACGACCAGGTACAGGGCGAAGACGGCGACGGCCGGTCGCCAGGACGGTCGGATGCGCACGTGTTCTCCCCGTTGCCGGGCGGGGCCATCGATGCGCGGCCCCGCCTCCCGCACCGACTGTGAACCCCAGGGCCGGGTGATATACCGCGGGTCGCCGGGCGGCCACCCGAAAGTGCCGCCCGGCTGGCGAGCGAGACCGGCCGGACCCGGACGGCGGGTGCGGTTTTGACAGAGTGGGCACATGGACGACCGCACGATCCCCACCCTGGGCACCCTCGGCACCTCCGCTGCCGCGGACCGACCCGACCTGCTCGCTCCGCCCGTGACCGCCGCCCTGACCGCTCTACGGTCGGCCGATCCGCGGTTCGCGGCGATCGGGGTGGGGGCCATCGACCCGGCGCTGGCCGACACCGCCGCCTTCTGCGCGGCCTACGACGTGCCGGCGGCGGCGTCGGCGAACTGCGTGGTGGTGGCGGGCAAGCGCGGCGGCGACGTGCGCTGGGCGGCGGCGGTGATCCTGGCGACCACCCGGGCCGACGTGAACGGGACGGTCCGCCGGCTGCTGGACGTCCGCAAGGTGTCGTTCGCGCCGATGGACGACGCCGTGGGCCGCACCGGGATGGAGTACGGCGGCATCACCCCGATCGGTCTGCCGGGCGACTGGCCGGTCTTCGTCGACAACGCCGTGATCGCGGCCGGACCGGTGGTGATCGGCTCGGGGATCCGCGGCTCGAAGATCGTGGTCGACGGGGCGACACTGGCCGGACTGCCGACCGCGCAGGTGATCGACGGCCTCGCCGCCCTGGTCTGATTCCGACGCGACGGTCGGGCGCCGGCCGGTCCGGCTGGGACGATGGTCGTCATGAGTGTGAGCACCACCCTGCCGGACCCCGTCCTGTCGCCGGGCCCGACCACCCAGCCCGCGCCACACCGTCCCCTCACGGTGGGGCCGTACGAAGTGTGGCCGCCGGTGGTGCTGGCCCCGATGGCCGGCATCACCAACGCCTCGTTCCGCAAGCTGTGCCGCGAGTTCGGGGCCGGGCTTTACGTCTGCGAGATGATCACCACCCGCGCCCTGGTTGCCCGGGACCGCAAGACGTTCGAGATGATCCGGTTCGACGAGGCCGAACATCCCCGCTCGCTGCAGCTGTACGGGGTGGACCCGACGGTGGTGGGTGACGCCGTCCGCATGATCGTCGACGAGAACCTCGCCGACCACATCGATCTCAACTTCGGTTGCCCGGTACCCAAGGTGACCCGCAAGGGCGGTGGCTCGGCGCTGCCGTACAAGCGCAAGCTGTTCGAGGCGATCGTGCGGTCCGCCGTCAACGCGGCGCAGCCGGCCGGCATCCCGGTGACGGTGAAGATGCGGGTGGGTATCGACCCGGAGCACATCACCTTCCTGGACGCCGGGCGGATCGCGGAGGACAGCGGCGTCGCCGCGGTCGCCCTGCACGCCCGCACCGCCATCCAGCACTACTCGGGCACGGCCGACTGGGACCGGATCGGCGAGCTGAAGCAGGCCGTCACCAGCGTGCCGGTGCTCGGCAACGGCGACATCTTCGCCGCGCAGGACGCTCTCGACATGATGGCGGCCACCGGTTGCGACGGGGTCGTCGTGGGCCGGGGCTGCCAGGGCCGGCCGTGGCTGTTCGCGGAGCTGGCGGCGGCCTTCGACGGGCTCCCGGCCCCGACGCCGCCCACCCTCGGGGAGGCGGCCGCGATCCTGCGCCGGCACGCCGTGCTGCTGATGGCGGAGATGGGCGCCGACCGTGGCCTGCGCGACCTCCGCAAGCACATTGCTTGGTACCTCAAGGGTTTCGCCGTCGGCTCGGACATCCGTCGGGAGCTCGGCATGGTCGCCACCCTGGATCAGCTGGACGGGCTGCTCGCCCGGCTGGACGCTGACCAGCCGTTCCCGGACGCCGCCGAGGGCCCCCGGGGTCGGCAGGGCTCTCCGCAGCGCACCGTGCACCTGCCCTACGGCTGGTTGGACGACCCGGACGCCGACGTGGTGCCGGACCAGGAGGCCGAGTCCGACACGAGCGGCGGATGACGACGGTCGAGCGAGGCACGAGCGAGACCGAGTCGACCCAGGAGCGCGGATGACGACGGTCGAGCGAGGCACGAGCGAGACCGAGTCGACCCAGGGGCGCGGATGACGACGGCTGACGTCCGGTGCGGTTCCCGCGGGTAGCGCTGATCGGCGTCGTCCTGGCGACGGCGGCCTGCTCGGCGGCCGCTGACGCCGACTCCGCCGATCCCACCCCGCCCGCCGTGCGCACGCTGCTGGACGGCCTGAGCGCGACGGCCGACTCGGTCGCCGACCAGCAGGCCGCGCTGGCGGCGGCGGTGGATCCGGTCGGCGGCCTGTCGGGGTGTGCCGCGGCGACCAGCACGATCCGCTTCGAGCCGGTGTGGGCGGCCGTCCACCCGGTCCCGCAGTGGCGTCCGTCGTCCGGTGCGCCTCCGGCCGGTGAGGTCTACGAGGTTCCGTCGGTGCTGCGCATCGTCCGGGACGGGCGGATCGCGGGGACGGACCTCGCCACCTTGCATGTCGGGGTGCAGGACGGGGTCGCGCGGCTGGTGCCGTTCTGCATCCAATGATCGCTGGCGGACGAGCACAGATGGACCCACGGACGAGTGGGGCGACCCGGCCGCTCGACCCGGCCGAATGGCTCACGAAACGCCCATATCGGAGCGATCGCTCGTTCGGGCGGGTGACCGGTCGCGCGCCCGCGCCGTGACGTGCACGTTCCGTACCATGACGGGGATCGGTCGCGCACGGCAGGCAACCCGGTCGGTGTTCTGGCAGTCCCTACACCTGTGACCCCGCGTCCCGCGCGGGTGTCACACCGGCCGCCGCCCTGAGCTGCCGACCCGACCGGCCGATGGCCGTCATCCGCCACACTGGAGGTGCGCGTGACCAGCGAGCCCGGCTCGGACGGCCCCCGTCACGGACGGTCCGGCCCCCCGGTTCGTCGCGCCCGCAACCGCCGCGGCCTGATCGCCGGCCGCGTCGTCATCGGCTTGGTCGCCGTCCTCGTGCTCACCGCCACCGGGTGGGAGTGGTCGATCAAGGCCCGGGCCGACCAGGGCATCGCGGATCGCAGCGTGCAGGCCGTCACGACCGACGACTCGAATCTGGCCACGCCGACGGTGACCAGCACGACCGTCTACGCGCCGGAGAACATCCTGCTGCTCGGCTCTGACACCCGGTCGGGCGCCAACAACGAGCCCGGGGTCAGTGACGGCAGCACCGACGGGGTGGCCAACTCCGACACCCTGATGCTCGCCCACATCAGCGGCGACCGGCAGCACGTGACCGTGCTGTCCATCCCCCGGGACACCTGGGTGAAGGCTCCGCAGTGCAACAGCTGGAACTCCGACACCGGGAAGATCTCGGACCAGCCGTACCAGATCAAGTCGGGCGAGGAATGGCACGTCAACTGGGCCTACTCGGTCGGCGGACCGCAGTGCACCGTCAAGGCCGTCCAGGGCCTGACCGGCTTGAAGATCAACCGCGTGATCGGCATCGATTTCGCCGGCTTCAAGAACATGGTCGACGCCCTGGGCGGGATCACCGTCAACGTGTGCAGCCCCATCGTCGACTCGGTGCTGGGCACCGTCGTCCCGACCGCCGGCGTGCAGACCGTCGTCGGTGACCAGGCGCTGAGCCTGGTCCGGGCCCGTGAGGTCATCGGCGACAAGGACTCCGACCTGGCCCGCATCCGCCGGCAGCAGGTCGTGCTGTCCGCCCTGCTGCAGCAGGTCACCAGCGCCGGGACGCTGCTGAACCCGACGAAGCTGGATGCGTTCCTGCAGGCGTTCGTGCAGAACACCTTCACCGACAACGTGACGATCGACGACCTCGTGACCCTGGCCCAGTCGTTCGGCGATCTGTCCCCCAGCAAGGTCACCTTCTACACGCTGCCGACGGTGCCGAGCCAGAGCGACCCGGACGCGTTGGACGTCGACGAGACCAAGGCCCCGGCCGTCTTCCAGGCCCTGCTCAACGACCAGCCGCTGCCCGGTGAGCCGGCGGCGACCAGCGCCGCTCCGACGCCGACCGTCCCGTCACCGGACCCGTCGGCCGCGACCGCGTCGTCCAGCCCGGCGCCCGTCACCTCCGGCCCGGTCACCGCGACGGCCGTCGACCCGTCCGGTGTCGACCTGCGCATCGTCAACTCGACGGGCCGACCGGGCACCGCGTCGACCGTGGCCGACGAGCTCTCGGCCTACGGTTTCTCCATCCCCGAGGACAACCTGGTGGCCACCGAGCAGGTCGCCGATTTCGCCGCCGTCGTCGAGTACCCGACGGGCGGCACCGATCCGGCCGCCGACCTGGCGACCGCGGCCACCGTCGCCGCGGCCGTCCCCGGGGCGGTGCTGGTCCCGGTGGCCGGCACGGCCGGGGTTCGTCTGGTGCTGGGTCAGGAGTTCGACGGCACCGTGCGATCGGTGTCGGCCGGCTCCGATATCACCGGCACCGTCGACCCGTCGCTGACGGCACCCCCGGTCGACGACACCGGCGCGGCCTCGGCCAGTCAGTCCCCGGTCAGCTCGCTGAACTCGACCGACCTGCAGTCGGTGAACGCCGGCCAGGCCCTGTGCGCCTGACCCCTGCTCCGACCGTCGCCCGGGCGGACGACGGGCACCACTCGTCCGAGTGGAGACGGGTGCGGCCCGACACCCAGGCGGCCTGTACCGGCCCGTCCGGGCGACGTCGTCGCTCACGATCCGGCGGCTGTTCACAACGCGTTCACCATGATCGCGATGCGATATGCAGGCCGAGCCGTAAGCTGGGCAAATGAGGCAGGCTTACCAGGTTCGGCTCGCTGATCTGGGCGATCACGGCTATTTGATGTGCCAGCTGACGAGCACCGCGCTGCGCGACGCGACCAAGGCACTGCTCAATGCCGACCTGGCGCTGGCCGAACAGGTCATCGCCTCCGACGTCCGGCTCGACAGCATGCGGGCCAACGCCGAGCAGGTCGCCTTCGAGTTACTCGCGCTCGAAGCCCCGGTCGCCACCGACCTGCGCGCCGTGGTGTCCGCGATGTGGATCGTCGCCGACCTGCAGCGCATGGGCGCGCTGGCCATCCACGTGGCCAAGGCCGCCCGCCGTCGGCACCCCGCGCACGTCATCCCGGTCGGGGTCCGGCCGATCATCGAGCGGATGGGCCGGGTCGGCGTCCACCTGGCCGACCAGGCCGGTCTGGTCCTGCGGGAGCGCAACCTCGAGCTGGCCCGTCGCCTCGAGGTCGAGGACGACCTGATGGATGACCTGCAGCGCGAGCTGTTCACCCTGATGCTGGCCCCGGAGTGGGACAACGGGGTCGGTCCGGCCGTCGACATCGCCCTGCTCAGCCGCTTCTACGAACGGTTCGCCGATCACGCGGTCGCGGTCGCCCGTCGGGTCGTCTTCCTGGTGACCGGCGAGAACGTCGGCGGCGACACCACCCCGGCCGAGGGGAACTACGCCCCCGAGTCCTGACCGCGCCCGGTCAGTTCTGCCGCAGCAACCGCCGGATGACGAAGTCGGCGTCCCGGCTCACCCCCCGCAGGGTGGCCGACGCAACGGTCCGCTGCAGTTCCAGACCCACGTAGCCCAGGCCCGGCACGGTCGTCGAGACGCCGTGCCGCTGCTGCGGCTGACCGTCGGCGGTCAGTGCCCCGGTGTCGGCGAGATAGCCGACGTCGGGGTGGTATCCGGTGGCCAGCACGATGACGTCGACCCGCTCGGTGCTGCCGTCCTGCCACAGCACCCGGTCGCCGCGCGCGCCCGTCCCCACCCGCAGCGGCAGCGGCCGCCGGTCCAGGCGGTCGGGGCGGAACGCGGCCCGCCAACGCCCGTCGTCCAGGACCGGGGTCGTCCGCCCGGCCAGCAGCGGCCCGATGGGGGCCCGGTCCAGACCCGTCCGGTCGAGCCACCAGTGCATGTCCCGACCGAGGGGTCGTTGTCGGGCCCAGCGGATGGGGCGGCGGCTGGCCAGGGTGACCCGGGCGTCCCGGCTCAGTTCGGCGCCGATCTGGACGGCGCTGTTGGCCGCGCCGATGATGACGACCCGTGCGCCGCGCAGGTCGGCCGGCCCCCGGTAGTCCGCCGTGTGCACGACCCGGCCGGTGAACCCGTCCAGGCCGGTCCTCTCCGGGTGCCGGGGACGGCCGTACCGGCCGGTGGCGCTGACGATGCGGTGGGCGCGGATCTCCCCCGCCGCCCCGCCGACGACGAACCCGCGGCCCGATCCGGCCCGCCGCACCCAGTCGACCGGCCAGTCGGTGCGGACGTCGGCCGTCAGACCGGCCGCGACCCCGTCGAGGTAGGCGACGATCTCGTCGCGGTGCGGGTAGCGGTCCGGATCACCGGTCATCGGCCGGTCGGCGAGCCCGGCGTACCGGGCCGGCGAGAACAGGGTCAGGCTGTCCCAGTAGTGCCGCCAGGCGCCCCCCAGAGCGGTGCTGCGTTCCAGGACGATCGGACGGATCCCGTGGGCCGTGGCGGCGAGGGCGGCGGCCAGGCCGGACTGCCCGCCGCCGATGACCACCAGATCGGCCACGGCCGATCTCACGCGTGGGTCCCGGACTCGTGACTGCTGTGCCGGACGGGTTCGAGTTGGAACGTCGAGTGTTCGACGGAGATCGCGAAATGCTCGGCCACGCACTGCTGGAGCTGGTCCAGCATCTCCGGCACGTGGCCGTCGTGGAAGCAGGAGTCGTCGACGACGACGTGCGCGCTGAGGACGGGCAGCCCGGTGGCGATCTGCGAGGCGTGCAGGTCGTGGACGGCGTGGACGTGGGGCAGTTCCAGCAGGTGCCGCCGGACGTCGTCGAGGTCGAGGTCCCGCGGGGTGCTCTCCAGAAGCACCGACACGGTCTCCCGCAGCAGGATGATCGTGCGCGGCAGGATGAGGGCGGCCAGCAGGATCGAGACCACCGGATCGGCCCGTTCCCACCCGGTGGTGGCGATGACGCCGGCGGCCACGAGGACGGCGACCGATCCGAGCGCGTCGTTGACGACCTCCAGGAACGCCGCGCGCATGTTCATGTTCGCCGACCGGTCGGAGGCGAGCACGGCGATCGACGCGATGTTGCCGAGCAGGCCCACGACACCGAAGACGAGCATGATGCCGGCCCCCACCGGCGGCGGGTCGAAGAGCCGCTGGACGGCCTCGACCATCACGAAGACGCCGACGGCCAGGAGCACGGACGCCTGCAGGCAGGCGGCCAGCACCTCGGCGCGCAGATAACCCCAGGTGCGGCGGTCGGTGGCCGGCCGGCGGGCCAGCGAGGCGGCGATCAGGGCGATGAGCAGGCCGGCGGCGTCGGTCACCATGTGCCCGGCGTCGGCCAGCAGCGCGAGACTGCCCGACCACACCGCACCGATGACCTCGACGACCAGGATGAGCGAGGTGATGGTGAACGCGATCGCCAGCCGACCCCGATGGTCGGCACCCGGTCCCGGGCCGTGCGAGTGCCCGTGGGTGTGTCCAGCCCCCATGGCGCAGACGCTACCTTTCCCTGACGGCGGCAGGGCCGCACATGACGGCGTCGTCCCGCCGGGTCACCGGCGGCGGCGCGGCCCACGGGCCCGGACGGAGAGCGGTGACGTGGACTCGACGGACGACCGACCCGCACTGCTGTCGCTGCCGCCGATCCGTGCACTGCTGGTCCTCAGCCTGCTCGGGTTCACCGGGTTCTTCCTGACCTTGTCGTCGTTGCCGCTGTACGCGGTGTCGGTCGGCGTCCCCGAGGCCCTGGCCGGTCTGCCGGCCACCGTGCTGCTGACCGCCACGGTGCTGACCCAGCTCGGCGTCCCCCGCTTGATCACCGCCGTGGGTCGACCGGCGACGCTGGCCATCGGCCTGCTCGCCCTCGGGGCGCCCGCCCCGCTGCTGCTGGTGCACGACGAATTGTGGTGGCTGCTCACCGACTCGGCGGTGCGCGGAATCGGTTTCGGCATCCTCACCGTCCTCAGCCCGCTGCTGGCGACCGCCGCGGTCCCGGCGAACCGGCACGGCGCGGCCATCGGTCTCTACGGTCTGGCCGTGGCGGTCCCGAACCTGGTGGCCATCCCGCTGTCGGTCGCGTTGACCGGCGCGGGCCGCTTCGACGTGGTCGCCTGGTGCGCGTTGGCCCCCGTGCTGGCGCTGCCCCTGGTCGGCCGGTTCCCCGATCCCGGCCCGACGACGGACGACGGGGCCGCGAAGGACCGGGCGGTCCCCGGCACCGACCGGTTCCCCCGGGGGCGCCTGGCCGCCGTCCTCGTCCTGCTGCTGACCGTCACCCTGGCCGGCGGCGGGATGCTGGCGATCCTGCCGGTCCAGGTCGATCCGGGGTTGGCGAGCGCGGCGCTGGTGGTCATGGGCCTGGTCGCCGCCTTGACGCGCTGGGGGGCCGGGGTGCTGTCGGATCGACGGTCCATGGCCCCGTTGCTGCTCCTGGGCTCGGTCTGCGGAGCGGCGGGGCTGGCCGTGGTGGCCGGCGGCGTCCACAGCGGGACGGCGACGGCCGCCCTGGTGCTGGTGGGCGCGGCGATCTTCGGCGTCAGCTACGGCGCGGTCCAGAACCTCACCCTGCTGGGTGCGTTCCGGCTGGCCGGCCGGTCACGGGAGACCACCGCGAGCGCGGCGTGGAACGCCACCTACGACGCGGGCACGGCGATCGGCGCGCTGCTGGTCGGAGCGACCGCCGCGTCGTTCGGGCTGGCGGCGGCCCTGCTGGCCTGCGGGGTGCTGGTGGCCGCGGTCACCGCACCGGCCGTGCTGGTGCTCCGGCGGGCGGACGACACCTGACGGTCAGTCGGACGCCGACTGGTAGACGACGTTGCCGACGAAGAGGGTGAAACCGAACCGGCGGTAGAGCGCGAGCGCGCGGTCGTTGTCGGCCTCGGTGTAGAGCATGACCGTCGTCAGCCCCCGGCCGGCCAGGTGGTCCAGGCCGGCCGCCGTCAACGGGCCACCCACCCCGCGCACCCCGGCCGCGGGATCGGCGGCCAGCACGTAGATCTCGCCGATCGGGCCGACCGGACCGGACCGGGGGGTCGGATCGACGGGGTGCACCTTCGTCCAGTGGAACCCGACGATCCGCTCGGTGCCGTCGGCATCCGGGGCCACCGCGACGAACAGCCCGGCCGGGTCGAACCAGTCCTGGGCGATCTGTTCGTCCAGATCGGCGCGGGTCATCGCGCCCTGCTCCGGGTGCCAGGCGAACGCCCGGGCGTTCACACCGACGATCTGGTCCTCGTCGCCGGGTTGGAACGACCGGATGGACACCCCGGCCGGCAGCTCCGGGACCGGGCCCGGTCCGACTGCCCCGTCGCCGGCGCGGCGAAGCTGTACGAGCCCCCGCCCACGGACCAGACCGAGTCGGGCGGCCACCGACGCCGCCGCCGGCAGATCGCCGTAGGCCCAGACCCCGGGCTGACGGTCGAGCGCGGCCCGTACCAGCCGGGTGCCCAGTCCGCGTCCGCGGGCGGACGGGGCGACGACCACTTCGGCCGGGCCCCCGCCGAGGGCGACGGCCAGTCCGTCCAGGCCGGACCCGGTGGCGGACGGGATCACGCAGACCTCGGCCCGGCCGGCCGCGATGGCCTCGAGGACGTGGCCGGAGACGGCGGCGACCCCGTCCTGGGCGATGGCCGCGGTCACGACGGCCTGCACCGCGTCCGGGTCGTCGGCCGGATCGGACGGACGCCAGGTCGCGGCCACTCCGCTCACGCGGGCGTCCCGGACGCCGTCTCGTCACGCACCATGGAGCGGTTCGGCGGCACCATCTTGTAACCCACGTTCCGGACGGTACCGATCAGCGACTCGTGTTCGGCACCGAGCTTGGCGCGCAGCCGCCGCACGTGGACGTCGACCGTGCGGGTACCGCCGAAGAAGTCGTACCCCCACACCTCGGTGACCAGCTGCTCGCGGGTGAACACCCGACCCGGGTGCTGGGCGAGGAACTTCAGCAGCTCGAACTCCTTGTAGGTCAGTTCGAGCGGCCGCCCCCGCAGGCGGGCCGTGTAGGTGTCCTCCTCGATGGTCAGGTCGCCAAGGGTGATCATCCCGGAGTTGGACACGGCGGTGGTGCGGGCGGACAACAACCGCAACCGGGCGTGCACCTCGGCCGGACCAGCGCTGGCCAGCACGACGTCGGCGACCCCCCACTCGGGGCCGATCGCCACCATGCCGCCCTCGCTGACGATGGCCAGGATGGAGACGGCGAGCCCGTCGGACCCCAGCAGCCGGCAGAGCGTCCGCGCGGCAGCGAGGTCATGACGGGCGTCCAGCAGCAACAGGTCGTACGGACCCGAGGTGACCAGGGACGCTGCCTCCGGGGGCGCGGACCGCATCCGGACGGGCAGCAGGTCGACCGCGGGCAGCACCGACGCCGGGGAAGGGTCGGTGGTGAGCAGTAGGAGCTCCATGGTCCTCCCTCAGCCGTCGCCACCAGCGGACTCACTGTAGTCCGCCGGTCCTGCGGCTCACATGATCGGAACCGGCCTGTGCGATCGGGTCGTGCCGCCGACGATCCGGGTTCCCACCCGGACGATCACCACCACCCGCGGCTCGTGCGGGTGGGACGGTCACCGTGTCGGCAGCGGTGACTGACTGACACGGTTTATCAAGGTCGTGTGACGGCGGTGTAACCGGACGCGGCTTCCGGCCCACCGATGGGGCCGATGTCACAGTCCGCGGCGGCCGGATCGGCCCCGCGGGGTCGTCGGTGTTCCCAACGGATGACGCCGGCGGTCGTCATCGGTGTCACCCGGCCGGGGTACACCGGACCAGGACGTCCGCGCGGCGCGGACGCGCTGCAACACTGACGGGGTGCGGAAGCTGCTGATCGTGCTCGTCGTGCTGGTCGTCCTGCTGGTGGCCACCGACTTCGGCTTGCGTGCGTACTCCGAGTACCGGGCCGCGCAGTCGATCGACCAGCAGGCGAATGGTCAGGTCGACGCCGACGTCTCCATCGACGGCTTCCCCTTCCTCTGGCAGGCCGTCCGCGGCGAGTACCCGCAGGTGGTGGTCACCGCGACGACCACCCGGCAGGGTGCGGTGGCCGGCGCCCACGCCGAAGCGGACCTGCAGGACGTGACCCTGCCGTTGTCCGACGCCCTCGGCGGCAGCGTGGACAACCTCACCGCCCAGTCGTCGACGCTCAAGGCCTACCTGCCCTTGGCCGGCCTGCCGGCGGCGATCGGTGGCGACGCCGGTCGCAACGTCACCTTCAGCCCCGGGGCGAACGGCGGGGTGCAGGTGTCCACGACGGTGACCGTCCTCGGCCAGCAGATCCCGCTGTCGGGTACGGCGACGGTGAGCATCAGCAACGACACCCTGCGGATCGCGGTGTCCGACCTGCAGGCGGCCGGGGTGGCCCTGTCCGCCAGCAGCAGCCAGGCCGCGGACGCCAGCGCCGACCAGCTCGAACAGGCCCTGACCACCACCGTCCCGTTGAACTGGCTGCCGTTCACCGTCACCAGCGGCACCGTCACGGTGCAGGGCAGCGACCTGGTGGTGAGCGTCGGGACGGGGGCGTTCACCCTGTCGCAGCTGCGGTGGGCGGGCCGCTGACCGATCACCCGGGCGGGGAGCACCGGGTCCCGGCTCGCGGTGCCGAACCTCGGCACCCACCTGTTACCGTTGTGCTATGGGTCTGCTCCTGACGAGCCGTCGTGCCGTCGACCTCGCGCGCGTCAGCAGCGCGCTCTGTTGCGCCTGAGCGCGCCCCCCTCCGGATCCACCCCCGGGTGTCGATCCCCGCGGTGAGCTTCCCGACCTGTCCGCCCGGCGGACGGTCGCCCTCCCCGCCCCCACTGCGCGTACCGCGGCCCGTCCGGATCCGCCACCCCGCCCCGTCCGGGCGCGGGGCGCGAACCCGGGGTCACCAGCGAAGTCCCACGCTCCACCATCCCGAGAGATCCACCGAAACCCTCGACCATCCGAGGGTCCACCCCGCAAGGAGTTGTACATGAGCCGCGAGGACGCCCTCGTCTCCGTCGACTGGGCCGAGGAGAACCTGAACACGCCCGGTGTCGTCTTCGTCGAGGTGGACGAGGACACCACCGCCTACGACGCCGGTCACCTGCCCGGGGCCGTCCGGATCAACTGGAAGACCGAGCTGCAGGATCCGGTGCGCCGAGACTTCGTCGACAAGGCGGGCTTCGAGAAGCTGCTGTCGGCCAAGGGCATCTCCAACGACGACACCGTCGTGCTCTACGGCGGCAACAACAACTGGTTCGCGGCCTACGCCTACTGGTACTTCAAGCTGTACGGCCACCAGGCCGTCAAGCTCGTCGACGGCGGCCGCAAGAAGTGGGAGCTGGACGGTCGTCCGCTCACCACCGATGTCCCCGACCGGGTGGAGACCAGCTACACCGCCGGTGAGCTGGACAGCTCGATCCGTGCGCTGCGCGACGAAGTCGTGGCGGCCATCGGGACCCAGAACCTGGTCGACGTCCGGTCCCCCGACGAGTTCTCCGGCAAGCTGTTCGCCCCGGCCCACCTTCCGCAGGAGGCCGCCCAGCGCGCCGGCCACATCCCGACCGCGGTCAACGTGCCGTGGTCGAAGGCGGCCAACGAGGACGGCACCTTCAAGTCCGACGCCGAGCTGACCGAGCTGTACGCCGGGGTGGACGACAGCAAGGACACCATCGCCTACTGCCGGATCGGCGAGCGTTCCAGCCACACCTGGTTCGTACTGGTCGAGATCCTCGGCAAGAAGAACGTCAAGAACTACGACGGCTCGTGGACCGAGTACGGCTCGCTGGTCGGCGTCCCGGTCGAGACCGGCTCCTGAGAATCCCGTAGAGAGAAGGACCTGCCATGACTGCTGGTTGCGGAGCCCCCGCCCAGACCATCGACCTGCCGGCCGGCGTCGATCCCGGCACCCAGGCGGTGCTCCAGGGCCGCGTGGTCGACAGTGCCACCGCTGCCCCGGTGGGCGGCGCGTTCGTGCGCCTGCTCGACGGCACCGGCGAGTTCACCGCCGAGGTCGTGACCTCTCCCGAGGGCGTGTACCGCTTCTTCGCCGCCCCGGGCTCGTGGACCGTCCGGGCGCTGTCCCGCTTCGGCAACGGGTCGACCGAGGTCGCCGTCACCGAGCTCGGTGTCACCGAGGCGGAGATCTCCGTCTCGCGCTGACCTGCCCCGTCCCGGACGCCGGGTCCGCTCCCCACTCGTGGGGGCGGGCCCGGCGTTCGTGCGTCCGCGGCGATTCCCTGTGTCGAACCGGTGAATCCCACCGAAGGTCACAACGGGACGGCGGCTCGGCGTCGGCCGTCCGCCGCTAGGGTGGTGGGGTGCTGGAGATCTTCTACACCGGGCTGCTCGTGGTCGTCGCCCTGGTCATCACCTGGTTCGCCGTCTACGTCATCTACCGGTTGCTGCACGAGGACCGGTGAGCGCGGCGGAGCCGGGCGGCGTCCAGCGCGGTAGCGGCGACGCCGCGGTCGCGGCTGCCCAGTCCCGGGCGGAATCGACCCGCGGTGTGAACCTGCAGGACGTGCCGCCGCTGCCGATCCCCGAGGACACGGCGAACCTGCGACTCGGCCCGGTGCTCGACGACGCCTGCCTGGCCCTGCTGCCGCTGGTCGGGGTGTGGCGTGGGACCGGGCTGTTCGGCAACGAACCGGGCGCGCAGTCCCCCGACTTCGGGCAGCAGATCACCATCTCCCACGACGGCCGCGACTTCCTGCGCCACGAGTCGGTGCTGTGGTTGCTTGACGACGACGGCGAGGTCACCGGCCCAGGGGCTCGCGAAGTCGGCTTCTGGCGTCCCCAGCCCGACGGGTCGCTCGAGCTGCTGATCGCGCACGCCGAGGGACGTATCGAGGTCTTCTACGGTCAGGCCCGGTCGGCCACGGCGTGGGCGATGTCCACGGACGGCACCTGGCGGACCCCCACCGCCGCCCCCGTCATCGGGGCCACTCGGCTGTACGGCATCACCCCCGACGGCCGGCTGGCCTACGTCGAGGAGCGCGCCCACAAGGACGCGGCCCTGGCGCCCCATGCGTCGGCGGCTTTGGAGCGCATCGCCGGCTGACGGAATCTTCTCGGGCGCGACCCGGTTGCTGGAAATGGGTACCTACCCACCGACAGACCGTCGCGTACGTGAAAGGACCTGTGCACCAGTGGCTCAGCCGAACACCGTTCCCACCCTGACCCTGAACAACGGCGTCGAGATCCCGCAGCTGGGATTCGGCGTCTTCCAGATCGACCCGGCCGACACGTCCGCGGCCGTGCAGCAGGCGCTGTCCGTCGGGTACCGGCACATCGACACCGCGCAGATGTACGGCAACGAGGCGGAGGTCGCCGAGGGCATCGCCGAGTCCGGCGTCGACCCGAGCACGATCTTCGTGACCAGCAAGATCAACAACAACTCGCACGGGTACGACGCCACCCGCCGCTCGTTCGCCGAGACGCTGGACAAGCTGCGGACCGAGCAGATCGACCTGATCCTCATCCACTGGCCGCTGCCGACCGTGGGCGACTTCCTGGGCACCTGGCGCGCCCTGGAGCAGGAGTACGCCGACGGGCGGGCCCGAGCCATCGGCGTGTCCAACTTCCAGCCCGGTCACCTGCAGAAGCTCTTCGAGGAGTCGACCGTCGTCCCCGCGGTCAACCAGATCGAGGTGCACCCGTACTTCGCCCAGACCGGGCTGCGGGAGTTCGACGCCCAGCACGGCATCGCCACCGAGGGCTGGTCCCCCATCGCCCAGGGCGACGTGCTGGACGACCCGGTCGTCGGCGCGATCGCCAAGCGCATCGGCAAGAGCCCGGCCCAGGTCGTGCTGCGCTGGCACATCCAGAACGGCGTGATCGTCTTCCCCAAGGCCAGCAGCGCCGAGCGGATGACCGAGAACTTCGAGCTGTTCGACTTCAGCCTGGAGCCCGCGGACATGGCCGAGATCAACGCGCTGGACCGGGACGGCCGGCGTGGCCCGAACCCGGACACGTTCGACTACGTCCCCGACTGATCTTCCGACGTCGTCATCGCGGCCGGCCCCTGCGGGGGTCGGCCGCAGTCGTCTCTGATCCCACCTCTGCGTCATCAGTACTTCACGTAAAGTCAGCACGTTCGGGGACGGGGGTCGTATGGCGTTCGATGCACGGTCGCGGGCGGTGGCCAGCGAACCGTCGGGGCAGATCGCCGACGAACGCCGGAGCGACCCAGGTCGTCGCGCCCGGGTGCTGTCCTGGATGACGCTCGGCGGTGTCGTCCTCGGGGTGGTCGCGGCCCTGGACCCGACGACGGTCCGACCCGGATGGCTGTTCGCCTTCGCCGGCGTCATCGTCGCCAGCGGGCTCGTCGCCGTCGCCAGCCGGCTCTGGGGGGCGCGGTGGAGCGACCCCCAGACGTTCGGCGTGGTGCTGCTGCTCGACGTCCTGGTGATGGTCTCCATCGCCGCCAACCAGGACCGCACGGGCGCACTGCTCAACGTGGTGATGCTGTTGCCGCCGACCCTGTTCACGGCCGTCTTTCTCGCCCGGCCCCTGGTCCGGGGTCAGGAGGCGGTGGTGGCCGTCGCCTGCGGCGCCGTGATGGGCCTGGTCGCCGACAGTCCGGTGCAGTGGCTGTCGCTCACCGGCCTCCCGGTGCTGTCGTTCGTCGCCGCCGCCGAGACCGTGCTGGTCTTGCGCGGCGATCTTTCCGAGGTGCTCCGCTCGCTGGCCCGGTTGTCGGTGACGGATCCGCTGACCGGCGTGCTCAACCGGCGTGGGTTGTCGCCCGAGGTGTTCGACCGGGCCACCCGCACCGCCCGCTACCGTTCCGTCGTGCTGCTCGACATCGATCACTTCAAGGTCATCAACGACCTGTTCGGCCACCAGGCCGGGGACCGGGCTCTGGAGGCGATCGGTCGCGGGCTGCTCCAGGAGACCCGTCAGGACGATCTGGTGGTCCGCCTCGGGGGCGAGGAGTTCGCTGTGGTGACCGCGGCCGACGCCGACGAGACGCGGATCCTGGCCGAACGACTCCGCGAACGGGCCGTCGAATGGATCGCGCCGTGGTCGGGGACGGTCAGCATCGGTACGGCCACCGAGACCGTGCGGACGCCCGGCACGGCCGCACCGCACGACAGTCTGCAGGTGCTGTTGGACCGGGCCGACCGGTGCCTCTACCAGGCCAAACGAGCCGGCCGGAACCGGGTGGTCGCCGATCGGGGCGATGGGTAGCGGGCGTCAGAGCGGCAGGGGCCGGTCGATCACGACGCTCTTCATGACCAGCGTGGAACTCAGCTTCTGTACCCCGGGCAGCGTGATCAGGTCGTCGTCGTAGATCGCCTGGAACGCCCGCAGGTCGTGGGCGACGACCCGGAGCAGGTAGTCGGGGTCGCCGAACAGCCGTTGCGCCTGCAGCACGCTGGGCACCTGCGCGACCGCGGCCTCGAAGGCGTCGAGGACGTCGCGGACCGACGTGGCCATGGTGACGAACACCAACGCCTCGAACCCCAGCCCGACCGCCGCCGGGTCCAGGTGGGCCCGGTACGCGCTGATCACTCCCGACCGTTCCAGGGCGCGCAGTCGCCGATGACACGGTGACATGCTCAGCCGCACCCGCTCGGCCAGTTCGGTCAGGGTCAGACGTCCGTCCTGCTGCAACTCGGCAAGGATCTTCCTGTCCATGGCGTCCACGGTGCGTGATCCTTCCACTTCGAGCCTCGCTCAGGGTGAAAGTTGGAAGCACATTTGCGGCTGATGTGCCTAGCGTTCCCACCGTGAGCTCCGCGCCGGGTCGGAGCAGTGGAAAGGGAGGTCGTCCATGCCGGTCGGCGCGGTCGCTGCGTTCTGGGGTGTCTCGGTACTGCTCGTCCTGACCCCCGGGGCGGACTGGGCGTACACCATCAACGCCGGGCTCCGGCATCGATCCGTGTTCCCGGCGATCGCCGGCCTGCTGACCGGCTACGTCCTGATCACCGGCCTGGTCGCGGCCGGGATCGCGACGCTGCTCGCCGGGGCTCCCCGGGTGTCGGCCGCGTTGACCGTCGCGGGGGCCGCCTATCTGGTGTGGCTGGGCGTCACCACCCTGGCCCGGCCGACTGGCCCCGTGGACGCTCCGGGCAGCGGAACGTCGTCCGGTTCCCGTCAGCTGCTCAAAGGGGTCGGGATCAGCGGGCTCAACCCCAAGGCCCTCCTGCTGTTCCTGGCGCTGCTCCCCCAGTTCACGGTGTCGACCTCGGCCTGGCCGATCGCCGCGCAGATCGCGCTGCTCGGTCTTGTCCACACCGCAACCTGCGGCGTCGTCTACACCTGCGTCGGCACCGGCGCCAGGCTGGTGCTCCGCACCCGCCCGGCCGCGGCCACCGTGGTGACCGTCGTCTCCGGGCTGGCCATGACCGCCATCGGTGTCGTGCTGCTGGTCGAACAGTTCCTGCGCTGAGACCGCGGTCGACCCGAAACCCGGGGCTGAACCGGACGGAGTGGGGCGTGTCTCGCCGAGACAGCGAGACACGCCCCAGGGTCCGGGTCAGCCGGACAGCGCCGCCGACACCACCTCGCGCGCCTCGGCCTGCACCTGGGCCAGGTGCTCCGGCCCGCGGAACGACTCGGCGTAGATCTTGTACACGTCCTCGGTGCCGGACGGGCGGGCGGCGAACCAGGCGCTCTCGGTGGTGACCTTGAGTCCACCGATGGCCGCCCCGTTGCCGGGTGCCGCGACCAGCCGGTCGGTGATCTTCTCGCCGGCCAGGGTGTCGGCCTTGACGTCCTCCGGGGCCAGCTTGGCCAGCTTGGCCTTCTCGGCCTTGGAGGCCGGGGCGTCGACCCGGGCGTAGGCCGGATTGCCGAACTCGGCGGTCAGTTCGGCGTACCGCTCGCTGGGGGACTTGCCCGACACGGCCTGGATCTCCGAAGCCAGCAGGGCCAGCAGGATGCCGTCCTTGTCGGTGGTCCAGACGGTGCCGCGCTTGCGGAGGAACGAGGCGCCGGCCGACTCCTCGCCGCCGAAACCGATGGAACCGTCGATGAGCCCGGGCACGAACCATTTGAAACCGACCGGCACCTCGACCAGCCGGCGGCCCAGCTTGCCGACCACCCGGTCGATCATGGACGAGGACACCAGCGTCTTGCCCACGCCCATGTCCGCGCCCCACTCGGGACGGTTGCGATACAGGTAGTCGATCGCGACGGCCAGGTAGTGATTGGGGTTCATCAGCCCGGCGTCCGGGGTAACGATGCCGTGGCGGTCGGCGTCGGCGTCGTTACCGGTGGCGATCTGGTACCGGGAATCGGACGCAGCACCGTTTGCTTGAACCCGCTGGACCACGGAGGCCATGACGTTCGGCGACGAACAGTCCATCCGGATCTTGCCGTCCCAGTCCAGGGTCATGAACCCCCACTGCGGGTCGACCTTGTCGTTCAGGACGGTCAGGTCAAGGTGCAGCCGCTCGGCGATGGCCGCCCAGTAGCCGACCGAGGCCCCGCCCAGTGGATCGGCCCCGATCTTGACGCCGGCGGAACGGATGGCGTCGATGTCCAGGACGTTCTCCAGGTCCCCGACGTAGCCGGAGGTGAAGTCGTAGTAGCCCGTGGTGTCGGCGTTGAGCGCGGTGCGGTGGTCGACCCGCTTCACCTCGGCCAGTCCCCCGGCGAGGATGTCGTTGGCCCGGGCGGCGATCACCGAGGTGGCGTCCGAGTCGGCCGGGCCGCCGTTCGGCGGGTTGTACTTGAAACCGCCGTCCCGGGGCGGGTTGTGGCTGGGGGTCACGACGATGCCGTCGGCCAGCCGGGAATTGCGCCCGCGGTTGGCCTTGAGGATGGCGTGCGACACGGCCGGGGTCGGGGTGTACCCGTCACCGGAGTCGAGCATGACGGTGACCCCGTTGGCCGCGAGCACCTCCAGCGCGGTGGCGGTGGCCGGTGCGGAGAGGGCATGGGTGTCGGCGCCGAGGAACAGCGGCCCGTCGGTGCCCTGCTCCGCGCGGTACTCGCAGATGGCCTGGGTGATGGCGAGGATGTGGTCCCGGTTGAATGCGGTGTCCAGACTGGAACCGCGGTGACCCGAGGTGCCGAAGACGACACGTTCGTCCGGATTCTCGACGTTCGGGTGGAGGTCTTCGTACGCCGCCAGCAGAGCGTCGACGTCGATGAGGTCGGAAGGCTGGGCGGGCTGTCCTGCGCGCGGATCCATGTGGGTATTCAACCGCGCCCGTGCCGGGTGGGCATCCGGGGGCGAGATGACGGGCCCCGGTCGGGATCAAGCAGTCCGGTCCGGGCGCACCGCGGCCAGCAGCGCCCGCGCGGCCGGACGGCCGCGGGTCACGGTGTCGGCGGCCCACGCCAGCGCCAGTCGGCTGCGGACGACCGGGCGGACGATGGCGAGAGCGCGCCCGTCGGGCCCGACCGTCAGCGACGGATCGGCCGGCACGACGGCCACCCCCAGCCCGGCGCGGGCCAGCTCGATCGCCGCACCGACGGTCCCGACCTCGAAGCCGACCCGCGGGCTCAGCCCCTGCTGACGACATGCGGCATCGAACGCGGTCCGGACCCCGGTTCCGGGAACGAGAGTGACGATCGGACGGTCGGCGGCCTGGGCCAGCGTGACCTGCCGACGGGCCGCCCACGGGTCGGTCGCCGCGACCACGGCGCCGACCGAAGAATCCAGCACCGTGCTGGTCGTGATCCCGGCGGGGGCCCGCCCCCACAGTCCGACCAGGGCGAGATCGACCGCCCCGGCGGTGAGCTGGTCGAGCAGTGCGGCGGATTCGCCCTCCCGCACGGTCAGGTCGACCCCCTGGTGACTGCGGCGGAAACGTCCGAGTACGTCGGCCAGCCGACCGAGCGGCGCCCCCCGCATCGTGCCGACGGTGACGCGGCCGCGGAGCACCCCGGCGAGTTCGCTCATCGCCTCCCGGGCCCGGGTCAGCCGGTCCAGGATGTCGCGGGCGTGCGTCAGCAGTTCCCGACCTGCCTCGGTCGGCTCGGCGCCCCGCGCCGTGCGAGTGAAAAGCCGCTGGCCGACTTCCCTTTCCAGCGTGGCGATCTGGGCGCTGATGGCGGGCTGGGCGACGTGTTCGCGGGCCGCGGCGGCGGTGAAGGTGCCGGTGTCCGCAACGGCGACAAGGTACTGCAGCTGCCGGATCTCCATCACCACAGCTTATGGTTTCAAGTGCGTACATGTCTTGGACTGATGAGCCGATCACCGGCAGCCTGAAGCCATGACCACTTCCGACGAACGCACCGCCCTCACCGTCGAGACCTACTTCGCCGCCTGGCAGACCCGCGACTTCGCCCGGCTGTCGACCGTGCTGGCCGAGGATGTCGACTTCGTCGGCGCGATGGGCGCGGCACAGGGACCGCAGGACTGTCTCGCCGGCCTTCGCGGTGTCCGCGACCTGATCGACGACATCCACGTCGTGCGACGGTGGGTCGACGGCCCCGACGCCATCACCTGGTTCGAGCTGCGCCGCGACGATCACCATCCGATTCCGACCGTCAACTGGAGTCACGTCGGCGGCGACGGCCGGATCGACCGGATCCGGGTGACGTTCGACCCGCGTCCGTTGCTGGGGTGACAGAGTCAGACGAGTCGGTACCCGAGGACGTCCCGGCCGCGCGCGATCCACGGGTGCGCCGCGAAGCTGTCGTGCACCAGTGTGCTGCCCAGGGCTGCGGCACCGGCGATCGCCGACAGGCCCTTGTCGATGCCCAGGCGACTCGCGGCGACCCAGGGGCGGCCGTCCACGACGTTGACGGCGTCAGCGAATCCGTAGGGTCCCCAGGCGTCCGGGAACGACCGACGGAGCCGCAGGAGCGCCTCGCCCGCCTCGGCCGGCGTGGTCATCAGCGCACCCATCAGCGAGTACGGCGCGATGGTGCCGTCGTTGCGCGGTGTTGCCGCTGACGGAGACGCCCCGTTGACGGTGTAGCCGAAGGGCCCGTCACTGGCCGAGGATCCCCACAGACCCGACGCGAAAGCTGGGTGCTGATCGGCGTTGTCGGCACACCAGGCACGGTTGGCCAGGGTCGCCGAACGCGCATTGGCCGCCCAGTCGACCCCGTCGCCGTCGCAGTAACGGTGGTAGGGGAAGAAGGCGTGCGGGTACTGGTAGGTGAACAGCGTTCCGCCCGGTTCGTAGACGCAGCGGTGTCCGCCGTACTCGCCGATCGGTCGGCGGAACCCGGCGTACAACGCCCGAGCGATCTCCGGCGGGACATCGGGATGTCCGGCCACCAGCAGGTACAGCACGAGTTGCTCGGCCGACATGTTCCAGGTACCGACGTAGGCCCGGGTCCGGTCCGACCACGCCATCCGCAGATAGCGGGCGTCGGTGGTGATCCGCTGGTAGGCCAGCCAGTCGGCCCGCCGCAGCAGCCGATCGGTCCGCTCGGTGATCTCGGGGTCGGCCAGGTACGCGGCCGCGACGACGGCCCCGTTGAGCAGCAGCGCGGTGTCGATGGTCGAGTACTCCGAGTTCCGCGCGGCGAGACCGCTGGTCGGAACGACGAAATGCATGACGGCCCCGGACCGGTGCGGCACCGTCTGCTCGATGGTCCGCAGTGCCCCCCGGACACGCTTGACGACCGCCCGGCGATCCAGGACGCCGCGGTCGACCCCGATGCAGTAGGCGGCCAGGGCGAAGCCGGTCGCCGCGGTGGAGGCGACCCAGGCGCTGTCGTCCCGGTCGCGGACGAGACCGAATCCCGTCGTCGCGGCATCGCGATTGGCGAAGTCCCACAGCCAGCGGATCGACTTGTCGACCTCCTGCGAGACCAGCGGGCGGGCCTCGGCGTCGAGATCCCCGGGGGCCCCGCCGTCGACGCGTCGGCTGTCGGCGGAGGTGATCGCAGCAGTGGCGGCGACCCCCAGGGCTCCGACCCCGAGCACCACGAAGCGTCGACGGCTCAGGACGGGTGTGTCCGACGCCGCCGTACCCCGTGACCGCATCCGTGCCCCTCTCGCTCAGTAGTTGGAACGCTACTTTGCGTGATTAGTCGCGCGAATCCCTCGGACGGGTCGCCCCCGGTTTTCACCCGGCCCGGTCAGCTGATGCCCGGCCTCGGGACGAGGGGAACGAGCCCGTTCGGTCGGGTGGGCGCCTGCTCGGCGGCCGGTTCCGTGACACCGGCCGCCGCCGCGGCGGGGCCCCGTTCACGACCGGCGGGCCGCTGCGGCGCGGTCTGCTTGACCGGATCCAGATCCCAGTACTGCCAGGCTCTGTCGTGCAGCCAGCGAAGACTCGGTGCGTCATCGAGCAGGACGCGTCGCTCCCAGGGCGTCAGCACCGAAGGGCCCAGACGTAGGGCCCGTTCCCGCAACTCCACCGCGCGGTCGTCGGCCCGTTCCGGGCCGGCCGTCGGCGCGGCGGCGGCCAGCGCCCGGCAGTGATCGGACAGCACGATGGGGTCCAGCACCACGTCCCGCAGGTGGTAGTGATGCAACTCGGCGGGCACCAGTTCGGTGAGCTCGGCGATGCGGCGGCGGACCGGTTCCATGGTCCGCTCGGTCGGCACGGTGAGCAGACCGATCCGCCCCAGGCCTCGACCGACCCGTTCGCTGGAGGTCAACAGGGTGAGGGGGACGGCGGCGATGAGCGGCATCCACAGCGGCGCCATCCACCAGATCAGTGCGGGGACGACAGCGGCGAGGAAGGCCAGCGTGGCCACCCCGAGGAACGTCGGCAGCCGCTGGGCCCGGACGACGGCGCCGACCGAATGGCCGCCCGCGGTGCGCTGCTGGGCCGACCACCCGGACGACCGGCCCGACAGGATGCCGACCACCGCGGCCGTGTGATGGACCATCAGCAACGGACCGAGGACAGCCGCGGTGACCGCGTCGAGCAGGGCCGAGGCGGTGAACCGGCCGACCCCGCCGAAGTCGCGGCGGGCCTGACCGGTGGTCACGACGGTGACCCAGGCGAGCAGCCGCATGACCAGGAGGGCGGCCATGGCCGCCACCGTCAGGAGCAGACCCGTCGGTCCGGCCGTCCCGCCGGCACCGGTCTCGACCCCCGGCCAGGCCGCCAGCGCCAGCCCGAGCAGCGAGAACAGCACCAGGGCCGGCGAGGCCAGGTAGGCGGCGGAGCCGAGGAACAGGTGCAGCCGGCTCCACATCCGCAGACCACCGGCCGACAGGATCCGAAGGTGCTGCAGATTGCCCTGACACCACCGGCGATCGCGGGCGGCGAACTCGCCGAGCGTTGGTGGGACCTCCTCCCAGCTGCCGGTGAGGTCGGGCGCGATGCACACCTTCCATCCCGCCCGGCACAACAGGGCGGCCTCGACGAAGTCGTGACTGAGCAACTGACCACCCAACGGCGGCCGGCCGGACAGAGTGGGCAGCGCACAGCTGTCCACGAAGGCCGACACCCGCACGACCGCGTTGTGACCGTAGAAATTGGCGGTGTCCTGCGACCACCGGGCGAGCCCACGGGTGGCCATCGGGCCGACCACCGCGCTGGTGAACTGCTGCGCCCGGGCGAAGTAGGTGGTCGCGTGGTGCAACTGGAGCGGGGCCTGCAGCAGTCCGAGCTCCGGGTCGTCGTGCATCCGGCGCACCATCTCGACCACGGTCTCCGGCCGCATGACACTGTCGGCGTCGAGCAGGACCGCATAGGAGTACCGCCGACCGGTGGAGCCCAGGAACTCCGCCAGGTTGCCGGCCTTCTTGTGACTGTTGCCCGATCGTCGGCGGTGGTAGATGGGCATACCCGGGGCACCGCGGTGGCGGGCCCAGCTGACCACCCGGATCTCACGGCGGACGGCGTCGTCGTCCCGCGAGTCGCTGAGGATCATGAAGTCCACGTCCGGCAGCACGGGATGGTCCCTGAACCCCTCCCACAGCGCGATCAGACCGGCCACCACCCGACCGATGTCCTCGTGATAGACGGGCATCACGACGACGGTCGACGGCAGCGGCTCCTCCGCCGCGGCGTGCCGGCCACGAAACAGGCTGGGAGCCAGCGTGAACCCGCGGACTGCGATCATGGATCCGGCGACCACGACCGCCGTGAGCCCACCGATCAGCAGAGCCCAGGCACCGATCACGACCGCTCGCAACGGTTCCCATATTCCGCCGGCCGGGACGGTTCCAGTCGCCAGGACCGCCACGACGACCCCGGCTGCGATCGCGGGCCCAACGAGTGCGAACCAACGCGGGATGCCGGACGACCGCAGCTCCTGGTCGGCGAAGTCGCGGTAGACCTGGTCGGCGTTCGCGACGGACGCCTCGGCGAACCGGCGGGCCGCGGCGGGATCGTCGGGGAAGCTCTCCGGATGGGCGCGCAGGAAGAGCGGTAGCCAGTGATGGGTGGCCCCGGATCCGTCGATGTCCATGGCGTGCAGGAAGCGCTCGACGGTGCTGCGAGCCATCTCCAGGACGACGTCGACCAACCCGTGACCCTCCGGCAAGGGCTGCGAGCGGGCCCGGTCGAGCAGGGTCTGGACCGCGGAGTCCGCGGCCGGGCCGTGCAGGCCGATCCCGCGTAGATAGCGCAGGGTCTGGCGCCGTGCAGTGCGCTCCCCGGCCGGATCACGCACGGGGGAGATCTCGGGACCGGGGTCTGGATCGGTGACGTCAACGGTCGCCCGGGGGCTGTCGGGGTTGGAGTGCGCCAACACGTGAGCACCTTCCTGAGGGGATCCCCGGCCACCGGCGGCGGCGATCGCGTCGGCGGCGCTGCAGCGAGGCGACACCCGGTCGGATCGGGTCGATCGGACCGGGCGGGAATGGTGAGTGAGCCGGAAATGCGGCGGAACGGGCGCGTCGGTCAACCGGGATTCATTCCCGGTCACCACGGACGCGTTTTCTCTCCGGCGAGGCCCGCCATTCCGGACAATAGGGTCTGCAACTACGAAGGAGAAGCCGGAAAGCAACAGGTGTGAAGGGCGCCACTACGGATCTCACGCGAACCGTATCGAGCGATCACCACCGGTGACATCGGGCCGGTTCTCGCGTGGTTCGGACCACATTCACATGCTCTTGCGGCGTCACTCGGATGCGGTACGGTTTGTCCGAAGTCACCACGCAACGTTGCCGACCGCTCGCCGTCGAGCACCTCGGGGCCACCGTCGGGCCCGAATCGGGTGACTGCCCTCCCAGGAACGTGAGCCGACGTCGCCGTCGCCCGACCCCCTGGGCCCACACTTCCCCCAAGGGAACACCCATGTCCGATGAGACCGGCGAAAACCTCTCTGTCATCGATCTTCTCGGCGAAGCACTGCAATCCGTCGTCTTTGGCAACGGGCTGCTGATCGTGCTGATCGCCGCCGTCTTCGCGGCCGCCGTCCTACTTTCCCGCATCTTCAAGGGCGGGTCGCTCTAGACAACGGCCGTCCTGCACCGGCGTTCCTTACCCTTCGTGGGTTCGGATCTATCCGGTCGATTCCCGCTGCCGCCACCATTTGCGGCCCGGCATTTTCAGGGCCCCGCCGGCAGTTCCACCGTCGCCCCCATTTTCGGCCGGGTGACCGTCCATGGGAGCACCATGAAACGAACACCAGGTTTCATTCTCGTGTCCATTATTTCATTGGGCATGATGACCATGTTGCTGATCAACCACCTCAGTTACGCGGTGAAGTTCACCAATCTGGCCGTCTGCTACACGCTCATGTTCATCCATCTGGCCCTCAAGATGGTGGCTTCACTGGCCGCGGTCCCCCACAAGGCCCAGCCCGGCGTCGACCTGGACGCTCTGACGGTCGACGTGGTCGTCCCCATCTACAACGAGGACCCGGACCTGCTGGCCGCGGGCGTCACCGCCATGAGCCGCCAGGATCGCAAGCCCCGTGCGCTCTGGCTGGTCGACGACGGGTCACAGCGGGACGGTGTGCCCTTCCCCGTCCTCGAGGAGCCGGTCGTCCGGGAAGCCATCGCCGTGGCCCGGGCCGCCGGTATCGATGTCGTCTGTCGGCGTCAGGAGAACAAGGGCAAGCGGGAGGCGCAGTCGGTCGCTTTCGCCGAGTCGGACGCCGACATCTTCGTCACCACCGACTCCGACACCTACCTGCAGCAGGATGCGCTGGCCCTGATGCTCATCCCGTTCTCCCGTCCGGAGGTGATGAGCGTCGGGGGCACGGCCTACGGGCAGAACGTCGGCCGCAACATCCTCACCCGCGCACTGGATCTCGGATTCGTGATGTCGTTCCTGCAGGGCCGGGTGGCCGAAGGCTACTTCGGTGCCGTGCGGGTCAACTGCGGGATCCTGGCCGCCTATCGCGGGGAAGTGGTGCGCCCCAACCTCGATCGCTTCCTCAACCAGAGGTTCATGGGGGTGCCGGTCCGCGCCGGCGACGACCGGGCGCTGACGTTCTTCGCCAAGGAGCGCGGGCGCACGGAGTTCCAGCCGCTGGCCATCGCGTACTCGGCGCTGCCGGAGAACCTGAGTCACCTGGCCCGGCAACGGATGCGCTGGGCGAGGTCCTGGTGCTGGGGGACGCTGTGGCTGCTCCGCCGGCCGATCCGGTCGGCCGACTTCCTGTTCACGGCGACCCAGTGCCTGGGCATCCTGGCCTACGGGATCGCCATGACCATCGGACTTCTCGGCGCGGCATCCGGAGCGATCTCCGTCGACCTGCTGATCTGGTCCGTCCTGGTCGCCGTCGGTATCGGCTACGTCGCCCACCTGCGGTACGTCCTCGTCGCCCGACGGGAGCAGCCGGTCTGGCAGCGTCTGCTGACCTGGCTCACCAGCCCGCTGACCAGCGTGCTCTACCTGGCGTTGCTGCTGCCGCTCTACTACCGGGCCCTGGCCCAGCCGGCGCCCCGCGCCTGGGGCACCCGGCAGCGGGTCGAGGTCGGGCTGCACAAGCCGGCCACCGCGGCGACGGCCGAGAGTCCCGCCCCGGTCGGCGTTCCCGTCCCGGCCGTGGTGGGTGCGGCATGACGGCGCTCCTGCCGCCGCCTGCCACCGCCGTTCGCGGCCGGCACGCGGCGCCGGACACAGGGACGGCCGACCGCAAGTTCCGCCCCGACATCGAAGGTCTGCGGGCCATCGCCGTCCTGCTGGTCGTGCTGTATCACGCCGGGGTGCCGGGCCTGTCCGGCGGCTACGTGGGCGTCGACGTCTTCTTCGTCATCAGCGGCTACCTCATCACCACCCACCTGCTACCCGGCCTGCTCGCCGGCCGGGGCATCGGCCTGGGCACCTTCTACGCCCGACGCATCCGGCGGCTGCTGCCGCTTGCCTCGATGGTGGTCGTCACCACCGTCGTGGTCACCTGGTGGCTGCTGTCGGCCCTGCAGGCCCGGCAGGTCGGTATCGACGCCCTCTGGGCCGCGGTCTTCGCCGTCAACATCCACCTCGCGCTGACCGGGGTCGACTACCAGGCCAACCAGGACCCCTCGCCCCTGCAGCACTTCTGGTCGCTGGCGGTCGAGGAGCAGTTCTATCTGTTCTGGCCGCTGCTGCTGCTGGCCGTGGTCACCCTGGCCGTGCGGACGCGCCGAATCCCCGCCCGTACCGCGGCTTTCGGTCTCATCGTGGTGATCGTCCTGGGTTCCCTGGGGTACTCGGTCTACCTGACGGCGGCCGAACCCACCTACGCGTACTTCCTGACCACCACGCGCGCCTGGGAACTCGGCGTCGGCGCACTGGTCGCCATCGCCGCGCCGTGGCTGGCCCGGATCGGCCCACTGCAGTCGGCCCCGGTCGCCGGGACCGGTCTGGCCATGATCGCGCTGGCCGCGGTGTGGTTCACCGAGGCGACGCCCTTCCCCGGGGCGGCCGCGCTGCTGCCCGTCGTCGGCACCGCCGTCGTCATCGTCGCCGGCCTGGCCCGGACCCACCGGGTGGAAAGCCTGCTGTTCGACCGTTCACCGGTACAGGCACTGGGCCGGCTGTCCTACGGGTGGTACCTGTGGCACTGGCCGGTCCTGATCCTCGGCGAGATGTACCTGCAGCGCAGCCTGCGACTGCCCGAGGCGCTGGCCCTGGTCGCCATCGCCCTGTGGATGGCGATGTGTTCGTCGATCGCCGTGGAGACGCCACTGCGGACCTACCCGGCCCTGGTGGCCAGCACGGCGCGCAGTCTGCGGTTCGGACTCGTGCTCGTCCTGATCAGCGCGCTGACCGGCGCGTGCGCCGCCTACGTCGCTCCCCGGCTGATGGGGCTGGGCGCCCAGGCCGCGACCGTCACCGCGCCGGCCGACGTGCTGTCCGCGGTGGTCGCCGGCCAGGCGACCACCGCCCTGCCGGCCAACCTGACACCGGACCTGCTCGAAGCCGCCGATGACAAGCCGGATCTGAACGCCGCGGACGGCATCTCGTGCATGGTCGGCCTGCTGACCGCCGATCTGTCGAGCGAACCCGGCGGGTCCTGCGTGGCCGGCGGCACCGAGGACGGCGACACCACCGTCGTCCTCGCCGGCGACTCGCACGCCTACCACTGGATCCCGGCACTGCGGGAGATCGCCGTCGACCGCGGGTGGCGACTGGTCTCGCTGACCAAGTCCGGGTGCTCGCTCTACGACGTGACCATGGTCAACACCCAGCTCAAGCGCGAGTACACCGAATGCACCGAATGGCGCACCAAGGTCTTCGAGCGCATCGAGCAGGAGAAGCCCGCGCTGGTCATCACATCCGGCGCCATCTTCTCCGAGCGCGAGGGCGACTTCGCCCAGCGCTGGGTTGAAGGCGTCGGGAGCACCGTCGGCCGGCTGACTGCCGCCGGTGTCCCCACGGTGGTGCTCGAGGACATCCCGTACCCGCGTAAGGACGTGCCGAAGTGCGTCGCCCAGAACCCGACCGACATCGCCGAATCCTGCGGACTGACCGTGTCCGAGGCGATGAGCGACCCGGAGCGCCGCGCCGGCACGGCGACGGCCGCCGCCGCGGCGGGCGCGACCGTCGTCGACCCGCAGCCGTGGTTCTGCGGGCCCGAGCGGTGCCCCGTCGTCGTCGGTCAGTACCTGCTCTATTCCGACAACAGCCACATGACGGCGACGTACTCGCGTGCGCTGGTCCCCCTGCTGGCCGCTCAGCTGCCTTCTCCCTGATCCCCTCTCGACACCGTGGTCGACCCCATCTCGTCCGACCCCCCGAGGAGTCCTCCGATGTCCGACACCGATTCGACCACCATCGACGCCCCTGACCACCGCTCACCCGGCGCCCGGCCCGTGCTGTCGGTGGTGGGCACCGGGTACCTGGGTGCCACCCACGCCGCGGCGATGGCGGAGCTGGGATTCACCGTCATCGGCGTCGACGTCGACGCAGCCAAGATCGCCGCCCTGCAGAACGGCAAGGTGCCGTTCTTCGAACCCGGCCTGCCGGAACTGCTCTCGACCCACGTGGAGTCCGGCCGGCTGCGCTTCACCGACGATTTCGCCGAGGCCATCGGCGCGGCCGACGTGCACTTCCTGTGCGTCGGCACCCCGCAGCGAAGGGGCAGCAACGCGGCCGACATGACCTACGTCGACGCGGCTCTCGATGCAATCGCCCGCAACCTGACCAAGGACGCGATCGTCGTCGGCAAGTCGACCGTCCCGGTCGGCACCGCCCGGCGGCTGCAGGAACGTCTGGCCGTCACGGCCGATCCGGCGTTCCAGGTCGAGCTGCTGTGGAACCCGGAATTCCTCCGTGAGGGTCGGGCCGTCCAGGACACCCTGCGGCCCGACCGGGTGGTCATCGGCGGGGCGAGCCCGGCGGCCGACGCCGTGATGCGGCAGGTGTACGGAACCCCGGTCGCCGAGGGCGCGCAGTACATCACCTGCGACCTGCCGACCGCCGAACTGGTCAAGACCAGCGCGAACGCGTTCCTGGCCACCAAGATCTCGTTCATCAACGCGGTCTCCGAGCTGTGCGACGCCGCCGGTGCGGACGTCAAGCGGCTGGCCGACGCCATCGGTGTCGACGCCCGGATCGGCCGCGGCTTCCTCAACGCCGGACTCGGCTTCGGCGGCGGCTGCCTTCCCAAGGACATCCGCGCGCTGATGCACCGCTCCACCGAGCTCGGCGCCGATTCGATCGTCCGGTTGCTGCACGACGTCGACGAGATCAACATGCTCCAGCGGCAACGGGTCATCGACCTGGCCGTTTCCGCCTGCGACGGGTCCGTACTCGGACGCCGGATCGCCGTGCTGGGGGCCGCGTTCAAGCCCGACACCGACGACGTCCGCGACTCCCCTGCCCTGAACGTGGCCGCCGCGCTGCACCTGCGGGGTGCCCAGGTGCAGGTCTTCGACCCCGAGGCGATGGACGCGGCCCGGCACTACTTCCCGGCCCTGCACTACGTCAGCTCGACCACGGAGGCCGTCGAGAACGCCGACGTCGTCCTAGTTCTCACCGAGTGGCCGGAGTTCCGCGATGCCGACCCGGTCGCCCTGGGCGAGCTGGTCGCGCACCGCCGACTGGTCGACGGTCGCAACTGCCTGTCCGACCCGGCCGCCTGGCGGGCGGTCGGCTGGACCATCACGGGTCTCGGACTGGGGCGGCCCGCGGGCGATCTGCTGACCGTGTCCGGTGGGAGTCCCCGCTGATGTCGTCGACCGTCACGGTCGGGGGCAGCGGGACGGACCTGGGGCCACCGACAGCGGGCGGGCACCCCGGTGGGCTGTCAGTGCCCGATCCGACCTGGTCCCGCCGGCCGACGGCGGCGGTCGGGGTGCTGGTGGTACGGGGCGCCCGGGCCCACTCGCCGCTGACCCCGGTCGGTGACGACGCCGACGCCGCGGTCCCCGAGCTGACCGCCGCGGCCGCCCGTCTGGTCGTCGAGTCGGTGGGCGGCACGGGAACCGTCACCGCGGACGCCTTCTCGATCACGGTGGACCTGCCCGACGCGGACCCCCGGGGTGTCCGGCGGGTACTGCAGGCTGCCGCCCGCGCGGTCGCGGCCGCCGATCTCACGGGTCCGGACGGCACCCCCGTCCGGTTGCACGTCGGGGTCGGCTGGTCCGACCTGTCCGACCGGCCGATGGTCACCGCGGTCGCAGCGGCCCAGCACGCCGCCGCCGAGTCGCTGTCCCACAACGACCTGGTGGCCCGCCCGGTGCTGGCCGGGGACGGACCCCTCGGCGCCCCGCGTCGTCCCAGCACGACGATGACCCGGTGGCAGATCGCGCTGAGCCTCCTCGCCTGCGTCGCGGCGCCGCTCGCGCTGATGATCACGACGTACCGCTTGGGGCTGGACGTCTCGACCGCGCTGTACTGGGCGGCGGTGTCGGCCATCGTGCTGACGGTGGGTCTGCAATTCGCCGAGGGCTTCGTGGCACTGCGCCGGTGCACACCACCGGGCGACGCAGCGACCCCACCGGCAGCCACCGCCGTCATCGCCGCGTACCTGCCGAACGAGGCGGAGACGATCGTCGAGACCTTGACCGCCTTCCGCGGTCTGCGCTACCGCGGGCCTCTGCAGATCCTGCTGGCCTACAACACCGACCGGCCGTTGCCGGTTGAGAGCGAGTTGGCCCGGATCGCGCTGGCCGACCCCCGGCTGACCCTGCTGCGGGTGGAGCCGAGCACCTCCAAGGCCCAGAACGTCAACGCCGCCCTGGCCCACACCACGGGCGAGTTCGTCGGAGTCTTCGATGCCGACCACCACCCGATGCCCGATGCCTTCGAACGCGCGTGGGCATGGATCAACGACGGGGCCGACGTCGTGCAGGGACACTGCGTGGTGCGCAACGGGTCCGAGTCGGCTGTCGCCCGCATGGTGGCCGTGGAGTTCGAGCAGATCTATGCGGTCGGGCACATCGGCCGCCAGCGGATGCACGGCTTCGGCATCTTCGGTGGGTCGAACGGGTTCTGGCGCACCGACGTACTGCGGCAGATCCGGATGCGGGGCGACCGGCTGACCGAGGACATCGACTCCTCCGTCCGCGCCCTGCGGTCCGGCTACCGGGTCGTCAACGACCGCGGGCTGATCAGTCGGGAATTGGCGCCGACGTCGTTGCCGGCACTGTGGAAGCAGCGCATCCGCTGGGCCCAGGGCTGGTACGAGGTGAGCCGCTACAACGCCGAAGCGGTCACCGGCCGGTCCGGGTTGTCGTTCCGGCAGCGGCTGGGCCTGGCCCAGCTGCTGGTGTGGCGGGAGCTGTACATGTGGGTGACTCCCCTGATCTGGTCCCTGCTGCTGTTCATGTGGTGGCGCGACGGCGGACTGACAATGGCCTCACCGGTCCTGCTGGCCCTCACCGGGGCGGTGCTGGCCTGCGGCCCGGTACAACTGCTGTTCGCCCGTCAGGTCGGCGATCGGCAGATCCGCCGCCACCGCTGGTGGTGGTGGAGTTTCCTGCTCGTCAACCTGGTGGTGTACCAGGAGTACAAGAACCTCATCGGGCGCGTCGCGCAGATCAAACACGTGATGGGCGAACGGCACTGGACCGTCACCCCCCGCACGGCCGACGCCGCGGGTGCGGTTCCGGTCGGTGCCGTCGAGGACGTCCCGACGGCTGAGCCCGGGCAGCTACGGGCCGGCCGGCCACCGCTGGTCGCCGAGACCGGCTGAGCGAGCGAACTCCAGACGGCCGGGTGGTACCTAGCGGTACCGCCCGGCCAGCGCCGAACGGCAGACGGCCAGGGCTTCGGGCGAGGAATTGAGCCGCCAGTCGTGGGCCCGCTCCGCGTGGAAGAAGTAGACCGCCTCGATCCGCGGGTAGTCGGTCAGGTCGAACAGCTGCTGCATCCACTGCGCCTTGCTCTTGGACTTGTCCGGTCGCACGCCGGAGTTCTCGGTCTTGCTGGGCTCCCGGCAGCCGAGCTCGGTGATCCAGATCGGTTGGTCGCCACCCAACGCGGTCAGCCGGGCGTAGGGAGCGGCGAGCAGACTCCGGGGCGAGGCCCAGTAGCCGCCGTAGCCGTTGTAGACATCCATCGCCAGCACATCCACCACGTCATTGCCGGGGAAGTACTGCTCGGCCGTCGCCGTCCCGCGGTCGCGGGTCGTGATGCACCAGCAGAACGAGATGTTGCGACGCGGCAGACGGGGCAGAAGTCGCCGGTAGAAATCGACGACGTAACGCCAGCCGGCGACGTATTCGTCGGTCGATTCCACGCATTTACCGGTCGTGCCGCGGAAATCCACCGACCAGGGGTAACCGGTCCCGTTCGGCTCGTGCGCGAAACGCACGACGACCTTTCCGGGGTGATTGGCCGCCCGCGTGTAGAAGCGCTCGAGATACTCGTCGTGTCGACCGGCGACCAGGTCGGTGAAGCGGATCGGCGTGCGCCCGTCCGTGGTGGGCTGCCACGCGATGAGCACGTCGTAACCGCCGGCTGCCGCCTGCTCGCCGCCGGTGCCCGGCCAGCTCACGCCCCAGGTGGAGAACCACGACATACGTGGGAACCGGGTGCCGATCATGCGCTCGAGGGTGAAGTGAGAGTTACAGTCAGGGAATGGTTCTCGTGATGCATAGGCGCCCCAGTCGGCGCGGCTCAGCAGGTTTCGCCCGCCCCGCGCGACGGAGTCGGTGCTCAGGCCGGCACCGATCAGCACCCCGGCAGCACCGAGACCGGCGGCCCGCAGCACGACCCGGCGCCCCAGGCCCCGAGACGCGGTGGCCGCGACCGGCGGCGCCGCGTCGGCGTGGTCGGTCCAGGGGGGTTGCGGAGTCGGCATGCATTCCATGGTGACATGCCGAATTGCCGACCGGTCCCATTTGTCGTCACGCTACGGAATTGCCTCACCCGGTTGCGCCGTGTTTTCCACCAGCGTGTGACCGAACCCATACACCGGGTGGGTACCGAGCCCACCTGGTGAATGATCCAATTGTCCTGGAACCACCGATGGGTGGATTTGCACCAATTCCACACACTGTTCTCGCATCGTCGCGGGCCCGCGGGCACGTCACCGGTGCCGACCGCCGAACGGGCCCGCCACCCCGAACTCCTGGAGGTGGGCCGTGGTTTCGTACCCGACCCGAGGACCAGCCCCTGCGGGCGGCTTCCGATGACCGCTCTCGCCCCGACCCGACCCTCGACCGTCGCACCCGACGCGCGGACCCCGCTGGCGACGCTCCGGCGTCATCGGCCGGACATCGAAGGACTGCGAGCCGTCGCGGTCCTGCTGGTCGTGCTGTTCCACGCGGGTGTCCCCGGGATCCCCGGGGGGTTCGTCGGAGTGGACGTCTTCTTCGTGATCAGCGGCTACCTCATCACCGGTCATCTGCTGACCGAGCTGCAGGCTCACGGACGGATTCGGCTCGGCGCCTTCTACGCCCGGCGGGCCCGCCGCCTGCTACCCCTGGCCACGGTCGTCATCGTGGCCATGCTGCTCGTTTACCAGGCCGCGGCGTCGGTGCTGGAGACCCGCACTGTGGCGTTGGACGCGCTCTGGACCGCCCTGTTCGCCATGAACGTGAACCTCGCCATGAAGGGTGTGGACTACCAGGCGAACCAGGACCCGTCGCCGTTCAACCATTTCTGGTCGCTCGGCGTGGAGGAGCAGTTCTACCTGCTGTGGCCGGCCCTGTTGCTCGTCGGTTTCGTGCTGGTCGCCCGGCGTCTCCGGACGCCCGGCGCTCAGCAGCTGGCGCTCGCCGGTCTGGTGGGCCTGGTGGCGGCCGGCTCGTTCGTCTGGACCCTCGACCAGATGGTGAAGGCCCCGGCCCAGTCCTACTTCCTGCTGCCGACCCGCGCGTGGGAGCTGGCCGTCGGCGGCCTCGTGGCCCTGGCTGCGCCCTGGCTGGCCCGGCGGGGGAGCCTGCAGAACGGCCTGCTGGCCCTGGCCGGCCTCGGCCTGGTCGGTCTTGCCGCGACGCAGTACTCCGAGGCCACCGTCTTCCCGGGGGCAGCGGCTCTGCTGCCCGTCCTCGGCACCGCCGCCGTGCTGGCGGGCGGGCTGACCGGCGACCACGCCGTGCAGCGATTCGCCCTGGGCACCCGGCCGATGACGGCCATCGGCCGCTGGTCCTACGGCTGGTACCTGTGGCACTGGGGCCCGCTGGTCCTTTGCGCGACCCTGCTCGGCCGGGACCTCACCGTGCAGGAGGGACTGCTGCTGGCGGCGGTGACCCTGACCCTGGCCGCGGCCACCTTCTCCGCCATCGAAACCCCCTTCCGTTCGCGTCTGGTGTTCGTCCGCCGCCCACGTTCCGGGCTACTGCTGGGCGCGGGGTGCGTGGGACTCAGTGTCGTACTGGCCCTGTCGGTGCTGCAGACCCTTGGTCCGGCGACCGGCGACCCCAGCCGTCAGGCGGCCGTCGTCGCCGTCGACAGCGGGCGGGTGGATGTCCTGTCCGTGGCGGCCACCGGGCCGGTGCCGGGGAATCTCTCGCCCTCGCTCGACGACGCCGGCCGCGACGCCCCCGATCTCGCGGCCGCCGACGGCCAGAGCTGCCACGCACGCATCGTCTCGCCCGAGCTGAGCGAGAACGGCACCGGGACCTGTGTCTCCGGGGGGACCGAGAACGGCTCGCGGACGGTCATGCTGCTCGGCGACTCCCACGCGCATCAGTGGCTGCCGGCGCTGCAGGAGATCGCTCCGACCCGGGACTGGCGGCTCATCAACCTCACCAAGGGCGCCTGCCCGTTGTACGACGTCCAGCTGGTCAACAACCAGCTGCAGCGGGACTACACCGAGTGCTACGACTGGCGGACCAAGGTGTGGGAGCGGGTGGCCGCCGAGCGACCGGCGATGATCGTGGTGTCCGCCGCGATCTTCTCCGAGCGGGAGGGCGACTTCGCCGCTCGCTGGTCGACCGGGGTAGACACCACCCTCGCCCGGTTGCAGAGCACCGGGGCGACGATCGTCATGATCGCGGACACGCCCTTCCCCCGGAAGGACATCCCCAAGTGCCTGGCGGCCCACCTCTCCGACGCCCAGTCCTGCGCTTTCAGCGTCGACGCCGGGCAGAGCGACCCGCAACGACGGGCGGCGACAACGGCGGCGGCACAACGAGCCGGTGTCACGGTCGTCGACCCCACCGCCTGGTTCTGCGGGCCGACCGACTGCCCGGCCGTCCTGGGCAACGCGCTGGTCTACCGCGACAACAGTCACGTCTCCACCGTCTACGCCCGCCAGGTGGCGCCGCTGCTCGCGGCGGTCCTGCCGGCGCTCTGACCCGACCCACGACGGAGGTCGTCCCTCATCGCCGTCGGCACCGCACGGGGCCGTCCAGCTACCCGCTGGACGGCTCCGGCCGTCGTTCCCGGACGACGCCACCGGGATAAGCGATACCCAGCACCGACCACTGACAGTTACATTCAGTCAGTGGATGTTACGCTTAGTAGTTCGTGGCTCCGCGGCGGTCTGTCACGGGCGGCCCGCCGCTGGGTTCTGCCGGTTGTCGGAGCGATCACCATGACGCTGCTTCCCAGCACCCCGGCATCGGTCGCGGCGGCCGTCGTTACCAGCGCGGACGGCGGTCGGATCTTCGCGTCGACCCCCGTCCGGGTCGTCACCCCGGGCACCGCGGCCGATGTCGTCGTCATCCTGCACCCGGACCGGCCTCGCCAGACGATAGTCGGGTTCGGCGCGTCGCTGACGGAGTCCTCGGCCGCCGCCCTTCGAACCCTCCCGGCGACCCAGCGGACCGCACTGCTGACCGAGTTGTTCTCCCCCACCGACGGTCTCGGCCTCAGCCTGCTCCGGCAACCCCTCGGCGGCTCGGAGTTCGTGTCCGGCAGTCACTTCACCTACGACGACATCCCCATCGGTCGGCGGGACTTCGCCCTGGACCACTTCTCGCTCGGCCGGGACGGCACCACCGTGCTCCCGTTGGTCCGGCAGGCGCGGCAGATCTCCGGCCGTCTCACCATCATCGGCACGCCCTGGAGCGCACCGGCGTGGATGAAGGCGGGGGATTCGCTCGTCGGCGGCCGGCTGCGCACCGGGACGGCCTACGAGCAGGCCTACGTGGACTACCTGGTCCGGACGGTCGGCGCCTACCGAGACGCCGGGGTGCCATTGGACTACCTGACCCTCCAGAACGAGCCGATGTACTCGCCACCGGACTACCCCGGCATGCCCATGACCGCCTGGCAGCAGATCCGGCTGATCACCGCACTGGCGCCGGCCCTTTCGGCCCAGGGGCTGCCGACCCGCCTGCTGGGCTACGACCACAACTGGCGCACCGGCGACGACATGGTCCGCACCCTGCTGGCCAGTTCGGCGGCCCCGCACCTGGCCGGGCTGGCGTTCCACTGTTACGCCGGGCAGCCGTCCGACATGCGCGCGTTCGCGGACGCGACGCCCATGCTGATGGTCACCGAATGCTCCGGCTCCGCAGCAGCCGGGGACAGTGCCGCGAAACGCTTCTCGGACACCCTGGGCTGGCACGCCCGGAACCTGGTCATCGACTCGATCGCGGCCGGGTCGTCCTCCGTGGTCACCTGGAATCTGGCGCTGGATGAGGACAATGGCCCGCACCGGGGCGGCTGCTCGACCTGCTCGGGCGTGGTGACGGTGGACAGCCGGACCGCGGCCATCACCCGCAACGCCGAGTACTACACCCTGGGGCACCTGAGCCGCTACGTCGATCCTGGCGCGGTCCGCTTCGACGCCGACCGCAGCGGACGGGACACCGTCACCGCCGTCGCCTTCGACAACCCCGGCGGCCAGCGGGTTGTCGTCCTCTACTCGCAGGACGGCCGGGCCCGCACCGTGAACCTGCAGGACGGGGACCGCACCCTGCAGGTGACGATCCCGGCCCGCAGCCTGGCCACGGTCACCATTCCCTGACCCCGTCCGGCCGCCGGTCCACCCACCCGTCACCGGGACCCGGGTGCCAGACTGGGCCGATGCTGGTCGTACTGGTGACCGTCCAGGTCAAGCCCGAGTGTCTCGAGGACTTCCTCGCCGCCACCGTCGTCAACGCCACGAACTCCCGGGCCGAGCCCGGGATCCTGCGGTTCGACGTGCTCCAGGACCAGTCGGTCCCGGAGCACGTCACCCTCGTCGAGGTGTACCGCGACGTGGCGGCCACCGTCGCGCACAAGGAGACCGCGCACTACGAGCGGTGGCGTGACACCGTGGCCGACATGATGGCCGTCCCCCGCTCGTCGCAGAAGTTCGACGTCGTCGACCCGGCCGCCGAGGCCGCCTGGAGCTCAGCCGGTTGATCCGGCCGGGACGTGCTCCATGGGCACGGTCACCACCGGCGCCGGCTTGATCGCGGCGACCACGGCCTCGCCGGGATCGACGGCCGCCCGGGGCAGGGCGTGCCGGGTGATCCGGGAGGAGTTGCCGACCACCGCGACCGACGACAGGTTGTGCAGGATCGCGGCCAGCACCGGGGTCAACGCGCCGCCCGCGCTGACCGAGAGCCCGACGGCGTTGACGGCAATGGACAGGCCGTAGTTCTGCCGGATGACGCCCAGGGTGCGGCGGGCCAGCTCGAACAGGTCGACCAGCCGCCGCAGATCGTCACCGGCGAGGGCGACGTCGGCGGTCTCGACGGCGACGTCGGTCCCGGCAACCCCCATGGCGATGCCGATGTCGGCCAGGGCGAGGGCCGGGGCGTCGTTCGTGCCGTCGCCGACCATCGCGACGGTGTGGCCCTGCTCCTGCAGGTCCCGGATGACGTCCTGCTTGTCCTCCGGCCGGACCTGGGCCCGCCACTCGTCGATCCCGAGTTCGGCGGCGACCTTCTCCGCGGTCTGCGGATGGTCGCCGGTGAGCATGACGATGCGCCGAACCCCGTTGGCGCGCAAGGCCTGCAGGACGGCCGGCGCCTCGGCGCGGACGGTGTCCCGCAGGCTGACCAGGCCGACGAGCTTGTGGTCGACGGCCAGCAGCAGCGGGATCTCGGTGTCCTCGCGGAGCCGCTCGACCCAGGACTTCGCCTTGGCCGAGATGCGGACCTTCTGCTCCCGCATGAACTCGATGCTGCCGAGCAGCATCGTGCGGCCGTCGGCCTGGGTGCGCATGCCCAGACCCAGCAGCACCTCGCACTCCTCGTGGGGCGGGATCACGATGTGCCGTTCGGTGGTCGACCGAATTACGGCCTGGGCCAACGGATGTCGGGAGTGGATCTCGGAGCTCGCCGCGTAGGCGAGGACCTGCTCCGGTTCCCACGCCTTGTCGAGGGCGACCACGTTGGTGACCACCGGACGCCCGGTGGTGAGCGTGCCGGTCTTGTCGAACACGACCGCGTCGACCCGGGCCGCCTGCTCCAGGTGGGAGCCACCCTTGATGAGGATGCCCCGGCGGGCGCCGTTGCCGATGGCCGCGCTGATCGCGGTCGGGGTCGACAGACCCACCGCACACGGGCAGGCGACCAGCAGCATCGTCATGGCCCGGCGGACGTCCCGCGTCACCAGGAGCGTCGCCGCGGACAGCGCGAACGACAGCGGGACGAACCGGCGGGAGAACTTCTCGGCCACGGTCTGGATCGGGGCGCGGTCCTGCTCGGCCGTCTCGACCCGGGCGATGATCCGGCCCAGGGCGGTGTCCGAGCCGACGGCGTCGGCCCGGACGACGAGCCGGCCCCGCAGCAGCACGCTGCCGGCGGAGATCTTCGCCCCGACCTCGACGGCGACCGGCAGGCTCTCACCGGTCAGGGCCGACTGGTCCAGCACCCCGCTGCCCTCGACGACCACACCGTCGACCGGTGAGGCCACGTGGTCGTGCAACACGATCTCGTCCCCCACCACCAGGGAGGACACGTCGACCTGCTCCTCGACGTGGGCGGAGCCCTCAGAGTTGTCGGCGTCGGTGACCTCGATGCGCACCCAGATCGAGTCGGCCGTCCCGCTGAGCAGATCGGCGATGGCGCGGCGGGTCCGCCGGACGGTGAGGTCCTGCAGGTACTCGCCGATGTTGAGCAGCCACAACACGGTCAGCGCGACCACGTTCTCGCGGAGCACCAGGGAGGCGACGGTGGCCGCGGACACCAGGGCGTCGGTCCCCGCCGTCCGGCGACCGCGCAGCGCGGCGATCGCTCCCCGGAGGAACGGGTAGCCGGTGAAGATCGTGACGCCGCTGGCCACCAGGCGACCGGTGGGTCCCAGCACGGGCGGGCGACGCAGGATGTACCGACGGCCTCCGAGCAGCAGGAGCGCGACCCCGCCGACGACGATGCGCGTCAGATCACCGGCGGTGACGTCGGCCGAGCGGGGCGCCCGGGCGACGGCCTGGCGGGCCGGCGTCTGCAGGGCAGAGGCGACGGCGGCGAGCGTGGCGCCCCGGTCGAGCCGGCCGGGCCGGAACCAGACCACGACGGCACCGGTGCGGGGGTAGGCGTGCACGGCACGCACCCCGACGACCGCGTCCACCGCGTCCTCGACGGCGACGGCGCGAGCCGTCGACCCTCGTAGCTCGGGAACGCGGAGCCGGAGCCGCCCGGCCGCTTCGGAGACGACGTGCAGATCCGGGACGTCGGCGCTCATCAGGTCAGTGATCGTGGTCGTGACCGGCGTCCGCGGCCGGCGGCCGCGCCTCTTCGCCGATCTTCTCGCGGGCCTCGGCGGCGATGTCGCCGGCGGACAGCCGCAGGTTCTCCGCGCCCGTCTCGACCTTGCGCTTGCCGGCCATCGCGGCGGCGGTCACGGCCACGGCCCCACGACGGACGGCCCGGCCGGTCGACGCGGCCTTGAGCCGGTCGAAGACGGCGGCACCGGCGACGCCGGTGACCACCAGGGTGGCGGCTCGCGCTAGCAGATGTCCGGCTACCACGCCGATCCCCTTTCGTCGGGTCGGCGGCCCACGACCGGCCGACCACGTCCTTCGCGCCCGCTCCGGCGAATGCCGGAATCCTGCGCGCCCACCAAGATCTTAACCGGTATCGTGGTTGATAATCGTTCTCGTTAGGTTTCTCATCGTGAAGGCAGGCTCCATGTCCGTCCCCGTCGTCGTGCTGGCCACCGTGGACCCGGTGGTCCGCGACCTGAGCCAGTTCTCCCTCGTCTCCGATCTGCCCGAGACCGGCGTGCTGCGGCACGATCTCGATCCGGCCGCCGGCACCCTCCGCCGGGTCGTCAGCGACGGCGGTGGCGGCCTGGACGGCGACGGAGTCATCGACGACCACACCATGCCGCTGGCGCACACCTGCCTGGGCTGCGCCATCCGGGAGGACCTGCTGCCGTCACTGGCGGGCATGGCCGCCTCGGGCCGGTGGCAGCGGGTGCTCGTCGTCCTGCCGGTCGCCGCCGAGCTGGTGCCCGTGGTCTCGGCCCTGGACGATCCGCAGACCGCCGCCGACCTCGACGTGACGCTGCTCGCCAGCGTCGCCGCGGGCGATGCCGACCAGGTCCGCCAGGACCTGATGGGCGACGACCTGCTCGCCGATCGCGGGCTCGCGTTGGCCCTGGACGACCGCCGGTCCGTCGGCGAGGCGCTCGCCGCCCAGGTCGAGTACGCCGACCTGGTGCTGGCCAGCGGGACCGACCCGGTCGGCCTGACCCTGCTCGACCACCTGCGCGGCGTCCGGTCCACCCGGTCCGACCTGTTCACCACCCGGGCCGGTCAGGTGTTCCTCCCCCGTCACGACGCCCGCATGGCGGCGGCCCGGGTGGATCCGCGCCTGGTCGTGCCGGCCGATGCCGCGGACACCTCCGGCGCCGAGGCGAACGGCGTGTGGACCATCGACCTGCACACCCGCCGCCCGTTGCACCCCGAACGCTTCCGCGACCAGATGGAGGCGCTCGTCGGGCACGAGACCCGCTCGCGGGGGCGGTTCCAGCTGGCCACCCGCCCCCGCACCGTCGGCGTCTGGGACGGCGTCGGCGGCCAACTGTCGATCGGTGACGCCGGGGGCTGGGAGCACTGCAGTCCGTCGACCCGGATGGTCTTCACCGGACACGGTGACGGCGGGGCCGACACCCGGGAACAGCTGCGCCGCGCCTTCGCGGTGATGGCCCTGGACGACCGCGAGATGTCCCGGGGGCCGGCCTACTGGCGGTCCGTCGACGACGGTCTGGACCCGTGGCTGGGCGACCGCGACCTGGTCGACGACCGGAGCTGAGCGGTCCCGGGCGCCCGTCGGGGGGGCGGTTCTCCCCCTGCCGCGCGGCGCCCCGCTGTGCCACCCTGGCGGTATGTGCCGCAACATCCGGGTCCTGCACAATTTCGAGCCGCCGGCCACCGAGGACGAGGTGCACGCCGCAGCCCTGCAGTACGTCCGCAAGGTCAGCGGATCCACCAGACCGTCGGCCGCCAACCAGGAGGCGTTCGACCGGGCCGTCCACGAGATCGCGCACCTCACCCGGCACCTGCTCGATGATCTGGTCACCAGCGCCCCGCCCAAGGACCGGGAGACCGAGGCGGCCAAGGCCCGGGCCCGCGCGGCCGAGCGCTACGCCCGGACCGGCTGAGGTCCTCAGACCCGCCCCCGCCCCGGCAACCCTGATCTGAGGAGCCCCGGGGCCTGGGGTCTGAGGACCTGGGGCGGCCGGACTGCCCGGATCACCGATGCCGCCCACCCCCACCTCAGCGGCACCGTTCTCGTCGACCACGAGAACAGACCCGCCGAGGAGGGGCCATGCACAGCCTGCTGGGACCGCAGTTCGACGCCGAGATCGCCTACCGCCAGGAACGCGCCCGCCGCGAGTTCGCCCGGGCCCGCCGCGACCGGGGCGGGTTGAGCCGCCTGCTCTCCCGCCACCGGCACCCGGTGGTGCCGGAGCGGCACGAGCGCGTCGAACACTGAGCCCGCCCCGGCGGTACCAGGACCCACCACGGTCCGGCCGTCGGGAAGGTCGCTGCTGCTCGAACCCCTCGATCAGGCACGGCGCACTGTCGGCGGCGCCTGTCAGGATGAGCCCATGTCCCGGTCCGTGACGGCCACGCCGTTCGTCGCCCGCGTGGGCGAGCGGGCCGACTTCGCCGCGGCCGTCGCGCGGGCCGCGGCCGGTCGACCGGGCCTGCTGCTGCTCGCCGGAGACGCCGGGGTCGGGAAGACGCGGCTGCTGACGGAGGCCGCCCGCGACGCCGAATCGGCCGGCGCCGGGGTCGTCCTCGGCCACTGTGTCGACCTCTTCGGGGTCGACGACGGCGACGTCGGGGTGCCGTACCTGCCGTTCGCCGAGGCCCTCACCGAGCTGCGGGAACGGCCGGCCGGCCCGACCGGCGGCCCGTCAGCGGTGGAGGCCGTGCTGGCCGCCCGGCCCGCGCTGCGCCGCCTGCTCGACCTGGGTTCCCCGGAACCCGATGGCGCCGACGCCCCGGCCCACCGCCTGCAACTGCTGGACGGCATCGCCGCCGCGCTGGCCGCCGCCGGCCGGCCGGGGCATCCCCTGCTGCTCGTCCTGGAGGACCTGCACTGGGCCGACCCGTCGAGCCGTGACGTCCTGCGTTTCCTGGCCGCCCGGCTCCGCGGCCAGCACCTGCTGATCGCGGCCAGCTACCGCACCGACGACCTGCACCGTCGACATCCGTTGCGACCGATGCTGGCCGAGCTGCTCCGCCGGCCCGGGGTACGCCAGATCGATCTGCCGGCCTTCTCGCGGGACGAGCTGTCGGATTTCGCCGCCGCCGTCACCGGCGCCCCGGTACCGGATGCGGCGGTGCAGCGAGTGCTCGACCGGTCCGAGGGCAATGCCTACTTCGCCGAGGAACTGCTGGCCGACGCGCCGGAACCGACCGGGCGGCCCGGGCCCGTCGAGCTGCCCGGCACCCTGGCCGACGTGCTGCGGGCGCGGGTCGAGGCCCTCCCCGAGCCCGTCCAGCGCATCGCCCGGGTGGCCGCCGTCGGGGGTCGCCGCGTCCGCGAACGCCTGCTCGTCGCCGCCTGGTCACGCGCGGGCGCGGAGCAGGCCACCGGCGCGGCCGTCGAGGCCGCTCTGCGCGACGCGGTCGCCCACAACCTGCTGGTCGCCGAGGGCCGTGCGGAGTGGGCCTTCCGGCACGCCCTGCTGGCCGAGGCCGTCTACGCCGACCTGCTGCCCAGTGAGCAGGTGACCCTGCACCGGTGCTATCTGCAGACACTGCAGGCCGAGCCCGGTCTCGGATCGGCGGCCCAGATCGCCCATCACGCCGTCCGTGCGCACGACCTGCCGGCCGCGCTGGCGGCCTCCGCCGCTGCGGCCCGGGAGGCGGCCGGGCTGCTGGCCCCGGCCGAGGAACTGAGCCGCTGGGAGACGGTCCTGGAACTCTGGTCAGCGGTCCCGGACGCCGCGGAGCTGATCGGCGCCGATCTGGTCGAGGTGCAGATGGCCGCGGCCACGGCCGCCAGCCGCGCCGGTGAGCCGCGACGGGCGGCCGCCCTGGCCGGCCTCGCGCTGGACCAGGCGGATCCGCAGCGCGCCGCCCGGCTGACCCCGATCGCCGCCTTCCACCTCATCGACGCCGACCGCGGCCCGGAGGTCATCACCCGGGCCCGCGCCGCCCTCGACACCCTCGACACCCAGGGGCCGTCGGTCGACCGGGTACGGCTGCTGGCCGCGTACGCGCGGGCCGCGGTCAATGTCGACGACGACGAGCTGGCCCGCACCGTCGCCGCCCGGGCGATCGCCGAAGCCCGCGACCTCGACGTGGCCGACGCGGAGGCCGACGCCCTGTCGTCCCTGGCGATCGTCGAGGCACCGGACCCGCAGACTGCCGTCGACCTGCTACGTCGAGCGGTGGAGCGGGCCAGGACCGCGGGTGAGCAGTTCATCGAACTGCGGGCCGCCCACAATCTGGTGTCCACGCTCTACTACGCGGGTCGGCTCGACGAGGCCCGGGAGTTCGGCGACGAGGTGGTGGAGCGGACGCGCCAGAGCGGACTGCTGTGGGCGGGGTACGGCATCTCGCTGCTCCACTTCCACGAACTGCTGCGGTACGTCGGCGGCGACCTCCGCCCGCCGGAGCTGCCCACCGAGTGGGCGCCCGACTCGGCGGTCGAGTCACTGGCGGTCGTCGGCCTGTACGCGGCCGTGGCCCGCGGCGACCGGGACGTCATCGCCCGGGCCCGGGCCGTGCACGCCGACCCGCAGCGGGACCCGTTCCTGGCCCTGGTGTCCGGCGGCACCCTGATCGACGCGCTCACCCTGGCCGGTGAGTGGGCCGAGGCCGTCGACGTGGCCACCGAGCTCCTCGGGTACCTGCGCCGGTCGTGGAACGCGTACTTCCTGGGCGGCATCTGGTTGGGTGCCCTGGCCCTGGCCGCACTCGCCGACCAGACCGACCACGACCGCCGCCGCTCCGCCGGGCCCGATCCCGCCCGGCTCCGCCACGGTGACGACCTGCTGGCCGAGGTGGAAAGGACCGCCGACCGCGGGCGCCCGCGGGGTGGCCAGCTGGGCCCCGAGGGCCGGGCCTGGCTGCACCGGGCCCGGGCCGAACACGCCCGGTTGCACGGGTCCGACGATCCGGACCGGTGGCGGACCGCGGCCGGTGAGTTCGATGTCGGCTACCGCTACGAAGCGGCGCGCAGTCGGTTCCGGCTGGCCGTCGCGTTGGCCGGGCGGGGCGATCGACCGGCGGCGTCGGCCGCGGCCACCCAGGCGTTGGGCGAAGCCCGGGAGATGGGGGCCCGTCCCCTGACCGAGCGGATCTTGGCCCTGGGACGGCAGGCTCGGCTCGATCTACCCGGAACCGCCCGTGCGGTGGCCGTTCTCACCGAACGCGAGGACGAGGTGCTGCAGCTGGTCGCCCGGGGCATGACGAACCGGCAGATCGGCGAGCAGCTGTTCATCAGTCCCAAGACGGTGAGCGTGCATCTGTCGAACGTGCTGGGCAAGCTCGGTGTCGGTGGACGGACGGAGGCGGTTGCGGTGGCGCTCGACCGGGGTCTGCTGGGCACGAGCCGGCCGACGGGGAGTGGGTTGTGATCGCCCGGGACCGCGTGCAGGAGGCGGTCGACGCGCTGTACGGCGGTGACCCGGCCGACTTCCTCCCCCACCGCAAGGAGCTGACCGCGCAGGCGCGCGCAGCCAAGGACCGGGACGCCGCGAAAGCCATTGCCGCCCTGCGCAAACCGACCCGGTCGGCCCACCTGCTGAACCAGCTCTCGCTTCGCGAACCGGAACGGGTGGACGCGTTGCTGCGGCTGACCGACTCACCCGACACCGGCGGAGGGCGGTCCCGGCGGGACGCGCTCAAGGCCATGCGCGAGCTGACGACCCGTCGCCGCCGACTCGTGGACGACCTCGCCGACCGCGCGTTCGCCGGGGCCGGCGAGGACTCCCCCACGACGGCGTTGCGGGACGAGGTGGTGGCGACCCTGAACGCCGCACTCGGTGATCCGGATGTCGGTACCGAGCTGGCCGAGGGGCGGCTGGTCCGCAGCCATGAGTGGGCCGGGTTCGGTTTCAGCGCCGCTGATCTCGCGCTCGTCCCCGACGACGACCCGGCCGAGACCGACGACGACCGCGATGACGCTGACGAGGAGGACCTGGAGCCCGACGACCAGGAGGGCGAGGACCAGCCCAGCGGGGACGACGACGAACTCGACGACACCGAGGGCGATGAGCCGGACGAGCCTGAGGACGACGAAGACGGGGACGAGGACGAACCGGAGGAGCAGGAGGAAGACGAAGAACCCGAAGACGACCAACCGGCAGACGACGAGGACGACGACGAGGACGACGTCGCCGGTCCGATCACGGAGGCCCGGGAGGTGCTGCGTCTGGCGGAGCGGGACCTCAAGACGCAGCAACGGTCCGAACGCGAGCAGCAGGATCACGTGGCCGATCTCGAGGACGAGCTGGCCGAGGCCCAGATCCGGCTGGACGAGATCCGGGTCGCCATCCGGCGGGCCGAAATGGTGCAGCGCCGGGCCCGTACCGCGCTCGAGCGGCTGAGCGACCGGTAATGAGCCGGATGGGGTCGATCGACGGCACGGCAACCGACGGCGGTCCACCGGCCGTCCCACCACCATGAGCGCCCCCGTCCGTCCCTACCCACCCGGCTCGTCGCGACCCGGCCGGACGCTGATCGGCGCGGCCGCGACCCTCCTGCTGCTGGCGACGCCGGCCTGCTCCCGCCGGCTGGCCGATCCCGCGGACACCGTGTCGGAGCACGCCATCGTGGTGGACCTGCGCGGCCCCACGGGGGAGAGGACCGCGGACGGCGGCTGCGTGATCGATCCCCCCGGCCTTCCCGATGGCCCCTTCACGGTCGACGCCACCTTCTTCCTGGAGAACGACGCCGGGGTGCGCCTCAACAGCACCCAGATGCCCTCGGGGGCCATGGACGCGGAGCGGAACTGCCGGGTGACGCTGTCCTTCCTCTTCGTCGACCCGGATTCCTCGACCTACCGGCTACGGACCAACCTGGGGACCGGCTGGTGGCTGAGCAACGCGGAGGCCTTCGCACACCCGACGACCGTCATCGACGTCGTCGCGCATCCACCGGCGTAGCCGCAACGCTGAGGATCAGGCCGACGCCGGGCCCGTCCCGCCCCCGGGGACGTCGAGCAGGGCCGCGATCTCACGGGTGAGATCGCCGTCGTCGCGGGCGATCCCGTCGATGGCGGTCACCGGGGCGAGCAGGCGGGCGCTGGACACCAGCCAGATTCCGTCGGCGGCGTGCAGGTCGTCGATGGTGACCGTCGCCCGGGTGGTGGCCCAGCCGGCGGCGCCCGCGGCGGCCAGCAGGCGGCGCACGGTGATGCCGTCGAGCACGCCGTCGAGCGTCGGAGTGACGAGGGTCCGTTCCCCGGACGGTGTCCGGCGGGCCAGGACGACCGACGAGGTCGGCGCCTCCAGGACCTCCCGTTCCCCCGCCGACCGGTGCGTCGCGTCGGCCCCGCCGGCGACGAAGACGGCGTCGTCGGCCCCCTGGGAACGGGCCCAGCGCAACGCGGCCATGTTGATCCCGTAGGACAGGGTCTTGGCCTGCGCCAGCAACCAGGGCGCGGCGGCCGCGCCGGACGGGGTGAACCCGCGGTCCAGCAGGACCACCCGTACCCCGGTGGCGCGCTGCCGGCGGCTGACCGCCGGGAGCGCGCTGACCATCACGTACCCGGCGGCTTCGGGCGCGCCTTCCGGGCCCCGCGGGGCGATGAGCCGCACCACCGCCTCGTCGGGCGCTGGACCGTCGGGCGACCGGCCCGACGACCACGCCGCCAGCCCGGCCTCGACGGCGGTGCGCCAGCGGTCCGGCTCGGGAACGACGACGTCGGTCAGTTCGGCCGAGACGGCCAGCCGGGCCAGGTGATCGTCCAGGTCGCGGGGTTCGCCGTCCACGGCGAGGGTGGTCTCGAAGACCCCTTCGCCCCGCAGCACGGCCAGGTCGTCGGGACGCAGCAGCGGGACGTCGACGGACTGCACCGTGCCGTCCAGGAGGGCCACCACGCACTCGTTCGCTCGCTCGGTCACCGGGTCACCGTAGGACAGGCCGACGGGCGACGGCCGCGCCGGTCAGAGCTTGCGGAGCCGGATGCGGGTCACCTTGTGGTCGGCGCCCTTGGTGAGCACCAGGGTGGCCCGCCCACGGGTCGGCAGGATGTTGCGCACCAGGTTGGGCTCGTTGATGGAGGCGAAGATCTCCTGGGCCCGGGTGACGGCCTCGGCGTCGGTGAGGTCGGCGTAGCGGTGGAAGTAGGAGTCCGGGTCGGCGAAGGCGGTCTGCCGCAGGGACAGGAAGCGCTCGACGTACCAGCGCCGCACGTGGTCCACCGTGGCGTCGACGTAGATCGAGAAGTCGAAGAAGTCGCTCAGCGACAGTGCGCTGCGGCCGGACTCGTCGGGGACGGCCTGCTGCAGCACGTTGAGGCCTTCGACGATGAGCACGTCCGGCCGGCGCACGACGATCTCCTCGCCGGGCACGATGTCGTAGGTCAGGTGCGAGTACCGCGGCGCGCGGACCTCCGGCGCCCCCGATTTGACCTCGGCGACGAACCGCAGCAGCGCCCGACGGTCGTAGGACTCGGGAAAACCCTTGCGGGACATCAGGCCCCGCTGGGCCAGCACGTCGTTGGGATACAGGAACCCGTCGGTGGTGACCAGTTCCACCCGTGGGGTGTCCGGCCAGCGGGCCAGCATCTCGCGCAGCAGCCGCGCCGTCGTCGACTTGCCGACGGCCACCGACCCGGCGACGCCGATGACGAACGGGGTGCGCTCGGAATGCTCGCCGAGGAAGGTGGACGTGACCTGGTGCAGCTCGCCGATCCCGCCCACGTACATGTTGAGCAGCCGGGACAGCGGACGGTAGATCTGGTCGACCTCGAGCAGGTCGATGGGGTCGCCGAGGGCCCGGAGCCGGGTGACGTCCGCTCCGGTCAGCGGCAACGGCGTCGACCGGGCCAGCGCGGCCCACTGCCGACGGTCGAGTTCGACGAAGGGGGACGGCCCGTGGCCGTTGAACACCGGCCGGGTGCGGGACCGGCGGTGCCCGGGGGCCGGGCTCGCCGCGGCCCCCGGGGCGGGAGCGGGCGGCGTCCCGTCCGACAGGGGGGCATGGGCGGCCATGATGGGTCATTCTGCCCGGCCCGGAAGGTCCCGCCCGCCGCCCGCCGGCCCGCGGGCTGTGACCCTGCCGACGGTGTTCTGCGGCCCTCCTGCCGTCCGGCACCGTCGGCGGCCGGGTCAGGCAGGACCGGTGCCTACCATGGCGGTATGGCCAGTTCCCCGTCCTTCGGCCCGTCTCCGCTGCTCGCGTTCCCCGGCGCGGTCGCCGTTCCCCCCGCCGGTGACACCCCGACCGAGGGTGGTGGGTCGACCGGTCCGGGGGTGGCCTGGCACTACGGCGACCCGATGGTCGAACAGCGCGCCGCCGAGCGGGGCGCCGTCCTGCTGGACGGGTGGACGGCCGGGACGGTGACGGTGACCGGACCCGACCGGCTGAGCTGGCTGCACAACCTCACCACCCAGCACGTCGCCGACCTCCCGGACGGCACGGTGACGCAGGCCTTGGTGCTTTCGCCGCAGGGTCACGTCGAGCACGAGATGGTCTTCGTCGAACTGGGCGGCACGGTGCGACTGCTCACCGAGCCGGGCGCGGCCGGTCCGCTGGCCGACTACCTGACCAGGATGACATTCTGGTCGAAGGTCGAGACCGTCGACTCCAGCGCTGATCTCGCGACCCTGACGGTGCGCGGGACCGACGCGGTGACGGTGGTGTCCGCGGCCCTCGGCGTCACTGTCCCGGAGCCGGGCCGGGCGGTCGTGATTGAGACACCGCCGGGTCCCGGGGTGCTGCTGCGTGGACCGTCCGGCTCCGGGACCGAGGGTGACGTGGTCCTGAGCCTGCCCCGGGCGGCGGTCGGCGCGGTGGCGTCCGCGCTGCGGCCGGCCGGGGCGGTCCCGGCCGGCACCTGGGCCGCGGATGCGTTGAGCATCGCCGCCCGTCGGCCCCGCTTCGGCATCGACAACGACGCCCGCACGATCCCGAACGAGATGCCCTGGCTGCACACCGCCGTCCACCTGCAGAAGGGCTGCTACCGGGGGCAGGAGACGGTCGCCCGGGTGCACAACCTCGGCCGACCACCCCGTCGGCTGGTGCTGCTCAACCTCGACGGGTCGGCCGACCGCCTGCCGGAGACGGGCGACCCGGTGACCCTGCCGGGTGGCCGCGCGGTCGGCCGGGTCGGCAGCGTCGCGTACCACCACGAGGACGGCCCGATCGCGTTGGCGCTGGTCAAGCGCACCGTCGATGCGTCCACCGCCCTGCTGGCCGGTCCGGTGGACGCGGCCGTCGACCCGACCGACGTGGCCGACGACGCGGCGGGCGCCCCGTTGTCGGCCATCGACCACCGCGCGTTCCGGTCGGTGGCCCGTGGCTGAGCCGCTCGCCGGCGCCGCCGGACCCGACGCCCCTGCGCTGGTCACGATCGAGCTGATCGAGGACGCCGCCCGACGCATCGCCGGTCAGGTGGTCCGCACTCCGCTGCTGCCCTCGCCCTGGCCCGGTCTGGAACTCAAGCCCGAGAACCTGCAGCCGATCGGCGCGTTCAAGCTGCGGGGTGCGGTCACCGCCCTGTCCCGGTTGGACCCGGACGTCCGGGCCGGCGGCGTGCTCGCGCACTCCTCGGGCAACCACGCCCAGGCGGTGGCCTGGGCGGCCCGCTCCTACGGCATCGACGCGCACATCGTCATCCCGGACAACGCTCCGGCCCGCAAGGTCGAGGCGACCCGGGACCTGGGGGCGACGGTCGAACTGGTGCCGGTGACGCAGCGGTTCAGCCGCCCGGCCGAACTGGCCGCACAGACCGGCAAGCCGGTGATCCCGCCGTTCGACGACGCGGACGTGATCTCCGGCCAGGGCACCATCGGCCTGGAAATCGCCGAGGACGCCCCAGACGTCGCCGTCGTGCTGGTGCCGGTCTCCGGGGGTGGCCTGATCTCCGGGGTGGCCGCGGCGATCACCGCCCGCTGCCCGGATGCCGTCGTCATCGGCGTCGAGCCGGAACTGGCCGGCGACGCCGCCGAGTCGCTGCGCACCGGCCGCCGGGTGGCCTGGGAGCCGGCCGCCACCGCCCGGACGATGGCCGACGGCCTGCGCACCTTCAGCATCGGGGAACTCCCCTGGCGGCACATCAGCACCCAGGTCCACGACATCGTCACGGTGACCGAGGACGAGATCGCCGACACCACCCGCCGCCTGCTGCTGGAGGCCCGCCTGGTGGCGGAGCCGAGCGGGGCGGTCGCCGCGGCAGCCTTCCTGCACCACCGGGACCGACTGCCCCCGGGGCGGACCGTGGCCGTCGTGTCCGGCGGCAACATCGACCCGACCGTCCTGCGCACCCTGCTGGCCGGGGAACCGCCGGCCGGACCGCGCATCGCGCCGCCGGAGGTGACCTCGTGACGAGCCCCGAGCAGGCCGGCTGGGTGGAACTGGTCCGCGTGTACCGGTCCGGCTTCCATGAGGGCTCGCATTTCGGGGCCCTGGTGGTGACCGACCCTGACGGCGAGGTGGTGCACGCCCGCGGAAACGTCGACGCCGCGGTGTTCCCCCGCTCGTCGAACAAGCCGTTCCAGGCCGTGGCCATGCTGGAGGCCGGGGCCGACCTGGCGGGGGCGGACCTGGCTCTGGCGTCGGCCTCGCACTCGGGCGAGCCCCAGCACGTGGACCGGGTCCAGGCGATGCTCGCGGCCGACGACCTCACCGAGGACGACCTGGGGTGCCCGGAGGCCCTGCCCTACGGCGAGGCGGCGCGGCTGGACGTGCTGCGGGCCGGCGGCGGACCGCGCCGGGTCTACATGAACTGTTCGGGCAAGCACGCGGGGATGCTCCGGGCCAGCCGGGTGCAGGGCTGGGACCTGCCCGGCTACCTGTCCACCGACCATCCGCTGCAACAGCGGGTCGGTGCCGTGGTCGCCCGGCTGGCCGGTGAGACCCCGTCGGCCGTGGGCATCGACGGGTGCGGGGCCCCGCTGTTCGCGATCTCGTTGACCGGGCTGGCCCGCGCCTTCGGGCGGGTCAACGCCGCGCCGGCGGGCTCGACGGAGCAGCAGGTGGCGTCGGCGATGCGGGCCGCGCCGGAGATGGTGGGCGGCACAGGTCGGGACGACACCCTGCTGATGACCGCCCTGCCCGGCGTGCTGGTCAAGGGCGGCGCCGAGGGCGTCCACTGCGCCGCCCTGCCCGACGGGACCTGCGTGGCGGTGAAGATCGCCGACGGCGGTGACCGGGCCCGGATGCCGGTCCTGATTGGTGCCCTCCGGGAGCTCGGACTGGGTCCGGACCCGGTCTTCGACCAGCTCGGGACCGGGACGGTGCTGGGCGGCGGGCAGCCGGTCGGCACCGTGTCGGTGGCACCCGGGCTCTGGTGATCCGGCCGCGCCCGGATGCCCGCACGAAGGGCGGCGCGTCGACTCTCCCGGACGGGTAGGTCCGGGGCGTCGGAGCCTGTACTCTGGGTCTCACGACAAATATCTGATTCCGGGGCCGCCGTTCTTCGGCCGCCCCGCTTCTTACTGCAAGGGGGTCGGCCATGGGGCGCGGCCGTCAGAAGGCTAAGCAGACGAAGGTCGCTCGGGAGTTGAAGTACAGCTCCTCGTCGATCGACGTGAATGCCTTGCAGCGCGAGCTCGGTGGAGGCACGTTCTCCCCGCAGCAATCACCACCGGTCGTCGATGACGACGACGATGATGACGATCCATACGCCAGTTACGCGAAGTTCGTGGCTGAGGACGACGACGAGCCGGATTACGCACGCCGTCGTTGACCGTCCACCCGCGCGCTGAGGTCATTGCCGCCGGGGTACACGCCGTTCGACCGAACTGTCGAACGAGAGGTGTGGACCATGGCCGACGATGATCTCAGCCGCGGCGACGACGTGACGTGGAAGTCGCACGGCAGCACCGTCGAGGGCACCGTCAAGAAGAAGATCACCGAGGACACCGAGGCCGCTGGTCGGACCGTGCGGGCGTCCAAGGACGATCCGCAGTACCTCGTCGAGAGTGACAAATCGGGTAAGGACGCAGTCCACAAGCCCGACGCGTTGGACAAGAAGTAGGCGCCGAGGACCGGGGGTTCACCCCCGGTCCTCGTTCGTCACCGTCCGACTTGTGCTGCGGGGCGCGGTGTTTCGCCCACCCGCCGGGCGATCAGCCCCACATCTGCGCGTACGGGTGGGAGCAGATCTCGATGACGGTCCCCCACGGGTCCTGGCAGTAGACGATGGCGTACCCCTTCTCGGCGTCAATGACGACGGGTGCGGCTCGGCGCTGTCCCCCGGCCGCGACGATCCGGTCGGACAGGCCGTGCAGGTCCGGTGACGTCAGGGCGAAGTGGTTGATCCCGGTCATCCAGAATTCGAAGTTGTCCTCGCGGGCCGCCGTCGCCGGTTCGTCGAAATGGAACAGCTCCAGGCCGACGGCGTCGGCGAACGCCAGGTGCGCGAAGCGGAACCGCCGGAACCCCCGGCCGTAGACGGTCGCGGCGGCGTCGCCCAGGGGCGAGCCGTCCTCGCGCACCTCGAGCGGGCCGGTCAGCAGGTAGGCGCCGAGCGTCTCGGTATACCAGCGGATCGCGGCGTCCAGATCCGGCACGGTCACCCCCACGTGCGAGAAGGCGGGTGAGACGCGGGGCGCCGCTACGGGCTCGGTCATGGATCGGACTCCTTGCGCAGCACGGGGTGTCGAGCGGGATGTGGGCATCGAAAGGGCTGGTCACAGCGCTGTCAACGCGCCGCTGAGGTCGTCGGCGGAATGCGGACAACGGGCGCGTCGGGCGGATGGTGCGGTCCGGGTGGGACCCCTAACGTCTCGCCCACTCGCAGGACCCACCTTCGAAAAGGACGACCGATGGCAGACGATTTCGCGGCGGAGCCGGCCCGCCGGGCCCAGATGGAGGATCACGCCCTCACCGCGGTCCCCGACTCCGAACGGCGCTCCGGGTGGGGTCTGATGACCAACACGGCCGGCATCGCCTCCACCCTCATCCAGCTGGCCATCGGCGGAACGGTGACGTTGATCGCCGGTGTCTGGTGGGGCCTGCTGGCCGGGGTGGTGGTGACGGTGTTCGGCGGGACCCTCGGCTGGCTCGTCGGTCACGTCGCGTACAAGTCGGGCACGTCCAGCACGGTGACGGCCCGCTTCTACGGTCTGGGCACGCGGGGATCGGCACTGGCCTCGTTGATCTTCGCGTTCATGATCCTGGGCTTCCTGGCCCTGGAGAACGCGTTGCTGTACTACGGCACGCTGTTCATGTTCGGGTGGGCCCCGAGCCTGCTGAACGCGGTGCTGATCTACGGCGTGCTCACCCTGGTCTGGATCGCGTTGACCGTCTTCGGGCTGCCCCTGGTGCAGAAGACGTCGATGATCCTGCTGGTCGCGTTCGTCGCGCTCACGGTCGTCCTGGCCTTCGTGGCGCTGCGCGACTCGTCGCTGTCCCTCGGTGAACTGTTCGCCGCCGGACCCGCGGTGCCCGGCTTCGAGAGCGACGGGGCCCGGTTCACCGCGGTGCTGTCGATCCTGGCCGGCTCAGCCGGCGCGCTGGCCCTGGTCGATGCCGATTTCGCCCGGTACGCCCGGTCGACCAGGGACGTCGGCATCCTGGCCGTCGGTGGCGCGATCATGATCGACGTCGTCGTCGTGGTGCTCGGCACCATCCTCATCCACGCGGGGTCCGGCGTGGTCAGCGACTACCTCACCGCCAATCCGGCGATCGCGGCCACCCAGCAGGGCGAGACCGTCGCCGACAAGCTGGCCTGGATGATCGCCAACAACTCCGGCGCGTTCTTCATCGTGCTGGCCGGCACCCTCGGCTTCATCCTCATGTACGTCGCGCAGGTCAAGGCGCAGGTGCTGAACACCTACAGCGGTTCGCTCTCGCTGTCGAACCTGGCCGACGGGCTCTTCGGCCGCAGCCCGGGCCGGGTCACCATGGTCGTCGTCGGCAACGTCATCGCCCTGATCATGGTCGCCGGCGACATCCTCGGCCTGATCGGCAGCTACCTGGGCATCCTCGGTGTCACCACCACCGCGCTGGCCGGCGTGATCATCGCCGACTACTTCATCGTCCGCCGCCGCCGGGTGGCCGACCCGGCCGAGACCGAGTCGGTCAACTGGGCCGGGGTGATCTCCGTGGTCGGCGCGGCCGTCCTCGGTGGCGTCCTGCAGGAGACCGGGGTGACGTCCCTCGGTTTCGTGGTCGCGCTCGTCGTGGTGCTCATCGCCTACCCGGCTCTGCGGACGACCGTGCTCCGTCCGGCCGACCGCCGGGTCGCCGTCCGCTGATCGGGACGGGCGGCCGGGTAGCCCCGGCCGCCCGTTCGTTACACCGTCGACATGTCATTTCGTTGACGTTCGATCGAAAACAGTCATACGCTCCGCCCGCGACGTCCGCCGTCGTGAAGGAGTGTGAGCCCCGTGACCGCCGCCACCGCCGAACGTGCACCCGCCCCGCATCCCGGACTCCGCGGGCCCCGGCCGCTGCCGACGCTCGCCCGCACGGTGCTGCGGAGCGCCGACGTCGACGAGACCCGGGAGGTCGTCGGTGCCGCCTTCTGCCCGCACACCCTCGAACTCGCCGACCGCTCGGCCCCGCTGGCCACCCGCTACCGCGCGGTCCAGGCCGGCGACATCGGCGTCACCGTCCTGGACTACGGCGCCGCCGTGCACATCACGACCCATGGCTCGGGCGACGTGATCCTGGTCGAGATCCCGCTCGGCGGCCACTCCACCGTGACGTGCGCGGGAGACACCGTCGACGCGGACCGGTCGACCGGCGCCGTCCTGTCACTCCGGGAACCGACCACCGTGCGCCGCGCGGCCCACAGCCCGCAACTGATCGTCCGGATCGAACGCGCCGCGCTGGAGGAGCAGCTGCGGGCCCTCACCGGGTCCGTGGTGCGCGGCCCGCTGCGCTTCTCGCCGAAGCTGGACCTCACCACGGCCGCCGCGCGATCCTGGCGTCGGCTGGTCGACCTGTTCCGGCTGGAAGCGGACGACGAGGGCACCCTGGTGCACGACGCCGCGGCCCTGCTGCAGTTCCGCAGTCTGCTGCTCACCCAGCTCCTCACGCTGCAGCCGCACAGCCATAGCGATGCCCTGCACGGGCCGGCCCGGGCCCCGATCCCCCGGCTCGTCCGCCGGGCCGCGGAACTCATAGACGATCACGCCGACGAACCGCTGACCGTCGAGGACATCGCGCAGGCCACCGGGATGAGCGTGCGGGCCCTGCAGCAGGGTTTCCGGCAGTACCTCGACACCACGCCCACCGAGTACCTGCGTGACGTCCGCCTGGAACGCGTGCACACCGCCCTGCGGGCCGCCGATCGCAGCTCCCTGACCGTCACCGACGTCGCGTTCCGCTGGGGGTTCACGCACCTCGGACGGTTCGCCGGCGACTACCGGCGTCGTTTCGGGGAGGCCCCGTCGACCACCCTGCGCTCCTGAAGGGCCGACCGGGAGGTCACCACCAGCCTTTGCGTTTGGCCCACACCAGCAGCGTGACGGACATGATCAGCATGACGGTCAGGGTCACCGACAGGCTGACGTAGTGGGTCTCGTCGTTGACGATGAGATTCATCCCGAGCACCGAGGACAGGGCCGTGATCGGCAGCGTCACGGCGGCGATGACGGCCAACCGTTCGGCGGCGATGGTCATCTTGGTGTTGGTACGGGTCTGGTAGAACTCGATCGTGCCCTGCAGGTAGTCCTTCTGGCTGTGGGCCATCGCGGCCAGCCGATCGAACTGGTCGACGGTGTCCTGCAGCAGGCGGTGCCCCCGCTTCGTGCCGAAAACATTGATGCGGGCCATCCGCGCGTACACCTCCCGGCTCAGGGCGGCCATCGTGCGGACGGTGATCAGGCCGTGACGAGTCCGGAACAGCTCCTCCAGGAACTGCTCGACGTCACCGAGATGTCCCCCGGTCACCCGCTTCTCGAGGTCCCACACCTCACCGGTGAGCGTGGCCGTGTAGTCGCGCAGCCGCCCGCACAGCGCTGAGACCAACGCATAGGAGATCTCGAAGGGCAGTTCCGGCCGGAACCGGCCGTCGACGATCCGGCGCAGGGCGGACCTGACCTCGACCATGGCCTCGTCCGGGTCGACGGCGGGGTTCAACGGGCCGTGCACCGTGACCAGATAGTTCGGCCCGATGAACTGGTCGAGCTCGACGTAGTGCACGTGACCGGCCCGACCCGCCGACGGAGCGTGCAGCACGACGAACACGTGGTCGCCATACACGTGCACCTTGGGCACCTGACGCCGTTCGCGGCAGTCGGCGATGGCCAGCGGGTGGAAGGCGAAGGCGTCGGCGAGGATGCGCTCGGCCGCGTCGTCCCATGTCGGGACGTCGACCCAGACGATGCCGTCCGTCCGGGTGAGCAGCACGGGCAGCTCGGCCGGCTCGTGATCGGTCACCGGCCCCTCGGTCACCGGCCCGTCGGGCGCCGGCGACCCCGGGGCCGGGTGCGCCGTCCGAACGAAGCGGATGTCCACAGGTGCCTCCCACCGGCACCCGGGCTGGGGCGCCCGGGCGGCCGACCGGTCACGGAGCCTACGTCCGGACCTGTCGACCGGCGCGACGGAATCGCTGGGGACGACCCGGGGTGGCGCTCAGAAGCGCGGGTGCTCCCCGGTCATGACGACCCGGTCGACGTTGGCGCGGGTGGCGGTCTTCGCCGCCCCGTCGACCTTGGCCGCGTCCACGCTCTTGACGCCGTCGGCCTTCTCGACGGTCCCGAGGACGACGTTCCAGACGTGCCGGGCCGTCAGCATCGCGCGAGCGCGGTCCACGTCCTCGGCCGGCAGCACGGCGACCATGCCGATGCCCATGTTGAAGGCGGACTCCATCTCCTCCTTGGGCACCCGCCCGTGGCTGGCGATGTAGTTGAAGACCGGCAGCGGAGTCCAGGCCCGCCGGTCCAGGTGCGCGGTCAGTCCGGCCGGGATCACGCGGGCCAGGTTGCCGGCCAGGCCGCCGCCGGTGATGTGGGCGTAGGCGTGCACGTCGGTCTCCCGGGCCAGGGCCAGGCAGTCCAGCGCGTAGATCCGGCAGGGCTCCAGGAGCTCCTCGCCCAGGGTGCGGCCGAACTCCTCGACGTGCCCGTCCAGCGGCAACCGGGCGATGTCCAGCAGCACGTGGCGGACCAGCGAGTAGCCGTTGGAGTGGATCCCGGAGGAGCCGAGGCCGAGCACCACGTCACCGGGCTGCACCCGCTCCGGGCCGAGGACGTTCTCGGCCTCGACGACCCCCACCGCGGTGGCGGCCAGGTCGTAGTCCTCGGGGGCCATCAGACCGGGGTGCTCGGCGGTCTCGCCGCCGACCAGTGCGCAGCCGGCCTGCACGCAACCGGTCGCGATGCCCTCGACGACCTTGGCGATCTTCTCGGGATCCAACTGCCCGCAGGCGATGTAGTCCTGCAGGAACAGCGGTTCGGCACCACAGGCGACCAGGTCGTCGGCGACCATCGCCACCAGGTCGATGCCGATCGTGTGGTGGACGTCCATCGCCTGCGCGATGGCCGACTTGGTGCCCACGCCGTCGGTGGAGGAGGCCAGCAGCGGGTCGCGGTACTTGTGCTGCGGCATGCGGAACAGGGACGCGAACCCGCCGATGCTGCCGATGACCTCGGACCGGTGGGTCCGCTGCGTGTGCGGGCGGATCAGGTCGACGGCGTCCTCACCGGCCTGGATGGACACACCCGCTCCCGCATAGGTGGCGCCGGATCCGATGGGGTGTCGCGTGCTCACTGGTGGGTCGCCTTCCGGCTGGGGTCGTCGGTGACGACTGGTGCAGGGGAACAGGGGGCGCGCTCCGGCCGGAGCGACGCCGTCAGGGTCGGCTGAGCGCGTCCTCGGCGCCGTAGCCGGCGGACGTCACCGGGGCGGCGGGCCCGGCCACACCGCGGGCGGGTTCACCGACCCCGGGCCGCAGGTGCGGATCGCTGGCCGGGCGGCCGGGAACGGCGGTGACCCCGTTCGGGCTGGACACGCCGCGGGCGATGCCCTCCAGGACGTGCTTGCCGACCTGGGCGGGGATCGGGATGGGGTACTCGCCGGTGAAGCACGCCGCGCAGAGCCGGTTCTTCGGCTGTTCGGAGGCGGCCACCAGATCGTCCATCGAGACGTACTCGAGGGTGTCGGCACCGATCGACCGGCGGACCGACTCGACGTCCCCGGCGTTGGCGATCAGCTCGGCGCGGGAGGCGAAGTCGATGCCGTAGAAGCAGGGCCACCGCACGGGCGGCGAAGCGATGCGGACGTGCACCTCGAGCGCGCCGGCCTCCCGCAGCATCCGGACCAGGGCCCGCTGGGTGTTCCCCCGGACGATCGAGTCGTCGACCACGACGAGCCGCTTGCCGCGGATGACGTCGCGCAGCGGGTTCAGCTTGAGCCGGATGCCGAGCTGACGGATCGTCTGCGACGGCTGGATGAAGGTCCGTCCGACGTAGGCGTTCTTGACCAGCCCCTGGCCGTAGGGGATGCCGGAGGCCTCGGCGTACCCGATGGCCGCGGGCGTACCCGATTCCGGGGTCGGGATGACCAGGTCGGCCTCGACGGGCGACTGCCGGGCCAGCCGGCGACCGATCTCCAGGCGGGTGGCCTGCACCCCGCGGCCGGAGATGGTGGTGTCCGGGCGGGCCAGGTAGACGTACTCGAAGACGCAGCCCTTGGGGGTGGGGTTGGCGAACCGCTCGCTGCGCAGACCGTCGGCGTCGATGGCCAGCAGCTCACCCGGCTCGACCTCACGGACGAAGGACGCGCCGACGATGTCCAGCGCCGCGGTCTCCGAGGCGACGACCCAGCCACGGTCGAGCCGGCCGAGCACCAGCGGGCGGACGCCGTGCGGATCGCGGGCGGCGTAGAGGGTGTGCTCGTCGCAGAACACCAAGCAGAACGCGCCCTCCAGGGTGGGCAGCAGCTCCATGGCCGCCGCCTCCAACCCGGAGTCGGCCGACTGGGCCGCGAGCAGCCGGGTCAGGACGTCGGAATCGGTGGAGCACTTGCCGCGGCGGAAGGTGTCCGGCAGGGCGGCGACCCGGGCGGCCAGCTCGACGGTGTTGACGAGGTTGCCGTTGTGGCCGAGCGCGATACCGGAGCCGACTTCGGTGGTGGCGAACGTCGGCTGCGCGTTCTCCCAGGTGGTGGACCCGGTGGTGGAGTACCGGCAGTGCCCGACGGCGATGTGCCCGTGCAGGGACGACAGCGTCTGCTCGTCGAAGACCTGGGAGACCAGGCCGAGGTCCTTGAACACCACGATCTGCGAGCCGTCGGCGACGGCGATGCCGGCGGCCTCCTGGCCGCGGTGCTGCAGCGCGTACAGGCCGTAGTAGGAGAGCTTGGCGACTTCCTCACCCGGGGCCCAGACGCCGAAGACACCGCATTCCTCACGCGGGTCGGCGTCCACCTCGATACCGGACGGACCACCACAACCCGGACTCCCGGTGACCGGGGTGATCGGGAGGGATCGAGCCGAAGGTAGGGGATCGGAACTAGTCAGGGCCGGAGACGGACCTTTACCCACGAAACCGTGCTCCTCTGCCGGGCGACTGCGGGGGAATCAGCGGTACCCCACTGTACCTGGCCGGAGGGCTCCCGGAAGATGCGACCGGTGTGAGAGTGCCGATCCCCTCACGGGCGGACGACGTCCGCCGCCATCCCCATGGCTGCGAAGGTCGGGCGGCGGTCGTGCTCGATGTGGGCGTAGGCCACGGACTCGGCGAGGCGTTCGTTGCCCGAGGCGATGGCGTCGCGCAGGGCGACGTGTTCGGTCAGCGCATCGTCGGCCGGCAGTCCGCTGGACAGGTAGAAGAGCCAGGTGATGCGCCCGGAGATGGTCCGCATCATGCGCAGCAGCAGGTCGTTGGCGGCGACGGCGACGACGGCCTCGTGGTAGGCGGTGGACGCGCAGGCGATGCCGTAGGCGTCCCCCGCGGTGACCGCCCGCTGGGAGGCCGCCAGGGCCGCGTCCAGCGGATCGAGCGAGCGGCCGAGCGCGGCGCGCCGGGCGGCGTGACGGGCGGCGCCGACCTCCAGGGCGAGCCGCACGTCGAACAGGTCGTCGATGGCCTTGCCGTCCCAGCTGGCCACGACCGCGCCACGCCGCGGGAACGTGTGCACGAATCCGTCGCGTTCCAGCAGCGGCACCGCCTCGCGCAGGGGCACCCGGGAGACGTGCAGCTCCTCACCGATCCTGGCCTCCGGCAGGCGGCTGCCCTGCGGGTACTGGCCGAGGATGATGCGCTCCCGCACCGTGGCGTAGATGCTGCGCGACAGCGACGGCGAGCGCCCGTCGCCCGCGGCGGCAGCGTGGTCCCCCGGCGGGCCGGCGTCGACGGCGGTGGCCCGCCCCGCGCCGGCGGCCGCCCCGATCGGCGTCGCGGTCCCGGTCATCGATCCCCCTCTGTGGTTCCGCCGGATGGTGCCCGGCGGTCTTGCGCGGCCACCCGATCGTCGCGGACGGCGCAGATGGTGCGCGGGCCGGGACCGTGACGGCACGGTCCCGGCCCGCGTCCGGTCAGCTGCCGATGCCCAGCAGTGAGAAGTTGAGCTCGTTGGCCCCCAGATTCTGGCTGGCCGGCACCCCGGTCAGCCAGGGCCGCGCCACCACCCAGTCCTTGTTGTAGGACAGGTTGAGGAAGCAGCCGGTCTGTCCGTACAGGTCACCGGCCTTCACGTAGGTGGCGGTGTCACCGGTGCCGACGGCCTGATTGAGCAGGTCGTTGACCTCGGTGGACTGGCAGCCGAAGTAGTTGATGCCGCCGGAGGCGTCCCAGAACACGTGACCCCACATGTACGGATCACCGCCGTCCGGGCCGTTGTTGCCGTCGATGAAGGCGTCCGGACCCTGGGTCGGGTCGTTGATCCAGCCGAACACGGTCGACGTGTCGTAGCCCTGGGCCGACGCGTCGAGCCCGGCGGCCTGCAGGTTGGCCACCACGATGTTGGTCATCGACTGGGCGTTGACGTTGCCGTTGGCGTAGCCGATGACCAGCTTCTTCTCGGTCCCGGCCGGCAGCCCGGCGACGTAGTCCTTCAGCGCCGAGGCGTCGTAGGAGATCGCCTGCTTGTCCTGACCGCCGGGGATCATGCCCTTGGCGTACATGGTGGTCGCGACCTCGGAGCGCTGGCCGAGCACCTGGGACACCAGCGCCGACTGGTCGATGGACTTGAGGAACGCGACCCGGGCGGGGGCGTCGGCGAAGAACGCGTGGCTCGGGTTGACCGTCACCATGGCGCCCTGCAGCGTCGGCAGGAAGTAGTTCGAGACGGCTGAGTTGCCGGTGTACTTGCCCAGGCTGGAGGACGGCAGCGCGGCGACGATGGTGTCCACCGTGCCGTTGTCGAAGGCGAGCTCCAGCGCGGACGGGTCGGTGTAGACCGGCAGCTCGACGGTGGTGAACGGGGACTTGGTGCCCCAGTAGCCGTCGTACCGGGTCAGGGTGTACTTCACCCCGGTCTGCGCGGTGGTCAGCTGGTAGGGCCCGGTGCCCAGATCGTGGGTGGTGAGGTAGGTCTGGGCGTTGTCGGAGCCGGCGTTGGCCTGCAACCCGGTGGGCGACTCCATCTTCGGGCCGAACGGCGACGCCAGGTAGCTCAGGAACGCGGTGTTCGGAGCGTCCAGGTGTACGACAGCGGTGTAGTCGTCGGGGGTCTCGACCTTGGTCACCCCGGCGACCATGTACGCCGCGCCGCCCTTGACCGCGATGCGGCGCTGGAAGGCGACGTCGACGGCGGCCGAGGTGAACGGGGTGCCGTCGTGGAACGTGACGCCCTTGCGCAGGTGGAAGGTGTAGACGTCGTTGGTGGAGTTGACCTCCCACGACTCGGCCAGCCGCGGTGCGATCTCCACCTGGTCGGTGTCGTTCTTGTACTGCACGAGGCCTTCGTAGGCGTTGATCATGATCGCGGTGCCGTTGTTGGCGTAGTAGATGTCCGGGTCCGGCGGCTGGCCGATGTCGCCGAGCAGGCCGACGGTGAGCACCCCGTCGGTCGGCGCGGCGGCCGGGTCGCTGGCCGCGGCCGACGACGTCTTGGTGCCTGAACTGCAGGCCGCGACGGACAGGACGAGCGCGAGAGCGGCTGCAGCGCAGCCGATCCGGCGCAGTGGACGGCGAGCAGACACGACAGACTCCTTGGCGGGGCGAGGTGGGCGCGGGACGACGGGAGGCACGGGGGCGTGCGGCAAGCACCGTTGGACGGTGCGGACGGGTGCGGGTGGAGCAGTCCCGCGACACTGCGGGCGCGGGTGGGTCGCGTCAGCCGGTGGCGACCCGGGGGTCGGCGACGGCCTGCAGCAGGTCGACGACGAGGGTCGTGAGGACGTAGATGGTTCCGAGGACGAGCGTCACCCCGGCGATGGCCGGGAAGTCGTCGACCGGGATCGACGCCGCCAGGTAGTTGCCGATGCCGGGCCAGGAGAAGACCTGCTCGACGACGACCACCCCGGCGAACATGAACCCGAGTTGCAGACCGGCCATGGACAGACCGGGGCCGATGGCATTGCGCACCACGTGCCGGCGCAATACCTGGCCCTCCGTGAGGCCCTTGGACCGGGCGGTGCGCACGTAGTCGATGTGCAGCACCCCCTCCAGGGACGACCGCAGGATCCGGCCGATGGCCACGGCCGGGGCGATGGCCAGCACGGTGGCCGGCAGCACCACGTGGGCCAGCGCGTCCAGGAAGGCGTCGACCTGGCCGTGCAGCGCGGTGTCCACCAGCAGCATCCCGGTCGGCCCCGGGTCCTCGTAGTCGCCGGCGCCGCGGGCGGGCAGCCAGTGCAGCTGGCCGAAGAACACGATGATCCCGACGATGGCCAGCAGGAACGGCGGCGCCGTGGCCAGCAGCAGCAGCGCACTGCGGCCGACGGTGCCCCCCAGCCAGCCCCGCACGGACGAGATCGCGTACAGCGCCGCCAGAACCAGCGCGATGACGAAGGCGACCAGCACCAGCTGCACCGTGGCCGGGACGTAGACGCCGAGGTCGGCGGCGACCGGTTGACGGGTCCGCAGCGACTGGCCGAAGTCGCCGGTGAGCAACCCGCCCAGGAAGTGCAGGTACTGGGTGAGGAACGGGTCGTTCATCCCCAGCTGCTGCCGGGCCGCTGCGACCGCCTCGGGCGAGGCATTCGCGCCGACGTACGCCCGGGCCGGGTCGCCCGGCGCGATCTGCCCGAGCCAGAAGATGACGAACGTCAGCACCAGCAGGATGCCCGCCGCGGCGGCGACCCGTCGGGCCAGGAAGGAGAGCATGGCCGTTACCTCCGGACCGGGACGAGACTGCGGACGGCGTCGCCGCCGACGTTGGCGACCAGGGACAGCAGCAGGACGGCGAGACCCGGGATGCCGGGCACCCACCACTGGGACAGCACCTGGGACAGCGCCCGGGCGCTGTCGGCGCCCAGTTCGGGGGCCGGGGCCTGCTGGCCCAACCCCAGGAACGACAGCCCGGCCAGCAGCAGGACGACGTTGCCGATGTCCAGGCTGGCGGTGACGATCGCCGTCGGCACGATGCCGGGCAGCAGATGGCGGGTGACGATCCGGACCGGTCCGACTCCGGCCAGCCGGGCCGCCTCGACGTGCGGCCGGACGGCCAGCGCCCGCACCTCACCCCGCACGATGCGGGCGTAGTACGGCCACCACACGATGGCCACACCGACGAGCGTGTTGGTCAGACCGGGGCCGAGGGCGGCGACGATGGCGATGGCCACCAGAGCGCCGGGCAGGGCCAGGAACAGGTCGGTGACGCGCATCAGGACGGTGTCGACCCAGCCGCCGGTGGCGCCGGCGACGAGCCCGACCAGGCCGCCGATGATCAGGCCACTGGCCACCACCGCCAGCGCGGAGAGCCAACTGACCTGGATACCGACCAGCGTGCGGGACAACAGGTCCCGACCGATCCCGTCGGTGCCCAGCGGGAACCCGGCGGACAGCGGCGGCAGGTTGATCGCGCCGACCGGTTGCACCGGGTCGTGCGGCGCGAGCAGCCGGGCGGTCAGCGCCAGCAGGGTGATCAGGGCCAGCAGTCCGACCCCGGCCAGGGCCAGTGGCCGGGGCATGCCGCCGGCCCGGACCACGGACCGTCGGAACCGGGACGGCGCGGCCACCGCGATACTGCTCATGAGGCCACCTCTCCGACGATCTCGGGCACGGCCGCCAGCAGCGTCCGGGTGTACTCCTCGCGGGGTTCCGCGATGACCTGTTCGGCCGGTCCCAGCTCGACGACCCGGCCCTGCTGCATGACGGCGATCCGGTCGCCCATCAGCCGGGCGACGGCCAGGTCGTGGGTCACGAACAGCACGGTCATCCCCAGCCGGGCCCGCAGGTCACGGATGAGGGCGAGCACGGTGCGGGCCATCGACGTGTCGAGTGCGCTGGTCGGTTCGTCGCACAGCAGGACGGTGGGCGGGACGATGGTGGCCCGGGCCAGGCCGACCCGCTGCCGTTGGCCCCCGGACAGCTCACCGGGCCGGGCGTCGGCGACCTCGGGGGGCAGACCGACCGCGCCGAGCGCGGCGACCACCCGTTCCCGGGTCGCGGTGCGGCTCAGGTGCTCGCCGCGCAGCCGTTCGCCGAGCAGCTCGCCGATGGTCAGCCACGGGGTGAGCGACGACCCGGCGTCCTGGAAGACCATCTGCGGCCCACCGCCGGGGCCGTGCAGGGTGATCGACCCGGCGGTGGGCTGCTCGAGCCCGGCGATCATGCGGAGCAGGGTCGACTTGCCCGAGCCGCTCTCCCCCACCACGGCCAGCGACTCGCCGGGCGGGATGTCCAGGTCGACGCCGTCCACCGCAATGAGCGTGGTCCCCCGGCGCCGGCCGGCCCGGACGCGGAACTCCTTGCGCACCGACGTGAGTCGGACCGCCGGCGGGGTGTCCGTCGCGTCGTCGGCGTCGGTGGCGCGGTCGAACCGGTCGTCACGGGGCATCCGCAGCGTGAGCCGGGCGGCCAGCAGGGAGCGGGTGTACTCGTGCTGCGGGTCGCGGACGACGGCGGCGGCCGGGCCGACCTCGACCAGTTCGCCGTGGTGCAGGACGGCCAGCCGGTCGGCGATCTGGTCGGCCACGCCGAGGTCGTGGGTGATGAGCAGGACGGAACAGCCGAAGTCGTCCCGCAGCTCGCGGAGCAGCTCCAGCAGCTGGGCCTGGACGGTGACGTCCAACGCGGTCGTCGGCTCGTCGGCCACGACCAGCGCGGGGCGCCCGGCGACGGCGATCGCGGCCATCACCCGCTGGCGCAGCCCACCGGAGAGCTCGTGCGGGAACACCGTGAGGCGGGCCGGGGCGTCCCGGACGCCGACGGTCTGCAGCAGCCCGATCGAGACGGCGTCGTCGCCGGTGACCTCGCCGATCTGCCGGCCGATCCGCATGGTCGGGTTCAGCGACGTCATCGGGTCCTGGAAGATCGCGCCGAGCGAGTCGCGCCGCACGGCCCGGCGCTGCGACTCCGGCGCCGACACCATGTCGACCCCGGCGACGACGACCGATCCGCCGGTCTGCGGCTGGGAGTCGGCCGGCAGCAACCCGAGCAGGCTCAGGGCGAGCATGCTCTTGCCCGATCCGGACTGGCCGACCAGGCCGAGCACCTCGCCGCGGCCGATCTCCAGGTCGATCCCGTGCAGCACCTCGCTACGAACACCGTTGCGCACCAGCGACAACGAGTAGTCCCGCACCACCGCGACCGGCCCGTCGGGGGTCGACCCGGGGGTGGCCGTCTTCCCGACTGCCCCGCGACCGCGCTTCACGACGCGGCCCCGGCCGGCAGCCGGTCGACCGGCTGCGGGAACAGCTCGGGCTGGGCCATGACGGCCTCGTGCAACGCGGCCGGGGTGGTGAACCAGACCGACCCGTCGCGGGCCAGCCGCTGCAGCGCCTGACCGACCGCGTGCGCCCGGAACGGGGCCCCACTGATGAACGAGTGCAGGACGATGCTCATCACCAGGGGCCGCTCGGCGGCTTCCGCGCGGAGCACCGCGAACTCGTCGTCGATCATGGCCGCGAACTCGTGCGGTCCGACCTGCCGGCCGATCATCGTCGACGAGTCGTTGATCTCGGCGTTGTACGGGATCGCCAGCAGGGGGGTCGACGCCGTCGGCAACCAGACGGGCTGGTCGTCCAGCCGCAGGTCGAGCAGGTAGCGATAGCCGTTGGCCGCCAGCAGATCCAGCGTCGCCGGGGTGTGGGTCAGCCACGGGCTCGACCAGCCGCCGGGTGCGGCGCCCTCCTCCTGCTCGATGCGCCGGGCGACGTCGGCCAGGTACGCGCCCTCGGCGTCCGGCTTCATCCCGGCCAGGGAATCGGAGTTGGACCGGCCGTGGGCGACGATCTCGCCGCCGATCGCCCGGGCGGCGGCCAGCACCTGCGGCGCCTCGTCGTAGACGTCGGTGTTCAGCAGCACGGTCGGCGGGATGCCGAGGCGGCCGAGCAGGTCGAACAGCCGGAACGCCCCGACCCGGTTGCCGTAGTCGCGCCAGGCGGTGTTCACCAGGTCGGGCGCCGGGACACCGGGCAGTACGTCCTCGGTGTGACCGTCGCCGAAGCGGTAGGCCTCGACCCCGACGCAGACCACGACGGCGAGCGACTTCCCGCGGGGCCAGTGGCCGTGCGGGCGGGTGGGCAGGGCCGAGTACCGGTACCCCGCTGGGCTGGTCATGGTGTGTCCTTCCGGAAGGCGTGCGGGACGACGGGCGCGGGGCTCGCATCACCGGGGGCGGGGACCAGCCAGCGGCTGAACCCGACGTCGGTGGCCGCGGCGCGGTCGGCGATGTGGCGGTAGGCGGGCAGCAGCTTCCCGGACTCGGCCCGGGCGGCCGCCAGGGCGGGTTGCCGGCGGGCGAAGGTGTCGCGGGCCTCGTCGAGCAGGGCGTCCTGGTCGACCAGGGACAGCCGGCCGTGCTCGGCGACCACCGTCCCGGCGACCATGGTCAGCACGACGTCCCGGCCGTCCTGGCCGTAGACCAGTTGCTGGCGTAGGTCGTTCAAGGGCGTGAACGCGATGCCGTGCAGGTCGACCAGCGCGAGGTCGGCCAGCGCGCCGGGGGCGACGACCCCCAGCTCACCGGAGCGCCGGACGGCCCGCGCACCGCCGCTCCACAGCGCGTCGAGCACCTCGCGGGCGGTGGGCCATTCGTCCATGCCACGGCCGGCGACGTTGTGGAGCAGGCCGGCCAGCTTGGCCACGGTCCACACGTTGATGGTGTCGTCGCAGATGGCCTCGTCGGTGCCGAGGGCGACCGGGACGCCGTGGTCGAGCATGGCCCGCCAGGGCATCACGCCGCTGCCCAGCCGCAGGTTGCTGACCGGGTTGTGCACGACTGTGGCGCCGCTGTGGGCCAGGGTCGCCATGTCGACGTGGTCGACCCAGACGGCGTGGATGACGTTGGTCTGCGGCCCGAGCAGCCCGGCGTCCGCGGTCCAGCCGACCACCGACCGTCCGCCGAAGCGGGCTTGCTCGGTCATCAGGGTGCGCTGCACCTTGGTCTCGAGCATGTGGACGTAGAGCGGGATGTCGTGCCGGCGGGCCAGGTCGTCCAGCGCGGCGAAGTAGCCAAGCCCGACCCGCTGCGGGGCGGAGACGGACACCGCCGCCCGGATGCGGTCGTCCGCGGCGCCGTGCCAGGTGCCGATCAGGTGGTCGTAGGCGGCGAGCAGTTCCGACGCCGGCGCCGGGGCCGGGGCGTCGAAGGTCGAACGGATGGCCGGGTCGGTGATCTCGTCGACGAAGGGCAGCTTCTGCGCCTCGGCCAGCTCGGGCTGATCCAGGGCGAGCCAGGCCCGGATGCCGCTGTCGCGGTAGGCGGCGGCGACCGCGTCGATGATCTCCGGGTCCGGGGTGGGCATCAGGAACGCGTCGTCCTGCACGGTGGTGATGCCGCGCTGCAGCATCTCGATGGCCCCGAGCATGGTGCGCAGGTAGGCCTCGCGCGGGGTGGGCGCCAGGGCCGGGTCGGCGGGAGACTCGGCCAGCATGAAGGTCTCGAGCGGCTGACTGGGGACCGAACCGCGCAGGTGGTTGGCCGGTGAGTGGAAGTGGGCGTTGATCAGGCCAGGCAGCACCAGGTGTCGCCCGGCACCGTCGATCACCCGGGCACCGTCCGGCGGGAGCTGGGCCGGCGCGACGGCCGTGATCCGGTCACCGACGACCAGCACGTCGGTCGGCCCGGTCATCCCGGCGGGGGCCGTCTCGTCGTAGACCAGGACGTTGCGGAACAGGGTGGTCATGCGATGCCCTCGGCCAGCCGGAGGGCGGGGACCGTCATCGGCGCGAAGGTCTGGGCCCGGGAGGTGCCCACGCCCATGGCCAGCAGGCTGCTGGCCAGGCCGACCGCGGCGGCGACCCCGTCGATGACCGGCATTCCCACCGTTTCCGAGAGCGGTTCGACCAGGTCGGCCAGTCCGGCGCAGCCGAGCACGATGGCCTCGGCGCCGTCCTGTTCCCGCGCCGCCCAGGCCGCCGTCGCGAAGGTCTCCAGCAGGTGGGTCGACCCGTCCAGCAGGTCGGCCACCCCGGTGTCGACCGCGGAGACCACACAGCGGTGTCCGAGCCCGAGCGCGTGCACGACGCGGTGGCTGTGGGCCGCGGTGCGCGGCGGCAGGGTGATGACGGCGAACCGCTCGGCCACCAGGCAGGCGGTCTGCAACGCGGCCTCGGTCATCCCGATCACCGGGCCGGAGGCCACCTCGCGGGCGGCGGCCACCCCGGTGTCCCCGAAGCAGGCGACCACGAACGCGTCGGTGACGGCATCGTGCCGACGGACGAGTTCCAGCACGCCGACGGCGGCGAACTGCTCCTCGGTGTGGCTCTCCACGCTGGGCACCCCGACATCGGGCTGCGCACCGTGGATCTCGACGCCGAGCGGGGCGACCGCCTGGGCCGCGGTGGTGATCGCCGCGGTCAGCTCGGCCGATGTGTTGGGGTTGACGACGGTGATGCGGGTCATCGGGCCGGCTCCGCGGTGGCGGTCAGCAGACCGTCGATCCCGTGGCCGGACACCGCGGCCCGGGCGGCCCGGGACCCGGCCCGCGCCGCGGCGATCGGGTCGCCGGTGCGCAGGTGGACGGCCGCGAAGGCGCCGGCGAAGGCGTCCCCGGCTCCGGTGCTGTCGACCGGCTCGACCCGCTCGGCCGGCAGGAAGACCGGCTGGGGCGCCTCGGCGGTGGCGATGCAGCACCCGTTCTCGGCCAGGGTGATGACGACGACGCGGGGGCCGAGCGCCAGGAACTCCCGGCAGGCAACGGCCGGATCGGTGGTGCCGGCCAGGGCGTGGGCCTCGACCTCGCTGGGCAGGAAGACGTCGCAGCCGGCGACGGCGGCGCGGACGGCGTCCTCGTTCCCGGCGATGTAGTCCTCCTGCGGGTCGAAGTAGACGACCGCCGCGGTCCGGGGCCGCAGCCAGCCGGCCAGTTCGACCTGGGGGCGCAACGCCATGGCCGACAGCAGGATCCCGTCGGCCTGCCGGGCCTCGTCGTCCACATCGGCCGGCCAGACGGACATCGCCTCGAAGTTCGCCTCGCCGTGCACCAGCTCCCAGGTCCGCCCGCCGGTGGCGTCGTAGCGGACGACGTTGCGCACGGTGGGGTCGGCCCGGCGCGGCAGGGCGGACGGGTCGGTGCCGCTCGCGCGGATCGCATCGACCAGGGCGGGGGTGGCGTCGGCGCCGATCGGGGCGAGCACCCGGGGCCGGCCACCGACGAGCCGGGCGGCCAGCGCGGCGTAGAGGGCGTCGCCGCCGGCCGACTCGACGGCCGAGAGGTCCGGAGCAACGGCGACGTCGATGGTGAGATTGCCGACGCAGCAGAGGGTCCCGCTCATGATCGGCTTCCGGCGGCGCGTTCGGCCGCGGCGTAGGCGGCCAGGCCGAGCTGATACCCGACGAGCTGCGCCGGCAGCACGGTGAGCAGCGGCGACAGCACCTCGGGGACGGCCGGAACGGTGAGTACCGCCTCGGGATGCAGGTCGTCGAAGGCGGTCTCGCCCGCGGTGGTGACGACGTAGAGCCGACCACCCCAGCGATGGGCGTCCCGGCCGGTGTCCACCGACCGCGGCACCACCGGTCCGCTCGGCGCGGTGAGGAACAGCGGCTCGCCCGCCTTCTGCGAGTTGTAGTGGTGGAACTCCTCGGTCTGGATCTCGGCCGCGTGCAGCTGGGTGCACTCCTTGACCTTGGCGGCGCCGATCACCGCGGCGGCCAGGCTCGGTCCGGCCCCGGCGAACAGCACGGTGCCGACCCCGGCGGCGATCTCGGCCGCGGCGATCACGGCGATCGCCGGGGTGAGCCGGGCGATGGTGTCGGCCATCAGGCCGGGCAGGGCGTCCAGGGCCGTCCGCCACACAGCGGCGACCGCCAGTTCGCGTCGCTCGGCGATCCGCACGGCCAGCTCCAACAGCAGCGCGAGCGCCGCGGTGGACGACTGGGTCGGCCAGCCGACCCGGGTCGCCTGTACCAGCAGGGCGACGTCGGCCTCGGTGGCCAGCGTCGAGGACGGGGCGTTGGTGAGGGCGACGGTATACGCTTTGGCTCCCTGGGCAACCATCAGCGCTTCCACGGTGCGGGTGGTCTCGCCGGAACTCGACAGCGTGAGCACCGCGGTCCGCGGCGACAGCAGGTCCCGTCCGTAATACGCGAACTCCAGGCTCTGCCGGGGCTCGCACGGCACCCCGAGCGCGGCCTCCAGGGCGGACCGGGCGGCCATCATGACGGCCAGCGAGTCACCGCAACCCACCAGGACGATCCGGTCGAAGCCCCCCGCCAGCCGGTCGGCGACGTCATCGAGAGTTGTTGTATTGCAACGCAGCGTGGCGGTGACGGCATCGGGCTGGGCGGTCAGCTCCGGGCCGGTCGCCAGCACCCGGGCCCGCAGCTTCGCATCGAGCGGGTCGTTGCTGGGCAGGGCCAGGATGTGGGCTCGCTCGGCGTCGGAGACCCGCTGCACCACCGCTCGCTGCCGGTCGTCCAGGACCGTCGCGGCGGGATCAAGCAAGGGAGTGGCCAGTACCGTCATCGCCGTCCTCGGATCGGGAGGAGATCAGGACTGTCTCCCGATCACGAGAAAAACGGTATACCGTTTGTGTTTCCAGCAGATGGCCGCCGATGCCGTTCCGGTAAACGGAGAGCGCCCTCGCGGACCCGGCGACCGTCGGAACCCGGGCCACCTCGACGCGCACCGACCGAGGTGTTCCGTCGTCCTGGCCGAAACCCGCGAACCGTCAGCCGGCGGCGACCAGCGGCAGCCAGGGCGACAGATCCGCCCGCGTTCCACTGGCGGTCACCCGCCCCTCGGCGACCGCCTCGTCCCAGGCCAGCCGACCGGAGGCCAGCGCCAGCCAGGTGGCCCCGTCGGTCTCGACCACGTTGGGCGGGGTGCCGCGGGTGTGGCGGGGCCCCTCGATGGCCTGGACCGCCGCGAACGGCGGGACCCGCACCTCCACCGACCGGCCGGGATGCTGCTGCGCGAACCCGGTCAGGGTGGTCCGGACCGTCGCCGCCAGCGTCGGGCGATCCGGCTCGGCCCCGGGCTCGGTGAGGTCCCGGGCGGTGAGCAGGGCCTCGGTGAGTTCAGTGGGGGTCACGGTGCGGCGGGCCATCCCGTCAGCCTAGGGAGCAGATCGTGCCGTTCTCCCCCGGCGTCAGACGGCGGACGACGCCGGCACCACCGGTGCGGGCGGTTCCAGCGGTACCCGAACGGTGACGGTGGTCCCCCCACCCGGGGTGGGCCCGATCGACATCCGGCCCCCGGACGCCTCGATGCGGACCCGCCGGGACTCCAGGCCCACGTGTCCCTCGGCCACCCGACGACGGCGGCGTTCCTCGTCGAATCCGCGACCGTCGTCGGCGACCACCAGCACGGCATCGCCGTGGTCCTTCCGGAGGTCGACCGTCACCCGGTGCGCACCCGCGTGCCGGACGACGTTGATCAGCAGTTCCCGCGCCGTCAGGTAGACCAGCTGGTCGGAGGTGCTGCGCAGGTCGGCCGGCCAGTCGACGACGCTCAGCGTCACCTCGGGTGCCTCGTCACCGTGCGGGGCGACCTGGGCGATCAGCGACGGCAGCGCGGCGGGCAACCCGCTCTCCGTCACCACCGCCGGATGCAGGGCCCGGACGGTCCCGCGCAGCAGCTCGGCCGAGAGCCGCAGCGCCTCGTCGACCCGATCGGCCGCCACCGTGTCGCCGGTGTCACGAAGGTCCTCCAGATCACCCCGGGCGGCCAGCAGATACTGCAGGGCGCCGTCGTGCAGGTCGTCGGCCAGCCGGCGCCGTTCCCGCCGGCCGACGGCGGCGAGGTCGGCGATCAGCACGGACCGCTGCCGCAACAGGTCCCGAATGCCGCGCAGGTTCCGGGCCTGCACGACGGACAGGCCGATCGCGGCCGCGCAGACGATCAGCAGCGGCAGCGTCCGCAGCAGGATCGAGGCGGTCGGCTCGTCGTTGTCGGCCTGGGTGAGGAAGCCGGTGACGACGTACAGGACCACTGTCGGACCGCACACGCTCACGCACACCGCGGGCCGGAGCTGAATGGCTGCCAGCACGGGAAGCACGAAGATGGCCCGTTGCAGCACGTCCGCCGTCCAGTCCAGGTCCGCGGTGATGGTGCTGATGATCGTCAACGCACTGAGGGCCACCAGGTCCAGGTAGGCGACCGTCCACCCCCACCGGTCGGCCGACCCGCCGGGTGGACCGGGTCGCAGCAACCACCAGGAGGTGGCCGCCACCGCGACGGCGTAGCCGAGGCCGACGAACAACGCCGGTCCGGCCACGTCCCCCGGCGGCAGGACGACCAGCGTGAAGAGGACGAAGACCGCCAGGGCGATCCGGATGCCGACCTGCCAGCGCAGGACCGGACCGGTCACTCGAGCAGCCCCCGGCGCATACCCTCGGCCACCGCCGCCGCCCGGTCGGACACCCCGAGCTTCTCGTACAGCCGCTGGGTGTGGGTCTTGACCGTGCTCGGCTCCAGGAACAGCTCCTTGGCCAGGGCCGGGATGCTCTTGCCGGCGGCGAATCCGGCCAGCACCTGACTCTCCCGCTCGCTCAGGGACACGGCCACGGTCTCGCGGCGCAACCGGATCTGATCCACCAGACCCACGGCCAGCTCGGGCGGGAGCACGGTGCGGCCCTGCGCGACCGTCAGCACACCGGCCACGATCTCGCTCCGACGGGAATCCTTCGACAGGTAACCCGACGCCCCGTCCTGCAGGGTCTGGTAGACGACGGACCCGTCCACGTCGGCCGACAACATCAGGATCCGGGTGGGAAGCGCGTCCCGGGTGACGATCCGGACCAGGTCGGCCCCGGTCATGCCGGGCATGGCGTAGTCGACGACCGCGACCTGGGGACGCTCGCGGCGGATCAGTTCCAGACCCTCCTGGGCGGATCCGGCGTCCCCCACCACGCGGACGCGGCCGCTGGCTGTCAGTCCGCGGATCAGGCCGTCCCGGAAGAACGGGTGATCGTCCACCACCCCAACGGTGACCAGATCGTCGCTGGTCTGCGAGCCGCCGCGCATCGGACGAGCTTGGCATGCCGCCCTCGGCGATCACCAGCCTGCACCCGTACACGAAGGGGTGCGAAGCGCGGACCCATCCGCCGGTCGCGTGGCCCCGGATACTGGATGTGGTGAGCAGTGATCCCCGAGCCGTCCTCGTCCCGGTTGCCGACCGTCCGGAGGCGGACCTGGCCGTCCTCGTCCTGCACGGCGGCTCGTCCGATTCCTTCGAACCGGTCGCCCGGACCAGCCTGGCCGCGGCGCGCCTGATCCCGGTGGCCTGGGCGATCGCCCGCGGCCCGGAACGGCCCGCGGTCTACCGCCTGCGGAACTCGGTGCGGGGCTGGAACGGCGACGGACGCGCGGTGCTCGACGACGCCCGCACCGCGATCGAGACCATCTCCCGGACCTCGACGCGGCGACCGGACCGGCCGATCGTGCTGGTGGGGCACTCCCTGGGCGGCCGGGTCGCGTTCCGGCTGGCCGGGCCGGCGGGTGCCACTGCAGTGATCGGCGCGGTGGGTCTGGCCCCCTGGGCCGTCGAGCAGGATCCGGTGGACCACCTGGACGGGGTCCCCCTGGCGGTGGTGCAGGGCACGGCCGACCGGACCATCCCCGAGCCCACCACCCGGCCCTGGCTTGCCCGGGCCGCGGCGGCCGGGGCCGAGTTGGACGAGACCGTCATCGACGGCGGTGATCACACGATGCTGCGCGGTTGGCGCCGATGGCACACCGCGACGACGGCCGGGGTGAGCTGGGTGCGGCACGCGGCTGCCCGGACCCGCTGACGGGGCCGGCCGGTCTCACGAACCGTCGGTGAGCAGACCGCGGATGCGGGAGCGGGTCTGCCGGAGCTGGCGGCGGGCCCGCTCGACGCAGGCCCAGCTGGCCGCCGAGGATCCGGCGGCCTGACGGAGCACCTCGGCCATCGCCTCGCCTCCCCCGGGCACCGCCGGTCCGAGGCCACCGCCGGGCAGCTCGTACCCGACGGCCCGCAGCGCGTTCTCGGCCTTGCGGCTGAACTCGCTGCCCAGGGTCAACGGGACCGCACCCTCGGTCATCGCGACGATGAGAGCGTGCAGCCGGTCGCCGACGGCGACCGCGGAACGCCCGTAGACCTCGCGGACGAGTCGTTCGTGCTCGGCGTGGTTCCCGCTCTCCCAGGTGACCACGGTGGTGGGCACCTCGCGGCCCAGCTGGGCGGCGAGGTCGCAGCACCGCTGGTTGTCCCGGCGGACCTGGCTGATGACGACCACATCCAGATCGGCCAGTTTGGCCGCCCGCCCCAGCGCGGACACAGTGTCGGCCGCCGGCGCGGGTTGGTCGCCCCGCAGACTGACGGCCACCGTTCGCCGGTCCTGCGGGCCGGTGGCCGCGGCCGGCGCGGTCGTCCGACCGTCCAGGAACGCCCAGTCGGGTCCGACGTTGTCGGTGCCGAGGAGCGCGGCGCTGGCCGGGTCGCGGGCGACGACGATCTCGCAGGGCTCGATCATCCACCGCAGGACGCGCACGACCCACGGACGGGAGTTGATCTTGACGCCGACCCCGGCGAACACCGCGTGGCCACCGCGGATCCGGGCCGCCCGGGCGATGGCGCCGTAGATCAGATAGACCAGTGCGGACTTGGGGGTGGTGACGACCTCGCCGGCCACGAAAGCCATCACCGTGCGGCGGCGGGCCGCGGACCAGAGCGCGGCCGCCGTCCACTTCAGGTTCGACGAGTAGAGGGCGGTCCGCCGGTCCAGCGGGAAGGCCGACAGATAGTCCTCGGCGTGGTCACCGACCGCGGCGTGGATGGGCCCGAGCCCCCGGAAGGACTCGTACCAGGGTCGCCGCAGCACCGAGTCGCCGAGGTTGTCGTGTTGACCGAACAGGGACAGGAAGATGGCCGGACCGGTCGTGTCCAGCCCGTCCGACGAGCGGGCATCCCGGCGGGCCGCCGGTGGCAGAGTCGACTTCACGGGGCACGTCCTTCTCGAACGATGTCAGGGGCGCGCCGGTCGTCTACCTCGTTGTCAGCCTCCGGCTGGTCATCCGATCGGGAACTGGTCGTCAGAGCGACAAGCGCGACGACCATCCAATCCTGACCGGGTGACAGTCAATCACCCACAGCCACTTTCGCGCCACCCTGTGTTACACGGTCGTCACGGCCGGGGACTGAATCGCGAGGATTCGACCGCTTTCCCGGCCGTGACGCCCCTCACCTCGTTGCGGTAGGCGTCAGCCGAACAGCGCCGGCAGTGTTCCCGCCCACGCCTGTCGGAGCTCGGCCAACGGGAACGACGCGACATCCTGGATCTCCAGCGTCGGCCCGGCCGGGTTGTCCGCGTCGACGACCCCGACCTTGGCCCACGGCTGCTGGCGGGCCGAGCACATCTCGGTGAACCGCAGCTCCTCGGTGCGCGGCACCGCGACCAGCACCCGGGCGGTGGACTCGGAGAACAGGTACCGGAACGCCGCGGCCCCGAAGTCCTCGTCCGGATCGACCGGCAGCACGACGCGCGCCCCGGTCTCGCCCGACAGGCACATCTCGACGACCGCCTGCGCGAGCCCGCCCTCGGACAGGTCGTGGGCCGCCGAGATCATGCCGTCCCGGGAACCGGCGACCAGCACCTCAGCCAGCCGGCGTTCGGCCGCCAGATCGACCACCGGCGGGCGGCCGCCGAGGTGGCCGTGCACGACCGACGCCCACTCGGAACCGTCGAACTCGTCGCGGGTCTCGCCGAGCAGGATGAGCGATTCACCGGTGTCGTGACCGATGCCGGGGATCGTGCGGCGGCGGACATCGTCGATGACGCCGAGCACGCCCACCACCGGGGTCGGCAGGATCGCCGTGCCGCCGGTCTGGTTGTAGAAGCTGACGTTGCCGCCGGTGACCGGGATCCCCAGCTCGGCGCAGCCGTCGGCCAGCCCGCGGACGGCCTGCGAGAACTGCCACATCACGGCTGGATCCTCGGGCGAGCCGAAGTTCAGGCAGTTGGTGACGGCGATCGGCACCGCGCCGGTGGTGCCCACGTTGCGGTAGGCCTCGGCCAGCGCCAGCTGCGCCCCGGCGTACGGGTCGAGCTGGGTGTAGCGACCGTTGCAGTCGGTGGCCATGGCCACGCCCCGCTCCGGGCCGTCCCCGGAGTCGGCGCCGTAGGACTCGGCGACCCGGACGATCCCGGCGTCGGCCGGCTGGGCCAGCACGGTGTTGCCGCGGACGTACCGGTCGTACTGGTCGGTGATCCAGTTCCGGGCGCACAGGTTCGGCGAGGCGATCATCCGCAGCACCAGCTCGCGCAGCTCGGACAGCTCCGGGCGGGCCAGCGACGCCGTGGTGTCGGCCTGCAGCGCGTCCTGCGACTCGGGGCGGGCGATCGGCCGCTCGTAGACCGGGCCCTCGTGGGCGACGGTGCGCGGCGGCACGTCGACGACGGTCTGGCCCTGGAAATCGATGACCAGGCGGCCGGTCTCGGTCACCTCACCGATGACGTCGGCCTGCACGTCCCACTTCGCACAGACGGCGAGGAAGGCGTCGACCTTGTCCGGGGTGACGACCGCGCACATCCGCTCCTGCGACTCGCTCGACAGGATCTCGGCGGCGGTCATGCCCTCGGCGCGCAGCGGCACCGCATCGAGCTCGACGTGCATGCCGCCGTCTCCGGCGGCGGCCAGCTCGCTGGTCGCGCAGGACAGCCCGGCGCCGCCGAGGTCCTGGATGCCGACGACCAGGCCGGCGTGGAAGACCTCGAGGGTGCACTCGATGAGCACCTTCTCGGCGAACGGGTCGCCGACCTGGACCGACGGCAGCTTCTTGCGCGACCCGCCGGAGCCGGTGGTCCCGGCAGCCGGATCGTCGGCGGCGAACGTGTCGGAGGCGAGCACGGAGACCCCACCGATGCCGTCCAGACCGGTCCGCGAGCCGTACAGGATGATCTTGTTGCCGGCACCGCTGGCGTGCGCGGTGTGCAGGTCCTCCACCCGCAGGACACCGATGCAGGCCGCGTTGACCAGCGGATTCCCGGCGTAGCTGGCGTCGAAGACGACCTCGCCGCCGATGTTGGGCAGGCCGAGGGAGTTCCCGTAGCCACCGACACCGGAGACGATGCCGGGGACCACGCGCTGCGAGTCGGGCGCATCCGCCGGGCCGAACCGGAGCTGGTCCATGACGGCGACCGGGCGGGCACCCATGGCCAGGATGTCGCGGACGATGCCGCCGACGCCGGTCGCCGCGCCCTGGTACGGCTCGACGAACGACGGGTGGTTGTGGGACTCGATCTTGAAGGTGACCGCCCAGCCGTCGCCGATGTCGACCACGCCGGCGTTCTCGCCGATACCGGCGAGCATCTTGCTCTTCATCTCGGCCGTGGTGGTCTTGCCGAAGTAGCCCAGGTGCACCTTGGACGACTTGTACGAGCAGTGCTCGGACCACATGACCGAGTACATGGCCAGCTCGGCGTCGGTGGGTCGACGGCCGAGGATCTCCTTGATGCGGGCGTACTCGTCGTCCTTGAGGCCCAGCTCGCGGTAGGGCTGCGGCTGGTCGGGGGTCTGCTCGGCCCGGGCGACGGTGTCACCGCTCGAGCCGACTCCATCTTCCTCGACCAGGTCGACGGCGCCGACCGGATCGGTGATGTCGAGCAACTGCTCCGGGCGCACGGTCACGAGGAGGCTCCGGTGAGGGTCGGGGCGCCGGTGATGGCGTCCAGCGCCGAGAGGAACAGGCCCAGACCGTCGTCGGTCGGGCCGGTCAGCGGATCGATGGCGTGCTCGGGGTGCGGCATCAGACCGACGATGCGGCCGTCGGCCGAGCTGATCCCGGCGATGTCGCGCAGCGCGCCGTTGGGGTTGGTCGCGCCGTCCTGGGCGCCGTCGGTGACGTAGCGGAACACGACCCGCCCCTCGCCCTCCAGCTCGTCCAGGGTGTGGTCGTCGGCGACGTAGCGGCCTTCGGCGTTCTTCAGCGGCACCAGGATCTCGGCGCCGGTGTCGAACCGGGACGACCAGGCGGTGTCGGCGTTCTCGACCCGCAGCCACTGGTCGCGGCAGATGAATTTCAGGGCGGCGTTGCGCATCAGCGCGCCGGGCAGCAGTCCGGCCTCGCACAGCACCTGGAAGCCGTTGCAGATGCCGAGCACGGGGAGCTTGCGGGGGCCGCGGGCGGCGTCGACGACCGAGCGCATCACCGGGGCGTGCGAGGCGATGGCCCCGGCCCGCAGATAGTCGCCGTAGGAGAACCCGCCGGGGATGACCACGGCCTCGACGTCCTTGAGGTCGCCGTCGGCATGCCAGAGGGGGACGGCCTCGGCGCCGGCGTACCGCACGGCCCGGGCGGCATCGACGTCGTCGAGCGTGCCCGGGAAGGTGACGACGCCGATCCGAGGGGCGCCCGAGCCGGAAGTCACCGGGCCACCGGGGCGTCGGCGTCCTGCAGGCGGGTGATCGTCCATGTCTCGATGACCGGGTTGGCCAGCAGGTTCTCGGCGATCTCCTCGAGGTCGGCGTCGGTGACCGAGTCGTCGACCTCCAGATCGAAGTGCTTGCCCTGGCGGACGGAGCTCACCCCGGGGTGTCCGGTCCGGGCCAGGGCAGCCACGATGGCTTTGCCCTGCGGGTCCAGGATTTCGGGCTTGATCACGACGTCGACGGCCACGCGAGCCACCACACACCCCCAGGTATCGGGTCTTGGGACGGCCGATCACGCGCGATCCGACCGCGTCCAGTCTAGTGCGGGGGGCGACGCCGTTCTCCCGGTGTCCCGGGGCCGCCCGGGGCTGCCCGTCGGGTCGACCTGTCGACCGACGCGGATCAGCCCAGGGCGGCGATGGTCCACCGCGAGACCGACCGCTCCCCGGCGGCGATGACGGGCGGCCCGGCCGGGTCGTTGAACGCATCGGGCGCGCAGGTCATCGGCTCGACGGCCAGCCCGGCGCGGTGGTGCTCGGGTTCCGGTCGGTCGCCGGTGTGGATCTGCACCCACGGCGCCCAGTCGTCCGGCCAGGTCAGCGCGACACCGGTGCCGTCGGCCGGGTCACGCAGCTCGACCCGGACCACCCCGTCCGCGCCGGCGGTCAGATCGGTGAAGGCGTGGTCGATGAACCGGTCCCCGATGACGGCGCCCGCGCGGTAGTCGGCGTCCACCGTGTCGACTGCCGCGGTGCCCTCCGGGGCGAGTCGCTCGTCCACCTCCAGCCGGGTGGCGGCCGGCAGGGTCAGCTCCCAGGTGTCCAGCGGCGACGATCCGGCCCGCAGGTACGGGTGCGGACAGCAGCCGTAGGGGGCGTCGCCCTCGCCGGTGTTGACCGCGATGAGGGTGGAGTGGAAGCCGTCGGCGTCGACGGTGCAGGTCAGCTCGAGGATCAGCGGGAACGGGTATTCGGGCACCGGCACCAGGTTGTGCCGCAGCACCAGCCGGTCGCCGGTCACCTCGGCGGCGGTCCACCGCACCCAGCTGACCAGCCCGTGCAGGGCGTGGCCGCGGTCCACCTCGTTGATCGGGGCCTGGTACTCGACCCCGCCGAAGGTGTAGCGCCCGTCGACGATGCGATTGGGCCACGGGGCCACGGTGGCGCCGCGGAACACCGGCCGGATGCGGTCGGCGTCGAAGGGCACGACCAGATCGCGGCCGTCGTGGGTGAGTACGCGCGTGGTGGCACCGACGGCGGAGATCACAGCGGTGTAGCCGCCACCGCTGATCGTCCACTCGGGGCCGCCGGGCAACGGGTCGGCGTCGGCGGTGAGCAGGGTGGGAGCAGGATCGGCGGGGGCACTCATGGGGCCGACCTTGGCGGGTGCACGACCGCGAGGCAACTCCCGGTCCGGAACGTCCCGATCAGCCCGATCGCGGCACGTACATGATGACGGCCATCCCGGCCAGACAGATCAGGGCGCCGACGACGTCCCAGCGGTCCGGCCGGTAGCCGTCGACCAGCGCCCCCCAGAGCAGGCTGCCGGCCACGAACACCCCGCCGTACGCGGCCAGGATCCGCCCGAAGGACGCGTCCGGTTGCAGGGTCGCGAACACGCCGTACAGCCCGAGGGCGACGACCCCGCCGCCGACCCACAGCCAGCCCCGGTGCTCGCGGAGCCCCTGCCAGACCAACCAGGCGCCGCCGATCTCGAAGACGGCAGCGACGAAGAACAGCAGCACCGAGCGGACCACGGTCATGCCTGCCTCCTTCAGACCATCGACGGGTCAGGAGATCTCGTCGCCCAGACGCTGCGCCCGGCAGGCCAGGTGCAGGAACAGCCGCTGATCGACGTCCTGCTCGTCGATGCCCAGCAGGGTCAGCCCCCGTTGTACCCGGTAGCGCACGGCGTTGCGGTGCAGGTGCAGGACCTCGGCGGCCCGCGCCGCCGACCCCTGCAGATCCAGGTAGGTGGCCAGGGTGTCGATCAACGCCTGCCGCTTGCCGGGCGGCAGGTCGGCCAGCGGCGCGAACAGCCGGTCCATGGACTGCTGGACGGTCGGCGAGCCGTACCACTCCAGGAGCGTCGCGCGCATGCCCACGGCGTCGTAGAAGACCGGGGTGCCGGGTCGGCGGCGAAACCGGGCGGACGACACGGCCAGACGGGCCTCGGTGGCCGTCGAGGCCAGACCGGCCACCCCGGGGCGGGGCGTACCGGAGCCGCAGTACATCCGCAGTCGGGGTACATGCCGACCGAGAGTGGCCAGGACGAAATCGATCTGACGTCGAAAGCGGGAACGGTCGTCGTCCGAGGGAGGCACCTCCCCGGTCCACAGCAGGAGCAGCACACCGGGGTCGTGCCCCACATGCCAGCTACCGGCGAGACTCCGGGCCGCCAGGAGCGCGAGATCGGCGAGTCGGTCCCGGATCTCGTAGGCGGTGACATCGTCGCCGGCCACCTCGAGCAGGTTGTCCAACTCGATGCGGGTCAGCACGTGCCAGTCGTCGATGGGCACGCCCAGTCGACGCGCGGACGGAGCGACGGCCGCTCGGGTCGCGCGGTCGGCGTCGACCAGCTGGATGAGCACCTCCCCGGTGGAGCGCCGGGTCGTCTGCTGGGCCCGGACCCGGGCAGCAGTCAGCCGGGTGACCTCGGCGGCGACCCGCCACAGCACCATCTCCAGCAGGGCGTCGGCCTCGTCGTCCCCCGGCCGTTCGGTGGCCAGGCGGGCGGCCCCCTCGGGACCGGCCGGCACGCTCAAGCCGACCGCGACGTCCGGATGCGGAGGCTCGGAGCTTTCGTCGATCAGGAGCACCGGCCGCCCCAAGAGCAGACCGACCGACTCCAGCAGGCCCTCCACGTCGGCAAAGCCGGCGTCGACGGCCGCACACACCGCGCGCACCCGGTCGACGGTGACGGCGAGCCGGTCCGAGGCCCGTCGCACCAGTGATCCGACCGCCTCGGCCAGTTCGACAGCGGGCCCGAGGCGGACGATCGCCACCTCGGCCCGTCGGGCCAACGCCATCGCGGTCATCGACACCCGCAGGTCGGCCGGCCCGATCAGCAGCAGCGCGGCGGCCGACCGGGCGGCCGCGCGGCGGACGAGGACGTCGAACCGATAGTCCGACGCCAGTGCCGACAGTCCCCGTTCCAGCACCACGACGGCGTCGGACGGGGCTTCGTCGACCTGCTCGACGGACTCCACGATCCGGATCTCGCCGACGCGTCGGTGCAGCGGCCCGACGAGCACCTCGATCTCACCGGGGTGCCGGTCACGGAGCTGGTCGACCACCTCCTGCAGCGTGTTCATCGAGACGTCCCGATCATGTGCGACTGCCCCTTCCGCCGGATTCGTCACCCAGACAGCGCAGGTGTGACCGGAAACCACCGCGTTCCCCGCCGGAAACTATTTGTCGATCTGCCCAAGAATCGCAGCAGTCTTGTCGATGTGGCCATAGCCGTCCGGGTGATGCCGACCCAGGCTGTCCCCCATGACCTCCGCCCTCGACCGTCTGGACGAACAGGACCTGCTGGACCTGTCCGTCGGGTGCACGGTGCTGGCCGGTGGGGGTGGCGGCGATCCGCGGATCGGCGTGCTGATGGCCCTCGGCGCCATCCGCCGCACCGGACCCGTCCCCCTGGTGGCCCTCGACGACCTCGATCCCGACGACCTGGTGATCCCCGCCGGCATGATCGGCGCCCCCACCGTGATGGTGGAGAAGATTCCGCACGGCCGGGAGGGCGACGTCATCCGGGCCGCCTACGAGGCGCGCCTCGGCCGCCCGGTCGCCGCCCTGATGCCGATGGAGATGGGCGGCATCAACGGCGTCCTCCCCGTCGCCTGGGCGGCGATCGCCGGCCTGCCGCTGGTCGACGGCGACCTGATGGGCCGGGCGTTCCCCGAACTGCAGATGTGCACCCCGCACCTCTACGACATCCCGGTGTCCCCGTTGGTCGTCGTCGACGAACGGTCGCAGGTCATGACATTCGAGACGATGGACAACATCTGGGGCGAACGCCTGGCCCGCAACGCGGTGTCCCGGCTCGGCGGCTGCGCCTGCGCCGGCCTGTACCCCATGGACGCCCGCACCGCGGCGACACCCATGCTGGCCGGCACGGTCAGCCGGGCCGTCCACATCGGTCGCACCATCCGGCAGGCCGGCGACGACCCCTTCCGGGCGCTGGACGACACCGTCGGCCTGTACCCGCTGCTGACCGGCAAGGTGTTGGATGTCGACCGCCGGACGGCAGGCGGCTTCGTCCGTGGCTCGGCCGTCATCGAGGGCACCGAGAAGGACGCTGGGCGGCTGGTCCGCCTGGAGTTCCAGAACGAGAACCTGGTCGCGATGGAGGACGGCGAGGCGTTGGCCACCGTCCCCGACATCATCACGCTGCTCGACCGGCACACCGCCCACGGCATCGTCACCGAGCACATCCGTTACGGCCAGCGGGTTGTCATCGGCGTGTTCCGGGCGCCCGACCAGTGGCGCAGCGAACGGGGCCTGGCCACCGTCGGACCGCGCGCCTTCGGCTACGACATCGACTACGTCCCTGTGGAGGACCGCCATGCCCGGGTCGGTTGACCTGCGGATCGGGATCGACGTCGGCGGGACCAACACCGACGCCGTCGTCCTGGACGCCGCGAACACCCTGCTGGCCAAGTACAAGACGCCGACCACGCCGGATCTCACCAGCGGCATCCACGCCGCCCTGGAGGCGGTGCTCGGACAGGTCGACCAGCCGATCGAGCGCATCACCCACGTCATGCTGGGGACGACCCACGCCACCAACGCGATCCTGGAGCGCCGCGACCTGCTGCGCGTGGGGGTGCTGCGGATCGGGGCGCCGGCCACCATCTCCATCCCGCCGTTCTCCGACTGGCCGGACGACCTGCGGGACGCGGTGTCGGCCGGCGAGGCGATCGTGCCGGGCGGCTGCGAGGTCACCGGCGAGCCCATCGTGCCGTTCGTGCCCGAGGAGGTCGCCCGGTTCTGCGAGAAGGTCAAGGGCACCGCACAGGCCCTGGCCATCTCCGCGGTGTTCTCACCGGTATCGGGTGACCACGAGCAGCAGGCCGAGCAGATCGCCCGGGAGATCCTCGGGCCCGACATCCCGATCAGCCTGTCGCAGGGCATCGGCGCGCTCGGTCTGCTCGAGCGCGAGAACGCCTGCATCCTCAACGCGGCCCTGGTCGGCGTCGCCCACAAGGTCGTGCACGGGCTGCGGGAAGCGCTGGCCCGCAACGGGATCGACCCCGTCGCCTTCCTCACCCAGAACGACGGCACGCTGATGGGCCTGGATTACGTCCTGCGTTTCCCGGTACTGACCATCGGCAGCGGGCCGGCCAACAGCATGCGCGGCGCCTGCTTCCTGGCCGACGTCACCGACGCGGTGGTCGTCGACGTGGGCGGCACCTCCAGCGACGTCGGCATGCTGCTCAACGGCTTTCCCCGCGAGTCGAGCACCCCGACCGACATCGGCGGCGTGCGCACCAATTTCCGGATGCCCGACCTGGTGGCCATCGCGGTCGGCGGCGGGACCAAGGTCGCCGGCACCCCGGGCGCGGTGATGGTCGGCCCGGAGAGTGTGGGCTACCGGCTCCGCCAGGAGGCGCTGATCTTCGGCGGTTCCACCCCGACCCTGTCGGACGCCGCGGTGGCCGGCGGACGGGCCGCATTCGGCGACGCCGCCGCGCTGGCCGGCCGCGAGGAGCTGCTCGCTGCGGCCCTGACCCGGGCCGACGAGCTCGTCGCGGTGGCCACCGACCAGATCAAGACCGCCCGCGGTCCGATCCCGCTGGTCGCGGTGGGCGGCGGCAGCGTCATCCTCCCCGACGAGATCGCCGGCGTGGCCGAGATTATCCGCCCGGAGAACTATGACGTCGCCAACGCCATCGGGGCCGCCATCGCGTCGGTCTCCGGACAGGTCGACAAGGTCTTCAAGCTCGCCGGACGCGACCGGCAGGAGGTGCTGGACCTGGCCTGTGGGGCGGCCCGCGACGAAGCCATCAGCGCCGGAGCCGATCCGCGGGCGGTGGAGATCGTCGAGGTCGAGGAGATCCCGATGGCCTACCTCACCGAGCCCGTGGTGCGGATCCGCGTGAAGGCCGCGGGCCCGCTCAGTCAGATGTGACAGCCGTTCCCCTGCCGGCCTCTTCCCCCATCCACCTGCCTCTTCTCCTGCCCGACCTCCCCCGCCGAACGGAGCCCCACCCCCATGAGACTGACCCGAACGGCGCGCCTGCTCGCGCCCCTCGCCGTCCTGGCCCTGCTGGCCGCCGGCTGTTCCTCCGGATCCGAGACTGCGTCCGGTGGGAGCACCGGCGCCAGCTCGGCCCCAGGGACCGGGACGAGTTCAGCCGCCGGCTCGTCGGCCGACACCGGGTCCTCCGGTGCCGCGCCCACCGGCGACCCGATCGTCATCGGCCAGACCGCCGGTCTGACCGGCTTCATGTCGGTGTTCGACATCCCGGTGCAGCAGGGCATGCAGCTGGCCATCGACGACATCAACGCCAAGGGCGGTGTTCTCGGCCGGCCGCTGAAGATGATCACCACCAACAACGAGACCGACACGTCGAAGATCCAGACCGCGGCGCAGGACATCATCGACCAGGGCGCCAATTTCGTGGTCACGTCCTGCGACTTCGACATCGGTGGCCCCGCCGCACGGGTGGCCAACGACGCGAACATCATCGCGATGGGCTGCGCCGGGGGCCCGCTCTACGGCTACGACGGCATCGGCCCGCTGACCTACAACTTCTACCAGGGCTCCCCCACCGAGGGGGCGATGCTGGCCGAGTACGCCAAGTCCAAGGGCTACACCAAGCCGTTCGTCATCACCGACCAGACCCTGGAGTACACCCAGGTGGTCGGCGACTTCTTCAAGAAGCGGTGGGCCGACCTGGGCGGCACCCTGGCCGGTGAGGCGACCTACCAGAACGGCGACGAGTCGGCGGCGGCGCAGATATCGGCCGCACAGCAGGCGAACCCGGACGTCATCCTCGTGGCCAGCTACCCGCCGGGCGGGGCCACGCTCCTGCGGCAGCTGCGGGCCGCCGGCCTGACCCAGCCGCTGCTGGGTGCGGCCGCGTTCGACGGCACGTACTGGATCGACGCGGTCCCCGGACTGTCGGACTTCACCATCCCCTCGGCCGGCGCCACCAACGGCGACGACCCGGACGCGGCCCGCAACGACTTCTTCGCCCGGCTGCAGCAGGCCACCGGCGAACCGGTCGCCAGCGCGAACTACCCGCTCGAGGGCTACTCCTACGTGCAGGCCCTGGCCACCGCGATCGAGCGGGCCGGCAGCACCGAGACCGAAGCGGTGGCCGCCGAACTCAACAAGTTCACCGACGAGAACGTCATCCTCGGTCCGACGACGTTCACCGACACCTGCCACATCCCGTCGCAGCGCCCGATGCTGATCAAGACCTACACCGACGGCAAGCCGCAGGTGGTCGAGACCCGCACCGTGGAGTCCCTGATGGGTCAGGCGCCCTGCTGATGGCCCATCCGGTGACGACCCAGACCGCCCAGCGCCCGACGCCCGTCCAGGGCCTGACGGCCACCGGGGTGACCGTCCGCTTCGCCGGACTGACCGCGCTGCAGGACGTGTCGCTGTCCGTGGGCCGGGGCGAGATCCTCGGACTGATCGGCCCGAACGGGGCCGGGAAGACGACGTTGACCAACGTCCTCACCGGCTTCCAGCGGCACGGCGGCGCGGTCGCGGTCGACGGTCAGGACGTCACCGGCTGGTCCCCGCAACGCCTGGCGGGGGCCGGGGTGCGCCGGACGTTCCAGAACGTCCGACTGTTCACCGGGATGACCGTCGCCCAGAACCTGGAGGCCGCCGCCCTCGGCGTCGGCCTGTCCCGGACGGCCGCCCGGACGGACACCGCCGCCCTGCTCGAGCGTTTCGACCTGAGCGGTCACGCCGACGACGATGCCGCCGCTCTGCCCTATGGGCTGGAGCGGCGGCTCGGGGTGGCCCGGGCCCTGGTCGGCGAACCCCGGTACGTCGTCCTGGACGAACCGGCCGCCGGGCTCAACGAGACCGAGAGCGACGAGCTGCTCAGCCGGCTGCGCGCCGTACCCGAGCAGTTCGGCTGCGGCCTGGTCGTCATCGAGCACGACATGCGGCTGATCATGCGACTGTGCGACCGACTGCACGTCATCGACCACGGCCGGACGCTGGCCAGCGGCTCGCCCGCCGACGTCCGCGCGAACCCCGCGGTCATCGAGGCCTACCTGGGCGCCGCCGCGGCGCAACACCCCGACGCCGTCCCCGGTGCCGGTGTCCCGGAGGTGACCCGCCATGGCTGAGCCGGCATCGACTGAAATCGCCCTGTCCATCAGAGGTCTGACCGTCCGCTACGGCTCGGTCACCGCGGTCCACGGCATCGACCTGGACGTGGCCGCCGGCGAGCTGCTGGCCATCGTCGGCCCGAACGGGGCCGGCAAGTCCTCCACCCTGGCCGCCGTGAGCGGTCTGGTCCGGGCGACCGCCGGCACCGTCACGGTCCTCGGTGAGACGGTGTCCGGGCGGCCACCCGAACGGATCGTCCGCGCCGGGGTCGCCCTCGTCCCCGAGGGCCGCAACATCTTCACCTCCCTCACGGTCGCCGAGAACCTCGCCCTCGGCGCCACCATCCACCACGGGAAGAGCGACACCGCAGCGACTCTCGAACGCGAGCTCGACCGGTTCCCCATCCTCCGGGAGCGCTACACCCAGCAGGCCGGGCTGCTGTCCGGGGGGGAGCAGCAGCAGCTGGCCATCGCCCGGGCCCTGATGTCCCGGCCCCGGGTGCTGCTGCTCGACGAACCGTCCCTCGGCCTCGCCCCCCGCCTGGTCGACCTCGTCTTCGACACCGTGGCCCAGTTGCGCCAGGAAGGACTGACCATCGTGCTGGTCGAACAGAACGCCACACGGGCGGTCGAGCTGGCCGACCGGACCGCGGTGCTGCGCACCGGCCGGGTGGTGCGGATCGGCACGGCCGCCGAACTCGGCGGCGGCGCCGCCATGGCGGCCGAGTATTTCGGCGGGCCCGGCGATCCGGTCACCGCGGCGCCGGGCAGCTCGTCGTGAGCTCCCTCGTCCAGGCGCTGGTCAACGCGCTCAACCTCGGGGGCCTCTACGCCCTCTACGCCCTCGGCGTCGCGATGATCTTCGGCATCCTGCGGCTGGTCAACTTCGCGCACTCCAGCCTGATCATGGCCGGCGGCTACACCATGGTCTTCACCGACGGTCTGCCGCTGGTGCTGCGGCTGGTCATCACGGTCGCCGTCTGCGTCGGCCTGTCGGTCCTGTTGGAACTGGTCGCCTTCCGCGGCGTCCGGTCGGCCGCGCCGGAGACCATGCTCGTCACCTCATTCGCGGTCAGCATGGTGCTGGCCAGCCTGGCCGAGTCGCTGTTCGGTCAGCTGCCGAAGTCGACCGACGTCGACCCGATCTTCCGGGAGAGCTGGACCTTCGGTTCGGTGTACCTGCCGAAGATCAACGTGGTGACCATCGCGGTCGTGGTCCTGCTGATCGGTGGGCTCGGCCTGTTCCTCACCCGCACCCCGGCCGGTCTGCGGATGCGGGCCGCGGCCGAGGACTTCGCCACCGCCCGGCTGATGGGCGTCCGGGCCGACCGGGTGATCAGCCTGGCCTTCGCCATCAGCGGAGTGCTGGCCGCCGCGGCGGCGGTCCTGCTGCTCGGCGCCAACGGGTCGGTCACCCCGACCTTCGGCTTCAACGCGGTCCTGTTCGGTCTCATCGCCGCCGTGGTCGGCGGGCTGTCCAGCCTGCCCGGGGCCGTGCTCGGCGGGTTCGTCCTCGGCGCGACCAGCCAACTGCTGCAGGAACTGCTGCCCGTCGGGCTGGCGCCGTTCCGGGACGCCCTGCTCTTCGCCGCTGTCTTCGGACTACTGGTGGTGCGCCCGCAGGGCCTCATCTCGTCCCGGCAGGGGGTGCGGGTGTGACCGCGCCGACCGTCGTCCGCCGGTTGACCGACGCCGTCGGCATACCGGTCGTGTTGTTCGCCGGGGTGGCCGTGCTGGCCCTGCTGGCCAGTACCGGGCCGGCGTCGATCGGCCGGCTGACCATCGCGGCCGTCGTCAACGTCATCCTGGTCGTCGGCCTGTACACCTTCGTCGGCAACTCCGGGGTCTGGTCGTTCGGCCACATGAGCTTCGCCCTCGTCGGCGGGTACGTGGCGGGCCTGCTGGCGCTGCCCGCCCGCCTGAAGAACCAGCTGCTGCCCGACGCGCCCGACCTGGTCCGCTCCCTGTCGACCACCCCCGTGCTGGCCGTGGTGATCGGCGGGCTGGCCGCCGCCCTGGTCGCCGTGGTCGTGGCCGTCCCGCTGGCCCGCATCGGCGGCCTGTCGGCCGGTCTGGCCACCGTCTCGCTGCTGATCGCCTTCACCGTGGTCGCCGCCCAGTGGCAGTCGGTGACCCGCGGTCAGAAGGGTCTGTCGTCCATCCCCACCTCGACGACCCTGACCGTGGCGCTGACCTGGCTGGCCGTCGTCCTGCTCATCGCCTGGACCTACCAGCGATCGTCCTGGGGTATCCGGCTGCGCGCGGCCAAGGCCGACCCGATCGCTGCCGCGGCCAGCGGGATCTCGGTCCCGATCCAGCGCGGGATCGCCCTGGTGCTCAGCGCTTTCATCACCGGCATCGGCGGGGCGCTGTTCGCCCTGCAGCTGGGCTCGCTCAACCCGGACGTCTTCTACCTGGACTACACCTTCCTCATCATCACGATGCTGGTCCTCGGCGGTGCCGGGTCCCTGACCGGGGCGGTGACCGGCAGCGTGCTGGTGTCGGCGCTGGCCGAGGTGCTCCGCCGGGCCGAGGGCGGTTCGCTGTTCGGCCTGGATGTCCCGGCCCGACCGGGCCTGGCCGACGTCATCCTCGGCGTCGTCCTCATCGTCATGCTGATCCGCCGGCCTGGCGGTCTGACCCGGGGCCGCGAACTGGCCCTGCGCCGGCGGCGACGGGCCAAGCCCGTCCCGACCGACGAGTTCCCCTCCACCGAAGCGGGTCTCGCCGCTGTTCCCGCCACCGCCCTGCCCACCGGGTCGCCCGTCGCCGTCCCGGCCCACCGAGAGGACACCCGATGACCGCCGCCCCACCGGTGACCGCCCGCCCGCCCATCGGGGTCCTCGTGCACGGCGACACCAAGCCGGATCAGTTGGTCCCGGTCTGTCGACGGATCGAGGACGCCGGTTTCGGCGCGGTCTGGCTGGCCGAGGACTACTTCCTGCTCGGCGGACCGACCAGCGCCGCGCTGGCCCTGCAGGGCACGCGCGAGATCCCGGTCGGCATCGGCATCCTGTCCGCCGTGGTGCGCCACCCGGCGGTGACCGCGATGGAGGTGGCGACCCTGTCGCTGGCCCATCCCGGGCGGCTGATCACCGGCATCGGCCACGGGGTGCCGTTCTGGACCAAGCAGATGGGCCTGTACCCGAAGTCGCCGTTGAAGTCCCTGCAGGTCGTCATCGACAGTGTGCGGGCCCTGCTGGACGGCGAGACGCTGACCATCGACGAGGGCCCCTACGTCTTCGACAACGTCACCCTGACCCACCCGAATCCCGGTGCGGTGCCGCTGTACTCGGGCGTCATCGGACCCAAGTCCCTGGAACTGTCCGGTCGGATCGCCGACGGCACGATCATGTCGGTCATCGCCGCGCCGAAGTACCTGGACTACGCCCGCACCACCATCGCGAAGGGGGCGGTCGGTTCGCCGCGCGAGGGGCAGCCGCACGCCATGCCCACGTTCGTCATCTACCGGGTGGACACCGACCGGGACGTGGCGCGGCGATCCGCCCGCGAGGGTCTCGCGTTCTACCTGCAGGCCGTCGGCCCGACCCCGATGACCGGGGTCTACGGCATCAACGACCAGCTGGGCGAGATCCTGGCGCTGGGCGACCTCGCGGCGATCACCGATGCCCTGCCCGACGAGTGGGTCGACACCTTCACCATCTGCGGCACCCCGCCCGAATGCGTCGACCGCATCAAGGAGTTCCTGGCCGCCGGGGCCACCTCCGTCGTCCTGGCTCCCTATCCGGCCGCGGCCAACGACGAGATCCTCGCGCTGACCGCCGAGCAGGTCCTGCCCCACCTCTAGACCCACCCCGCGCGGACATCCCCACCAGCCCGGCCGTCAGGAGAACCCATGAGCGACATCGTCTTCTTTCTCACCACCCTGCATTCCGAGGAGGTCCGCGAGGCCTACGAGACCTGGGTCAAGGAGGTCGACCAACCGCTGGCCGACAACCTGCCCGGCGTCGACCGGTACCGGGTCGTCCGACTCAGCGGTCCGGTGATGGACGGGGTCGCGCTGCCGACCTACAGCTACATCGAGATCATCGAGCTGAGCGACCTCGAGCTGTACAAGCAGTCCATCGCCACCGCGCCGCCGGACTTCTTCGACCAGTTCCGCAGCTACATCGCCGATTTCGACGCGGTGGCCGGGACGGTCGTGCAGTAGTGGGATCTCCGACGGCAGTTCGGACCGGCGCCGGGCCGGTCGGCACCGACCCGCTGCAGCGTCCGGCCGTGGTGGTGCCCACGTCGATGACCGACGCCCTCCGCCGGGCGGCCGACCTGGGCCGGCACGGGGCATTCCTGGCCGGCGGCACCTGGCTGATGCGTGACCGGCAGCCGCCGAGCACCTGGGTGGCCGTGCACCGGCTTTCCGAGCTGCGGGGCGGTGGGACCACCGAGGACCACACCCGATGGGGCGCGATGACCACCCACTCCGAACTCGGCCGGGTCGCCGGCCACCCGGCCCTACGGGCGGTGGCCACCGCGGCCCGGACCTCGGCCTTCCCGCAGGTCCGGGCGGTCGCCACCATCGGCGGCAACATCTGCGCGCGGGGGTTCGTCGAGGCCGACCTGGTTCCGGCGTTGCTCGCCGTGGGAGCCCGGGTGCAACTGCACACCGTCGACGGGGCCGAGACCTGCCCTTTGGAGGACCATCTCGGGACCGCCCCGGACCGTGACCGGCCCGCGCTGCTGGTGACGGTCAGCGCCGGCCACGGGCGGCAGCGCCGTTCCGGCTACGGCCGGATCACCGTCCGCGGCGGCGGCGAGTACCCGTTGACCGCGGTGGCCGTCTCCGCCGAGCTCACGACCAGCGCGAACGGTGTCCGGGCCACCGACGTGCGGTTCGTCGTGGGCGCCGTCGAACACCAGGCGCGGAGGGTCGCCGAGGCCGAGACCGCCCTCGAGGGGACCGATCTGGGTCCCGAGGCCGGCAGATCGGCGGCCGCCGCCGCAGCGGCGGCGCTCACCGCCCGCGACGACCTGTACGCCCCCGGCTGGTACCGGCTGGCCGTCCTGCCGACCGTGGTGGCCGCGGCACTCGCCGACCTGCATTCCGTCGCGCCCGTCTGAGGAGATCCGAGATGACCGACCCCACTTGGCCGCTCACCGTCAACGGCCGCCGGCACGACGTCACCGTGCCCGGCAGTACGCCGTTGGTCGAGGTGCTGCGCGACCAGCTCGACCTGCGCGGTACCAAGCTGGTGTGCGCGGTCGGGCGTTGCGGCGCCTGCACCGTTCGGGTCGGCGAGCGGGCCGTCGCCTCGTGCCTGCTGCCGGTCGCCCTGGCGGCCGGTGAGCCGATCGTCACGGTGGAGGGCGTCAGCGCCCCGGACGGCCCGTTGCACCCCGTCCAGCAGGCCCTGGTCGACTGCCACGGAGTGCAGTGCGGAGCCTGCACCCCGGGCATGGTGATGACGATGACCACCTATCTGGAGCAGACCCCGGCGGACGCCGTCGACCCGGACACCATCCGAGAGGCCTTGTGCGGCAACCTCTGTCGCTGTACCGGTTATCACGGCATCATCGACGCCACCCTGCGGGCCGCGGGCGCGACGGGAGCGCAGGCATGACCGCCACCCGACCCGGCAGCGGCTCCCCCATCGGCCGCTCGATGGTCCGGCCCGACGCCGACGCCAAGACCCGCGGAGCCGCCGTCTACACGATCGACCACGTGGAGGCGGGCATGCTGCACGCCGCCGTGCTGCGGGCCCCGGTCGCCGCGGCCACGATCCGCCGGCTCGACGTGACGGCGGCGGCCGGTCTGGCCGGGGTGCACGCGGTGGTCACCGGCGCGGATGCCCCGCACCGCTCGGGGATGCTGGCCACCAAGGACCAGACCGTGTTCGCCATCGACACCGTGCGGTACGCCGGGGAGCCGATCGCCGCCGTCGCCGCCGAGAGCGCGGCCGCAGCGGCGGCCGCCGTCGCCGCCATCGAGCTCGACCTGGAACCCCTTCCCCCCGTCGTCGATCTCGACGAGGCGGTGGCGCCGCAGACCCGGCTGATCCACCCGGACTGGGCCACGTACGAGGTGCCGGTCGAGGGTCACCGCGGCGGCAACGTCGCCTGGGAACTGACGCTCGACCGCGGCAGCGACGACGAGTGGGCCGTCGCGTTCGCAACGGCCGCCGCCGTGGTCGACGACGAGTTCCGGGTGCCCCGCCAGCACCAGACCCCACTGGAACCGCACGCGTGCGTCGCCCGGTGGAACCAGGGCCGCTACACCGTCCACACGTCCACCCAGTTCCCGCACTCGGTGCGCAGCCGGACGGCCGAGCTGCTGGGCCTACGGCCGTCGGCGATCCGGGTGATCGTGCCGACCGTCGGCGGCGGGTTCGGCGGCAAGCTCGACGCCATGTTGGAGCCGATCGCCTGTCTGCTGGCCCGGCGGTCCGGTCGGCCGGTCCGACTGGTCAACACCCGCGAGGAGGAGCTGACCACCGCCGGCCCCCGCGAGAACGCGGTGCTGCGGCTGCGCACCGCCGTCGCCGCCGACGGCACCCTGCTCGCCCAGCAGGCCGACGTGCTGATCGACAACGGGGCCAATTCCAGTGGGGAGACCATCGTCTGCGCCGCGGTGCCGCCCCTGGCGCTGGGCGGCACCTACCGCGTTCCACTGGCCCGGTACCGCTGTCGGGTCGTCTACACCAACACCGCCCCGACCGCCGCGTTCCGCGGGGTGGGCGGGCCCTACGTCATCTTCGCCCAGGAGTCGCACCTGGACTCGATCGCCCGCCGCATCGGCGTCGACCGCCGGGACCTACGGCTGCGGAACGTGCTGCACGCCGGCGAGGCGATGGTCAACGGTCAGGTGCTGCCGGACGCCGCCCTGGTGGACGCACTCGCGTCGGTCGAGCAACGCATGCCCTGGAACCCTGGCCGTGCTCCGGCGACGAAGGGCGCACTGCGCGGCACCGCCGTCGTCCCGCTCACCTGGTTGACCAATCCGGGACCCGCGGAGGCGTCGATCGCGCTCAACGACGACGGCACCGTCCTGGTGACGACCGCCGCCACCGACATCGGGACCGGCGCCGTGGTGACCGGGATCCGGCAGATCGTCGCTGCCCGGCTGGGCGTCGACGTCGCCGACGTGATCATCTCCACCCCTGACACCGATGCCGCCGGCTTCGACAACGGCGCCCAGGGCAGCCGCACCACCTACGGCTCCGGAGCCGCCGCCGACCGGGCCGCCGGAGAACTGCGTGACCTCATCCTGCGAGCCGCCGCCGACCAGCTGGAGGTCGCCGAGGCCGACCTGGTCATCGAGGGCGGGGGGGTCACGATGGTGGGCAACCCCGCCGTGTCGGTGCCCCTCGGAACCGTCAGTGCGGGCGCAATGTGGACCACCGGTCCGCTCTCGGCGACCGGCCGGTTCGTCTCCCCGCCGGCGTCGTTCGACGCCGGGTGTTTCGTGGGCAGCCTGTTCTCGACGATCAACGGGACCTCCTCCCACGCGCACGCCGCCGAGGTGGAGGTCGACCCGGCGACTGGCGCGGTGACCGTGCTGCGCTACGTCATCGCCCAGGACGTGGGCACCGCGATTAACCCGGCCATGATCACCAGCCAGGTCCATGGCGCGGTCGCCCAGGGCCTGGGCTATGCGTTGTACGAGGCGCTGCGGATCGGCGATGACGGCCAGGTGCTGGACCGGAACCTCGGTACGTATCGCGTGCCGACCGCGCTGGACGTCCCCGACATCGACCTGGCGATCCTGGAGATCCCCGGGTCGAACGGCGCCCTCGGCGTCAAGGGCGCCGCCGAACCGCCGATCGTGCCCGTGGCCGCGGTGATCGCGTGCGCGGTTGCCGATGCCATCGGAACCACGGTGCACGAACTGCCGATGACCCCGTTCTCCGTTCTGGCCGCACTACGGGGACGGGACTGACCGCGCTCAGGACGGTCAGCGCTGAGCGCCGTCGGCCGGCCTCGTTCGGGGGGCCGGTCGGCGGTCCGGCACCGGGTCGGACCCGCTCGACACTGCCGGCCCGGGCTGCTCGTCGGGTGCGGGCAGAATCCGCGGCGGCGGGGTGACGGTCTGCGTGCGCCAGCGGCGGCCGAACAGGTAGATGACCGGAAGGGTGGCCAGCAGGGGTCCGATGATCGCGACCGGCCGCAGCAGCCACCAGGTCAGCGTCGGAGCGACGGCCTCGGACTGGGTACCGAAGATGGACCATTCCACCCCGCGGGACAACGCCATGCCGGTGGTGTGGAACAGGAAGAGTGGTAGCGCGAACCGGGTGAAGACATCCGTCGCCCGGGCGAAGAAGCCGCCGTGCCCCAGGGCGTGCAGCACCGACGGACGGATGAGCTCGGCGAACCCGACCTGGAACAGGGTGAGCGCGACGATGCAGACCGTCGGCGGGGCCATGTTCGAGTCCTCGCCGGGCACCCCGACCATCGACCCCGGGTACAGACCGGAGAACACCAGCCCGATGAGGGCGAACAGACCGGCGAAGGTCATGATCCGCGCGAACTGCCGGTTCTTCGGCGACTGATACGCAAAATCGATCCGCCCGTCGGCGAACCGCGGCGCCGAGTCCACTCCGGAGATCCGGCCGTGGAAGTACCCGAGCTGGAACGCGAAACCCCAGACGAAGATCATGTTGACCCACTCGACGGAGTCCACGTCGTAGCCGAAGCGGAGCACGTCGACGATGACGGCGAGACCGGCCAGGAAGACCAGGACCAGGGCGTCGTACCGACGGTGCAACCACACCGTGAGCGGCATCAGGCAGATGAAGATCAAGTACGTCACGACGAACCAGAGCGGCGAGACCACCATGATCACGGCCTGGCCGATCCACGTCAGGTCGAAGATCGCGCCGACCACGAAGCCGAGGATCACCCAGGTGATCAGCAGGGCAGCCGACGGCACGGCCAGCGACCGGGCCTGCCGGAGCGCGAAGTGCCAGAGCCGCTCGCCCTTGGCCGCGGCCCGCTCCCACGACTTCAGGTGCACGTAGGCGCCGATGTAGAAGAACAGCGGCATGACCTGGAGGAGCCAGGTGGCGATCCACAACCCGGAGGTGAATCCGAGGGGGCTGGTGGCATAAGGGCCGTCGTCGCGCCAGATCAGGATCGTGAAGCACCAGTGCCACAGGATGACGACGAGCAGCGAGAACGACCGCAGGAAATCCGCGTACGGGTCGCGCTGGGCGCGCGGCCGGCTACCGGCCGGACGAGCTGCCGTGGCCATGCCGCCACCCCTCTCCCCCATCGCCCATCGGATGGACCCACCCCGTCATACCCATCCGATTCCCCGGTGATCGGTGGCCGAGTCTCGACCTCTCGGTCCACGATAGGACCGTGAACTCTGTCCTGGCGGCCCGACCCGCGATCGCGCACCGGTCCCGCCGTCGACGTCACATCGCCCTGGTCGTCGCCCTGGTCCTGCTGATCATCAGCAACGTGATGGCCAACCGGATCCTTCCGTCCTGGGCCTACGTCCCGTGGAACCTGTCGATGGCCTTGCTGCTGCTCGGGGTCGCCTACCGGGGTGGTGCGGGACCGGTCGCGGTGGGCCTCGGCGTCCGGCATTGGCACCGACCGGTCGGGGTCGGCCTGCTGCTGGTCGGTGGGGTCGCCCTGATCTACGGCATCGGCATGCTGCTGCCGGCGACCCGCTCGGCGTTCCTGGACAGCCGGATCGGGGACGTCGGGGTGAGCGGCCTGCTCTTCGCGGTGCTCATCCAGATCCCGTTGGGCACGGTGGTGCTGGAGGAGATCGCCTTCCGCGGCGTCCTGCCCGCGCTGATGGGGGCGTCCCCGGCGATCCGCTGGGCCTGGTGGCCGGTGCTCGGGGCCTCGTTCGCGTTCGGGCTGTGGCACATCCTGCCGTCCATCGGGTTGAACAGCGCCAACGCCGCCGTCGGGGGGGCGTTGGGGTCGAACCAGGTACTGACCAGCACGTTGGCCGTGGTCAGCATGACGGCGGCGGGCATCCTGATGTGTGCGCTCGCCCGGCTGGGCAAGGGCGTGAAGACGACGATGCTGCTGCACTGGGCGACCAACTCGTTGGGGTTCGTGGCGGCGTGGCTGCTCGTCAACTAGAGCGCTGATCACCCGGAATACTCGTGCCGGTGAGCAACACCCCCACCCCTGCCCAGACGCCCCCCGCACCGGCCGGTGCCGTCCGGTACACCGCGACCGACCGCACGTCGCGGCGTCTGGGTCTGGCGGTCCTGAAGTACCGCTGGACGCGTCCGCTGACGTGGATCAGCAACGCGGTCATCGTGGTCGCCCTGATCGCCTTCGGTGTCGTCAACGACCAGCTCTGGGTGTCGCTCGTGCTGCTGGTCCTTGTCTTCCCGATCGTCACGGGTATGCAGTACCTGTCGACGTCCCGGCAGCTGGGCAAGCTGTACCGGGCGGGCACCGAGCACTGGGTGCGGTTCGGTGACCGGGCCATGACGGTGGCCGGGCCGATGGGCCTGTCCGATTTCACCTACGACAGCATCGAGGACGTCTGGGCCACCGACACCGCAGTCCTGCTGCGGATGAAGGGCCTGCGGTCGGTCGCTCTCCTGCCGTCCGAGCTGTTCCCGGCCGCGCAGTTGGCGCGGGTCCGCGAGCGGATCAGCCGGTCGTCCGGCGCGAAGTAGTCACCGGGGCGCCAGAGGCAGGGGTGCGTCGCGCCGGCCCAGCAGGGTCGCCGTCAACTGCTGCCCGGCATCGACGGGGCGGATGACGCAGTCGGCCTGGCCCTCGGGCGCCAGCGTGTCGTCCTCGGCGACGGGAGCGCGGTGGCCGTCCGGATCGGTGACGACGACCTCGGTGGTCAGCACGCCGGCGCGGGTCCGGTCGGTGGCGCCCAGCTGCCCGGCGGCCAACTCCCCGCAGGTCTGGCGCAGGTATGCCGCCTGGGGCGCGTCGCGCTCCCAGGATGCGACCGCCAGCCGCTCCTGGTCGTGCGCCGTGCCGCAGAACACCGACGCGGTGAGCTCTGCGATCGGCCCGGCGAACACGGTGAGGCAGTCCCCGAGCCGGTTCCGGTAGCCGGGGTCGGCCCAGGCCCCGCGGGCGGAACGCAGGTTCGTCGCAGTGGCGCGGACGGGGTCGATCACACCGTCGGCGGTGAACAACGGGGGCAGCAGCACGCACGCCTGCCACCGCTGGCCGTCAGCCCACTGCCGGTTGTCCGGGTTGACGACGACGACCGTCGTCCCGCCGGCCGGGTGCCACAGATCTCCGGAGCTGCGTGACGGCAGACCATCGAATCCGACGTAGCGACCGACCGGCTCGGCGCAGTCGTCGTGCGGACGGCCGCTGCGCTCGGTCAGGATGACCGCCACCTCGCCCACCACCTCTGACGCGGTCCTGTCGTCGCCCTGCTCGCAGGCACCGAACGACCGCTCCGGCGCGCGCAACCCGTTGTCGTCGATCCACTGGGCGGCGGACTCGGTGGTCGCGAGCAGACAGTCGCCGGCGGCGGGAGTCGGCCCGACCGGCGCCGCGCCCGCCGTACCGGCGACGGTCCGACCGGCCGCACCCGCTCCCAGCGCGAGCACCATCACCGCGAGGGCGAGCACGGCGACACCGGCCGGTCGGGGGGACCGCATGACCGGACGCTACGGCCTCATACCTGCCGTCCTGGGTACCGATCGTCGCTGGGAACCCGCTCATGGCCGTAGCGCACCGGACCCCGCGTAGGCGAAGCCCAGCGACCTCAGGAAATCGACGAACTCGTCGGACGGATACCCGCACCGATTGGTCGGCGGCATGAATCGGAGGAGACGACCGTCCGCCAGTCTCAGATACACCGGCGCGACGTACCTGGTGACGGTCGGGCAGGTGCCGGGGGGATCGGCCGGGACGGCGCTCAATGCGGCCAGAACCACCCCCGCCTGGGACGCCGCGAAGAACGCCGACGGGTACATCTGCGACGTGGGGATGATCGAGCCTTCAGGGCCCGCGGCATCGACCGCCGGGATTTCACAGAGGACGAGGCTGACCGGGACGGCACCGATCAGCGACACGATCGGCGCATCTGCCGGTGGCTCCTCGCACTGACGCGTCACCAGGAGCGCCGTCGGCGCGTCCGGTGGGACCTCACTACCGCATCCGACCATGGCCAGACCCAGCACCGCCGCGCACGTCGATCCCACTGCGCACCTCAGCATGACGATGAGACGGTCGGCGCAGCGATCACGGTTGCATCCGTGAACGCCGACGTCGTCTTCACCGCCGGGACAGCGGTACCGCCCCGTCCCCGATGCCGAGGACCGTCGAGGTGAGCACCGACGCCGGGTCCGCCACCAGGACGCGGCACTGTCCGGAGGCCGAGGGCGGGACGTCCGTGTCGGGGCCGACGATCTCGGGGCTGCCGGCCACTCCGATGAGGCTGGTCTCGACGGTGAGGACCCCGCCGGCGGTGGGGTCCGGCCGCTGGAGCAACCGACTGGCCAGGTCGGTGCAGGACTGTCGCAACTCGTCGGCGGTCGGCGCCGGAGAGGACCACCAGCCCAGGCCGAGCCATTCCGCGTCGTGCGGCGACCCGCAGAAGACCGCCTCTCCCGTTCCGACGGCCGAGTTCTGGCACTGCCCGTACCGGTTCCGCAGGACCGGATCGGCCCACCGGCCGCGGAGTCGTTCGTCGGACGGTCGGGGGAGGCCGGCGAATCCGTCGGCCGTCTGGGCGCCGGCCATCTGCCCGTCAGCGCCCCAGAGGGGCGGGGTGAGGATGCAGGCCTGCCAGCTCTGACCGGCCGCCGACTGGCGCGGGTCCGGCCCGACGGGCGAACCGGTGGGCAGCGCGGTGGCCTGCCACCGGGTGCGCGGCGTGGTCAGGTTCGGCGCCCCCAGGTACTCGGCCGCCGCGGCCGAGCAGATGGCGTCGGCCGCCGCGAGACCCTCGTCGCTGGTGAGGTTCTTGGCCATGGCGGCCCCGGTGCGGACGGCCGACACCTCACCGAACCACTGCCCGGCGCAGGTGCCGTAGTGCCGGGCGAACGGGTTCTCGCGGAAAGTGCCCTGCTCGTCCCACCGGCCCCACGGACCGTCCTCGCCGGCGAACACACAATCCCCGACCGCCGGTACCGGCGACACCATCGGCGGCGACGCGACGCCGACGATCTGGGGCCGGCTCAGGCCGACCCCGATCGACACCACCAGGGCGGCGACCGCCAGCACGGTCACGCTCGCCAACCGCCGGGTCTGCATGTCGCCGACGGTACGACCGCCCGCGAGTGGCGTCAGGTCAGCGGGGCGTCAACGGGACAGGTCCTTCGCCGAGGCCGATCACCGTCGCGGTCAGCTGCCGCGACGGGTCGGCCGATCGGACCCAGCACTCTGCGGACCCGGTCTCGCCGAGCGCAGTCGAGTCGGTGAGCGCAGCGAGCTGGCCCAGCTGGTCATAGGTCACGACTTCTGCGGCGAGCGCATCGCCCCCGGTGGGGTCCTGGCGGCCCATGACCCGGCCCATCTGCTGTCGACAGCCACGTTCCAGCACCACGGGATCGGTGGCCGAGTTCCACGTCGTATGGGCCACGAACTCCCGGTCGTGCGGCTCACCGCAGAACACGCCGTTCCGTTCGGTCCAGGATCCCTCCTCGCAGACGCCGAACATGTTGCGAACGCTGACGTCGACCCACCGGCCCCGCAGCGGTTCGGTGGTTGTGGGACCGGCGTTGACCTCGCCGTCGGAGGTGTACGGCTCGCCCTCCGGGGTCCACCATGGCGCCCCCAGGACGCAGGCCTGCCACATCGGGCCGGATGAGTACTGGCGCCGGTTGGGTTCCAGCGTGCTGGCGCTAATGGTGACCGAGACCCACCCGTCGACCGGTTGGACCGTCTGCGCCCCGAGGTAGGAGGCGGTCAGGGCCGCGCACGGGTCGTATCCGGGACCGACCCTCGACTCAGCCAGGTCTGCCTGGATGTCGGCCTGGGTACGGACGCCCACGACTTCGCCGAACCACGGTTCCCGGCACGGGCCGTACCAGCGGTGGTAGGCCATGTCCTGCCAGCTGCCGTCGAAACGCGCAGTGTTCCACGGACCGTCGGGGCCCGCGTACAGGCAGTCCCCCGCCTGCGGCGGCGGGTCGATCGGCGGCGCGCTGGCCACGCCGACCACCGAGGGTCGCCCCAGGCCGGCCCCGACGGCCAGCGCGAGGACGGCGGCGGCGAGCACGCCCACTCCCGTGAGCCGACGGGATTCGAGGCGGGCGCGCGTCACCGGGGCACCAACGGAGGCGGGGCTGATCCCAGGCTCACGACGGTGGCGGTCAGTCGCATCCCCGGGTCGACCGGGCGGACCCAGCACTCCGCCCAGCCGCCATCCGTCAGAGCGGTTGTGCGCGTGAGGATTTGGATCTCCGGGGCTGGATCAGAGCCGCGCACGACGACTTCCGACGTCAACGCCCCGTCGGCGAATTCGTCACCCTGCTCGGTCATACGTGCTGCCTGCCCGGCGCAGCTGTCGATCAAGGTCGCGGCCACGGGGGCGATGTCCCAATAGGTGTGGGCCAACTGCTCCCGGTCGTGCGGCTGGCCGCAGAAGACCAAACCGACGGGGCTTGCGCCATCCGTCCCGATCCCGCACTGACCCCACTGGTTGCGAAACACCGGGTCCTGCCATTGGCCATGCCCTGTCTGCCCGCTCCGAATGAAGCCGGGACCGACGAAGGTCGTCGCATCCCTCCCCGATGGATCCCACATCGGCGCGGACAGCAGGCAGGCCACCCATCTCTGTCCGGCCGCGAACTGCCGTTGGTCCGGTGGCAGCGGGTCCGATGACGGTCCACTCGGCAGCCACCGACCGGCCGGGTCCGTGAAGTCGGGTTGGCGGACGTACCGCGCAGCCGCGCCCCCGCATTCATTGCGTCCGAGGTACGGCTTGTCGCTGACGCCGTAGGTCAGGCCATCACCCTCGGCCATCGGGTGCACATCGACGATTTCCGCGTCCCACGGGGCGATGCACGGACCGAGCCGGACGCCGATATCGAACGAGACAAATGATCCCTCGTCGTCCAGTGGTCGTTCCGTCGTCCAATCCCGTGGACCCGTGTACACACAGTCCTCCACCTGCGGCGGCGGGTCGACCGGCAATGCACTGGCGACGCCGGCCGTCATCGGCCGGCTGAGCCCCGCCCCGACCGCCACGGCCAGGACGGCGGCCGCGAGGACACCCACTGCCCCGAGCCGACGACGGTCCATGGCGTGACCCTAGTGATCCGACCCCTGGGCGCCTAGCGCATCGATGCGTCAGCGCGGGGCGAGCGGCGGGGTGTCGTCGCCGAGGGCGACGAGACTGGCGGTCAGTACCTGCCCGGGATCGACCGGTCGCGCTTCGCAATCGACCCGGTCGGACGCGGTGAGGAAGACGGACTCCGTGATGGGGCCGTAATTTCCATCCCCGTCGAGAGCGTAGGCCGCAAGGGAGATGGCTCCCCCGAGCGTCGGGTCGTCACGGCCGATTACCGCCGCGGCGATCTTCCGGCAGCCGGCGGTCCATTCCGCCACCGATCCGTAGGCGTCCCCGGCGGTGAAGGCCAGGGATTCGCCATCGTGGACGTCACCGCAGTAGGTGGTGAGGTCCCCGCTGATGCCGTCGCTGTACCAGCAGGTGCCGAGCCGGTCACGCGTCTCCTGCTCGGACCACTGACCGCGCACCGAGTCCGCGCCGACCGTCGTGTACCCGTCGGAGCCCACCTGCCCCTCGCGCCCGTCCGGTCCCCAGAACGGCGGCCGGATCAGACAGGCCGCCCAGTCCTGGTCGGAACGGGCCTGCCGGGGGTCGGGTCCGACGGCGAAACTCCCGTCGGTGAAGGACGGCCACCAGTCGCTGCTCATGCTGACCGGGTCGGGCGCGCCGAGATACTCGGCCAACGCGCTGTCGCAGTCGGCCTGCAGCCGGCCCATCGGGTATCCATCGGCATCGACGTTGCGGGCCTGCCCCTCGACGACGGCCGTGACCTCGCCGTAGCGGACGCCGTCACAGACGCCGAACGACCGGGAGTACGGCGACACGAGCCCCTCCCCGGTGTCCTCGTCGATGGGGAACGGCCCGTCCGGTCCACCCAGGAGGCAGTCGCCGACCACCGGCGGAGACGCGACCGCCGCGAGCGTGGGCGTCCCGACGACCGTCCGGCTGTCGGGTGCCGTGACGGCCACCACCCCGATGGCCACACCCACCGCGAGCGCGAGGCCGATCGGCAGAAGCCACCGCTTGTCCATCGGCAGACGGTAACCGTGCCCCCGTCCGGCCCCACGCAGGACGGGACGGTCAGGCCCCAGCTGTGATCAGTTCGTGGCCGCGTCCAGCAGTTCGAGCACGTTCTGGTAGGCATGCCCGGTGGCCCGGGTCATGCCCAGTTCGCAGGTCCGGTTGCTCGAGGCGTACGCGTCGAACGTCCGGCCGTGCATCCCGGCCACCTCCGGCCGGGTCGCCGACGCGGTCAGCTCCGGGTGCAGCAGCCCCCGGTCGCCGGCGAAGGCGCAGCAACCCCAGTCGTCCGGGACGACCACCTCGTCGGCCACCGCGCCGGCCAGCGTCAGCAGGTGCGGCGTGGTGCCGAGGTGGGTGGACGAACACGTCGGATGCACGGCCAGCGAGCCGAGGCGCCGGCCGGCCGTGTCCGGCAGCCGGGGCAGCACGGTCTCGGCCACGAACTGCACGGCGTCGACGATCCGCAGCGCCGGCTCGTCCTGCACCACCGGTTCGGTGGCCACCGCCCGCTGCGCCGGCACCTTGTCGGTGGGCAGCGGGTCGCCGGTGGCCGTCCGCACCGGGTTCGTCACGCCGGCCAGTTCACCCAGCAGCCGGGCCGCCTCGGGATGGTGGAGCATTTCCCGGACCCCTTCGGTGCAGGACGAGGCGTCGACCACGACCGGCAGCCGGCCGCCGTCGGTCGCCCGCCACAACGCGGGCAGCACCCGGCGAACCATGATCTCGTAGCCGTCGGCCATGCCCTTGGACTTCCACGGGGTACCGCAGCACAGCGAGTCCAGACCGTCCGGGTAGGCCAGTTCGACCCCGGCCCGCGCACACAGCCGGCGGAAGGCCACCGACGAGCCGGGCCCCTGGTCGGCCGGGCCGAACATGGTGCCCACGCAGGCCGGCAGGAACACCGCCTCCTCCCCGGCCGGATGGGCGGCCGGGGAGCCGACCGGCGGTTGGCCCTCCTGCTTCGACCGGCGGGTGCCGCCCTCCGGGAGCTCCGGCGACCAGGCCGGCATCACGTCCGGGTCGACGACCTTGCGCAAGAGACCGGTGGTGCCGGCCACCAGCGGCGACGGCGCCTTGTCGGCCACGGTCAGCGCGATCGACGCGCCGCGGGTGGTCGTGTCCCAGTGCTTGGCCGCCGTCTTCCACACCCTGGCCGGAACCGTCTTCCTTCCGGAACCGTCGCCGCCGCCGGCCTCCTGCTTGCGGAGCGTGCGCACCAGATCGCCGGTGTTGATGAGTACCGGGCAGGCGGTCTGGCACATGCCGTCGACCGCGCAGGTGTCGACCGCGTCGTAGCCGTACTCGTCCTCCAGTTCGGCCAGCAGCGCAGTGTCGCCGGCCGCCTTGGCCCGCTGCATCTCCCGGCGCAGCACGATCCGTTGGCGCGGGGTGGTGGTGAGGTTCCGGCTCGGGCAGACGGGCTCGCAGTACCCACACTCGACGCAGCGGTCGACCTCGGCCTCGACGGTCTCGGTGGTCTTCAGATTGCTGACGTGCGAACGGGGATCGTCAGACAGCAGCACGCCCGGGTTGAGCCGGCCGTGCGGGTCGAACAGCCGCTTGATCTCCTGCATCACCTCGTACAGCTCGTCGCCGTACTGCCGGCGGACGTAGGGCGCCATCATCCGGCCGGTGCCGTGCTCGGCCTTGAGCGAGCCGCCGTGCCCCAGCACCAGATCGACCAGGTCCTCGGTGAACGCGTCCAGCCGGGTCAGGTCGGGCTGCTGCCCGTTCCGGACCCCGAGCTGCTCGTTGATCATGAAGTGCAGGTTGCCGTCCTTGGCGTGCCCGAAGATGACGCAGTCGTCGCCGTAGTCGTGCCGGGCGAACAACTCGGTCAGGGTCTGGCAGGTCGGCAGCAACTCGGGGACGGGGACGACGATGTCCTCCAGCAGCGCGGTGCTGCCGGACGGACGGGCGCCGGCCACCGTGGCGTAGAGGCCCTTGCGGATGTGCCAGAGCCCGGCGCGGGTCTTCGCGTCGGTACTCAGCTCGGCCGACGCGGTCAGCGGCAGGTCGGTGAGCACCGGGCGGGCCCGTTCGGCCTGCTCTCGCACCTCCTCCGCGGTGGCGGCCTGGTACTCCACCAGCAGCGCGGTGTGGTCGCGCACGTCGATGGCCATCACCAGCGGGTCGGCGGACGGGTCGGCCTGGGCCACCCGCAGGGAGGTGGCGTCCATCAACTCGATGGCCGCGACGCCGGTGTCGACCAGCGCGGGCAGTGCGGCGGTGGCCCGGTCCAGGTCGGGGAAGACCAGCAGGCCGGTCATCGCCGCGGTCAGCAGCGGGACGGTGTTCATGGTGACCGAGGCGATGAACCCGAGGGTGCCCTCGCTGCCGATCATCAGGTGGGCCAGGATGTCGACGGGCCGGGTGTGGTCGAGCAACGAGTTGACCCCGTAGCCCATCGTGTTCTTCATCGCGAACAGCCGTTCGATGGTCGCGACCGACGCGGCGTCACCGCGGACCCGGTCCCGCAGCCGCGAGAGCCCCTCGTACAGGCCGGGTTCGGCGGCGCGGAGCTGCTCGTCCGCGTCCGCGGCGCCGGTGTCGACCACGGTCCCGGACGGCAGGACCACGACCAGCGAATGCAGCGTCCGGTAGGTGTTGGCGACCACGCCGCAGGCCATGCCGGAGGAGTTGTTGGCCACCATTCCGCCGATGGTGCAGGCGATCTCGCTGGCCGGATCCGGCCCCAGCTTGCGGCCGTGCCGGGCCAGCCGGGCGTTCACCGCGCGGACCGTGGCGCCGGGCCCGACCCTGACCTTCGCTCCGCCGTCGAGGACCTCGACGTCGCGGAAGTGCATCCGGGTGTCGACCAGCACGCCGTCGGTGACGCCCTGCCCGTTGAGGCTGGTACCGCCGGACCGGAAGGTCAGCGGCACTCCGGTGCGGGCGGTGGCGGCCAGCAGCGCGCCGACCTGACCGGCATTCCGGGGCACGACGACCGCCTGCGGGGTAAGCGCGTAGTGCGAGGCGTCATGGCCGCGGGCCAATCGGTCGGTGGCGCGGATCCGGACCTCGTCGGGCCCGACCGCGGCGGCCAGGGCGGCGGTCAGCGCGGGCGGGACCTCCGGCAGCAGACCAGGGCCGGTCCCGGACGGTTCGGCGGTCCGCGCCGAACGCTCGGCTCGGCTGGATCTGGTGGTCACCCCGGTCATGTCGGCACCTTCTTCGCTGCACGATCGAGCCGGACGGGCGGCGGTCCGCCGGCGGACGGTCGACCAGGCCGGACCCGTGCTGCGGCCTGATCCCGGATGCGTCGTCCAGGGCCGAGTGTGCGGCCGACCCGGGGCTGGCGCCTCCCACGTTCTCGCGGAGCGAGAGCCGCGGCTTCGTTCGCCGCCCACAACACGCAGATCCCGCTGTGGTCAGACCACACCGTACGGCAAGTGAGGTCCCCGCCGACCGGGTCCTTGGCCCCTGGACCGTCCCTGACGGATGTGGTCCGACCATGTGCTGGTGTGCTCGCTTCCCTGATAGCGTCGCCGCACCGGGTTGCTCGTTCCACCTGCGGCTGCGGCGTCTCGACCCGGGCGCCGGTCGCCACCCGTGAAGGACCTGACGTGGCCACCGAACCGTCCTGGGCTCCGGTCGACCGGGTACCGACCTACCAGCTGGTCCTGTCCCGCATCGAGGAACAACTGGTCTCCCGCTCCCTGCGACCGGGCGACAAACTGCCGCCCGAGCGGGAGCTGGCCGCCATGCTCGGCGCGTCCCGCCCCGCGGTGCGCGAGGCCCTGCGCGTGTTGCAGGCGCAGGGCATCCTCAAGTCGTCGGTGGGCACCGGGGCGGACTCCGGGACCGTCGTCATGTCCGCGCCGAGCGGTGCGCTCACCCATCTGCTGCGGGTGCACCTGGCGGTGGCCTCGTTCCCCCTGTCGGACGTCGTCGAGGCCCGGGTCATGCTCGAACGCTTCAGCGCGGTGAGCGCCGTGCAGTCGGGGGCCATCGACGGTGCCGCCCTCGACGGCATCCTCACCGCGATGGAGCGGGAGGACATCGGCCAGGACGAGTTCAACGAGCTGGACACCAGGTTCCACGTGGCCATCGCCGAGTCCGGCGGCAACCGCCTGGTCGCCGACCTGACGGTGGCCGTCCGCGAGTCCAGTCGCACCGACATCCACGCGGCCCTGACCGCCGATCCGGAGTGGGGTGACGTCCGGTCGACGCTGCGGGCCGAACACCGGGCGATCGCCGGCGCACTGACGGACGGCGACGGCCCCGGGGCCGCGGATCTGCTCGAGGCCCACATCCGCGGCTTCTTCCGCTACATGCGGCAGGTCGGCGTCGCCGCCGACCCCGACTGACCCGACGGGATCAGGGCTGGGCGTACCGGGCGATCGAGATCCAGGCCCGGTCGGTGTCGACCAGGGCGGCCGCCGCGGGTCGCAGGGCATCCCGGCAGCCGTAGTCGGTCCAGGTGGCGCCCAGCAGTTCGGCGATGCAGTCGGCGTTGCTCTCCGTCGGACCCTTGTCCGACGGGTCGGCCCCGACGATCTGGTTCAGGGCCGCAGCGGTCGCGTTCAGGTTGCCGTAGCGACGGACCTGCAGCACGTGCCCGTACTCATGGACCATGACCGACCATCGTTTGTCCGCCGGGACGTTCGGGTCGATGTAGACGGTGTGGCCGTCGGTGGCCCCCCAGGCCCCACGCGCCTCGAGCACCCAGGTCGCCAGTCCCCGCGGGTCCACCTGCGGACGGAGCGCCTGCATCCAGTCGGTCGGCGCGGCAGCCGCCGACTCCGGGATGAACGACAAGTCGGCCACCCGCCCCTCGGCGGACGGAACTGACTGTGAGGGGATCGAGGGCGCAGGCGTGGTGGCGGCGGCCTGCGCGTCGACCACCACGACCGCCGGGCCGGTCGGACCGACCGGGACAGCGGGCGCCAGGCTCGTCCCGGCCGCGGTCGTCGTCGGCGGGACCGAGCCGGGAACGGCGGGATCCGGTCGGTCGCGCCCGGCCGCCGCACCGGTGCGCGCAGTGGGCTCGACCGCCGGCTCATCACCGGAGGCCCGGACCGCCAGCACGACCGGCACGAGGATCGCCAGCACGCCGGTGATGATCGCGATGACCACGAGGGCAGCGTTGCGCCGGCGATCGGCGGGACCCGGGAACGAACCGGGCCGCGGGGACGCGGGCGCGAGCATGAGTGGACTCCTGGCGTGATGGACCCCGGGTCGCACACATCGATCGATGTGGACGCACAGTCACGGCCTTGTTGCCGAGGGAGCACAGCGCGGCGCGACGGGGGAATGCTGATGACCGTCAGTGACACTACGGATCGACGCGTCCGTGCAGGGGTCTCCAAAGGGGGGTCCCGGAGCCCCGGCGGGTGACATGCCGGCCGTGTGTGACCGTCCGTCGAACCACCCCTACGTTCTGTCGACTTCGTCAGCCGTCCAGGGCCCACGGCCCGAGCAGGGCCGATCGGTAGCGGCGGCATCCCCCGATTCACCATGCGGGCGCCCTGGCTACCCTGACGGCAGCTCACCAGGACCGTCGGCACCCTCTGAGGGTGCCGCCCACCGGAGGGGCGGGTACCGGACCGTCACGCGGCGCCGGCGACACCGCTCGAGGAGGATCCATGCGCGTCACCAAGTTCGGCCATTCCTGCCTGCACGTGACCGAGGGCTCGGCCAGCATCCTGCTGGACCCCGGCGCGTTCTCCTCCGGGTTCGAGTCCCTCACCGGCCTGACCGCCGTCCTCCTCACGCACCAGCACTTCGATCACGTCGACGCCGACAAGCTGGTGACCCTGCTGGCCGCCAACCCCGGCGCCTCGGTGCACGCCGACGCCCAGACGGCCGCGATCCTGAGCGAGAAGGGCATCGAGGTCACCACTGTCCAGGCGGCCGACGAGTTCGACGTCGGGGTCCCGGTGTCGGTCTACGGGGCGCGGCACGCCGTCATCCACAAGGACATCCCGGTGATCAGCAACGTGGCCTACCTGATCGACGGGCGGCTGCTGCACCCGGGCGACTCGTTCACCGAGATCGACCGCCCCGTGGAGATCCTCGCCCTGCCGGTGTCCGCCCCGTGGATGGCGGTGAAGGAAGCCGTCGAGTACGTCCGCTCGGTGTCGCCGGCGTACGTGATCCCGATCCACGAGCAGGTGCTGTCCCGGCCGGCGATGGTCTACGGCATGGTCGAACCGCTGCTGCCGAAAAGTTCCCGCTGGGTACTGATGGACGACGGGCAGACCCGGGAGTTCTGAACACGTCTGCCCGATCACCCCGTCAGGTGACCGGCAGCAGACCCCGTTCGGCGAAGACGTCCTTGGCGACCATCGTGGCGTTCAGGGCCCGCGGGATCCCGCAGTAGACCGCCGAGTGCAGCAACGCCTCGACGATCTCCTGCGGGGTCAGGCCGACGTTCAACGCGGCATTGAGATGGACGGTCAGCTCCTTCTCGCACCCGCCCAGGGCGGTGAGCATGCCCAGGGTGAGCAGCTGCCGGTCGCGGGGCACCAGCCCGGGGCGGGCGTAGATGTCGCCGTAGGCCCAGCCGATGATCTGGTGGGCCAGTTCCGGGGCGACGTCCTGCAGCGCGGTGATGACCGCCTCCCCCGCCGCCCCGTCGACCGCGTCCAGCACCGCCCGTCCGCGGTCGAAGCGGTCCCGGCGTTCCCGATCCTCCGGTGTGATCGGGTCTGGTGTCGTGGTGCTCATGCGGACGTCCCCCCGGGCGTGTGCGGCCGACGGCGATCAGTTGATCGCGCCGTGCGACTTCAGATTCTCCTCGTCCTCCTCCGGTGGGACGGGACGCACCCCCAGCTTGCGGTTGATGGCCGTGGTCACGACGAACAGCACCAGCCCGAGAACGAGCAGCCCGCCGGCCACCACGTACTGGGACACGGCGCGCCCGGACAGCGGCGTCACCAGGTACAGGCAGCAGATCGCGCCGACGATCGGCAACACGGTGGGGGCATGGAAGTGGTTGCGCTGCTGCCCCTTCCGCTTACCCGGTCGCCGCAGCACCAGCACGGCGACGTTGACGACGGCGAACACGCCGAGCAGCAGCAGGGCGGTGGTCCCGCCCAGCACCGCGACGGCGTCGGAGCTGCCCAGCGAGACGAAAACGATCAGCGCGAGGGACAGGGCGGTGGTGAAGCCGATGGCCACGTACGGGGTCCGCCGGACCGGGTGCACCTTGCCGAGCACCGGCGGCAGCACGTGCTGGCGGGCCATGCCGTAGATCAGCCGGCTGGCCATCAGCATGTTGATGAGGGCCGAGTTGGCCACCGCGAACATGGAGATGAACGGCAACAGGGTGCCGATCGGCAGATCCGGAGCGCCGGCCTGGACGACCAGCACCAGCGGGGTGTCGCTGGAGGCCAGGTCACCCACCGGCACCAGCGCCACGGCGACGACGGAGACCAGCACGTAGATCACGCCGGTGATGCCCAGCCCCGTGAGCATCATCTTCGGGAAGCACTTGACCGGGTCCTTGGTCTCCTCGGCCATGTTGACCGAATCCTCGAACCCCACCATGGCGAAGAAGGCGAGCGATGTCGCCGTGGTCACCGCCAGGAACACGCTCTTGTCCTGCGGGGTGTCGAAGGCGATCACCCGGGACCAGTCGGCATCACCGCCGAACAGGGCCAGGAATCCGACCATGATCACCAACAGCAGTCCGGACAGTTCGATGAGGGTGAGAACCACGTTGGCCTTGACGCTCTCGCCGACGCCGCGGTAGTTGACCGCCGCGACGAGCAGCATGAACAGCAGCGCGATGCCGACGATGAGCAGCGGCCCGTCGTCCCACCCGAAGCCCTTGGCCATGTTCGAGGCGAACGCCCGGGAGGCGGTCGAGGCCGAGGTGATGCCCGAACACATCACCACGAACGCGATCATGAAGGTGAAGAACTGCACCCCGAACGCTCGATGCACGTAGAGCGCGGCCCCGGCCGCCTGCGGATATTTGGTGACCAGCTCCAGGTAGGAGAACGCGGTGACGGTGGCGACCGCGAAAGCGACGAGGAACGGGAGCCAGGCGGCTCCGCCGACCTCGCCGGCGACGTCCCCGGTGAGCGCGTAGACGCCGGTGCCGAGGATGTCGCCGACGATGAAGAGCAGTAGCAGCTTCGGGCCCATGACCCGCTTGAGTTCCGGCTGGGCCGTCGTGGTGGTCGCGGTCATGGCTGCTCCCGGACGCCGTTCGCGTCGCCGGTGCCGACGACGCCGGTCGGACGGTCGCGATCGATGCCCGGGAGCGTAGGGCCTGGCTGGTGCCCTGGCGAGAGCGGGTGGCGATCCGGAAGCAAGATCGTGATCTTGTTTGGTCGCTGCCTGGGTGGGGTACTCACACTGGTTTCGCCTGTCCACCACGGCCATCCGCGCCCGTCCCGCCGGTCAGTCAGGCGACGGCCGTGCCGTCGAGTTCGACCAGCTGCCCGGGCACGGCCAATCCGCTCACTCCGAGCAGCGTCGTGGTCGGCGCCGCACCGGCGGTCGCCAACCGACCGGCCAGCACCCCGTAGTGCGACAGGAGCCCGTCGACATCCGTGGTGTAGACAGCGAGGCGGACCAGGTGAGACAGATCCATGTCGGCGGCCCGCAGAACGGATTCGAGATTGTCGACGCTGAGCGACAGCTGAGCGGCGAGGTCACCGTCGTGCTGGGGGCGACCGTCGGCGTCCATCGCGGTCTGACCGGAGATGTGGAGTGTTCGCTGTGCCCCGGTCACCAGTTCGCCCTGGGGGAACCCCAGGGCCAACGACCAGGTGACCGGGTTGACGGGCGTGCGGTGCAGTGTCACGGGCCTGTTCCGTTCGTCGTGGCGGCGCCCCCGGCCCGGTGGCCGGCGTACCCGCGCTCGCCCGACAACCGTCGCAACCCAACGGTGACATCTACTGTCACCGATTCCTCCTACGATCGGTGCATGCGCGCCGACCGCCTGGTCTCCCTGGTGCTGCTGCTTCGTCACCATGGCCGCATGTCCGCCACCGCCCTGGCCCGCGAGCTCGAGGTATCCAAACGGACCGTGCTGCGCGACGTCGACGCCCTCTCGGCGGCCGGAGTTCCGATCTACGCCGAGCACGGTCGTCACGGCGGCTTCGCCCTGCTGCCGGGTCTCCGGACGGAACTGACGGGGGTGAACGACGACGAGGCCGTCGCGGTGCTCGCGCTCGGCCGAGGCGCTTCCGCCGATCGGCTCGGCCTCGGACCGGACCTGGTCTCGGCGTTGCGCAAGGTCGTCGATGCCCTTCCCGACGCCCAGATGAAGACGGCCGGCGAGGCGGCGAGGCGGTTGCTCGTCGACGCCGAGACGGATCTGCTGCCCCGCCGACTCTCCTCCGACTCGGTCGCCGCGGCGGTGCTGGGGACCGTACGTCGCGCGGTGATCGCCGGTCGCCGGCTCACCCTGCGGTACACGGCGCGCGGCGGCGAACCGGCCTGGCGCACCGTCGACCCGGTCGGACTGGTCGCCGCGGGTGGACGCTCGTATCTCCTGGCCCTGCGGGACGGCGTCGACCGGACCTACCGGTTGTCGCGGATCACGGCGGCCACCGAGTTGGACGCACCGGCCGAGCGCCCGGAACGGGTCGATCTCGACCGACTCTGGCAGGAACGATGCCGACGGTTCCTCGCCGACGATCACCTGGACGTGGTTGTCCACGTCGCGCCCCACCGACACGACGCACTGCTCGAGACCGCCGTCACCGTGCGGTCGCTGGAACCTGCCTCACCACCGGACGCCGAAGGGCGGCTGCCCCTGCACGTCACCTACCAGGACGCCTGGCACGCCGAGTGGGCGCTGTGGCGTCTGGGTCCGGACGCCGAGGTGGTCTCCCCGCTCCCGCTGCGGACGACGTTGGGCGCCCGAGCTCTCGCCATGGCGAGGGCCTACGGCGCAGCTCAGCTGCCGGGTGAGCGCTGCCCGTAGCCAGTCGCCTCCTCGAAGGCTTTCGCCACTGCGAGCAACCGGGCTTCCGACCGGGCGCGGGTAACGATCTGCAGGCCGACCGGCAGACCGCCGGGCGTGAACCCGGCCGGGATGGACAGCGCCGGCACCCCCGTGGCGCTGATGAGGTAGCAGGAGGCCATCCAGTCCAGGTACGTGTGCAGCGGGGTGCCGTCGATGTGGTCGGGCCAGAGCACGTCGGCGTCGAACGGGGCCAGCTGGCTGACCGGCGCCAGCAGCACGTCGAAGGTGTCGAAGAACGCGTTCATCACCCGGTGCAGGCGACTGATCTCCGCCCATGCCCGGCTGACGTCCCGACCCGACAAGCCCTGTCCCTGGCGGATGTTCCAGGCCAGGTCGTCCTTGAACGCCTCCGGGTGCGCGGCCAGCAGGTCGCTCCACAGCAGGTCGAACTGGGCGGCCCGCATCGTCCGGAAAGCGTCGTCGGCGCCATCGAGGTCGGGGCAGGCGTGGTCCACCTCCGCGCCGAGGTCGGAGAACAGGGCGACGGCCGGGTCGAGGACGTCCAGCACCTGCCGCTCCACGGGCACCCGACCACCCAGGGTCGGCGCCCACGCGACCCGCACACCGCGGAGTTCGGCGGGCGTCACGGTGGCCAGGACGCCCGGGTCGTCGGACAACGACAGCGGGTCGTCCGGGTGGGGGCCGGCGACCACGGACAGCAGCAGGGCCAGGTCGTCGACCGAGCGGGCCATCGGCCCGCCCACCCCGAGCGGCGAGAACCCCAGCGCCGTGCCCGGTTCCGGTACCCGCCCCGGGGTCGGCCGCAGGCCGACCACGTTGCAGAACGACGCCGGGTTGCGCAGCGAGCCGCCCATGTCGGTGCCGTCGGCAATGGGCAGCATCCGGGCGGCCAGTGCGGCCGCCGCCCCACCGCTGCTGCCGCCGGCGGACCGGTTGGTGTCCCACGGGTTGCGGGTGGTGCCGAAGACGGAGTTGAAGGTGTGGGACCCGGCCGCGAACTCCGGGACGTTCGTCTTGCCGACCCGGATCGCCCCGGCCCGTTCGATGCGATCGACGATCTCGTCGTTGCGGTCGGGAACCGTCGCGGCGTGCAGCGGTGAACCGTAGGTGGTGCGCAGCCCGGCGGTGGCGTGGGTGTCCTTGTAGGCCACCGGAAGCCCGTGCAGCGGGCCGAGCGGCTCGCCGGCGGCGCAGCGCCGGTCGGCGTCGGCCGCGGCCGCCTGCGCCCCCTCGACGTCGAGGCTGACGATGGCGTTCACCGTCGGGTTCAGCTGGTCGATCCGGGCCAGGTGGTCGGCCAGCACCTCGCGGGCCGAGAACCGCCGGCTGCGCAGCCCGGCGGCGAGATCCCGGGCGCTGAGCGCGGCGAGTGATGCGGTCATGGTCGGCTTCCCGTCGGGTCGGTCGCGGACGTCGGTGCACCTACCGGTACAGACATCGGTACGGACATGGAGGAACGCCCCGGGGCCGGCGGGCACCGACCCCGGAGCGTTCGGTCGGGGGGGGTTTCCGCCGCTCCCGGGGGACGGCGGCTGCGGGCGGATCAGGCCCGCTGGTAGCCGGTGGGGTCGGCTCCGAGGTCGACGATGGCGGCGACCGGACCGCCGCCCTCCGGGCCCTGGTGGGCGGCCGAGACGGAGACGAACACGGCCGGGTCGCCGGTGACGGCCGCGGTCACACCGCCGACGCACGACTTGATCTGCCGGTGCCAGTGCACGTCCGAGTCGTCGAGCATGGCGTTGCGGCGGCCGCGGACGGTGCCGTCCTGGCTGGCCTCGCACTTGAGGAACACGTTCACCAACCGGCCCTGCAGGTCGGTGGTGCGCGGACGCTCCGGCAGGTCCAGTCCGGCGTCCTTGATCGCGGTCCAGATGCCGTCCTGGTCGAGGGCGTCCTGCATGACCGAGTGGCCGATGCGGTAGCGGCCGCCGACCCCGCGGGCGTTGCCGACCACGACGATCTGCGCCTGGTCGAGTTCGACACCCGAGGAGCACGAGGCGACCGACGAGTAGAGCTCGCGGTTGTGCATGATGTCGGCGTCGGTGGGCTTCTCGATCTCGCCGAGGGCCAGCGCGACACCGAGGCCGGTGGTGCCGTTGGACAGGTCCATCGACTCGTGGGTGTGCTCGGTCCACACCGTCTTCCCGCGGCTCTTGGCGTCGCGGATGGTGTGGATCGTCAGCAGCGGGGTCTTGGTCTGTACGTAGTGCACGTCGGCCGGGTCGGTGATGCCGGCCCGCTCCATGGCGACCTTCACACCGGCCGCGACCTTCTCGATCATGCCGAGGTAACCGATCTCCTCGGGCGCGATGGGCTCGCTCATGGCGAACCCGACCGTCAGGCGGGGCTCGTCGGTCTGCTCGGCCTTCTCCGCGGGCACCGTGGCGAAGATGGTGGCGTGCGGGCTGATGACGCCGTCGGTGCCGCCGGACCAGACGATCGGGATCTGCTTGACCTGTTCGGCCGGAGCCCCCTTGGCGATCAGCGCCTCCCGGAACGCCCGGTCGGCGATGATGCGGGTGTAGTCGTTGACCCCGCCGTTGCCCTCGGTCTTGCCGATGATCGCGACGACGCGGTCGGCCTCCAGCACGCCGTCGTCGATGAGCTTGGTCAGCTCGGAGGCGTCGGAGACGCCGTGGATCGGAACCTTGCGGACCTCGATGGCTTCAGGCATGACCTGGACCCTTTCGGTGGAGTGGGATCGGCGGGCGGGCAGGGGGCCGAGGAGGTCACGGTGGAACTCGGGTGCTCGGCGGTTCGGTTCCATCCCACCGGACGTCCCCCGGACGGTTCATTAGCAGATCTTGCCAAATGTGCCGGGCCTGGTCCGGGGACCACTCACAGCCGCCGCCCGCGTCGAGCGGTCCGCCCGGGCTTAGGTGGACGGTGACGTTCGCCGGCCGGGACCGGCAGATTCCGCCAGTAGGGTGCGGGCGTGACCACTTCCCCCGACGCGATCTCCCCGCCGGGCGTCGGGTCGCTGACGCCTCGCCCGCAGCCGTTCGTGACCGTGCCCCTGGCCGCGGTGCTCGATGACGCCACCCTCCGTCCGCCGGCCGCACTCCCGGGGCTGGACGACGTGCGCATCGGCGGCGCCGCGGTCGCCGACGACGGTGCGCTCCCGGAGGCCGAGCTCGACCGCTGCCTGCTGGTGGTGTCCGGCACCATGCCCCGCGCCGCGGTTCTGGTCGCCGACGCCGCCGCCCGGGGCGTGTCGGTCCTCGTCCTCGCCGACCTGCCGGACGGGCAGCTGGCGATCTGCCGGGACGCGGCGGCCGCGGCGGGTCTGCCGGTGCTGGCCACCGACGAGGTGACCGCACGGGCCTGGCACGCGCGCGCCCTCCGGCTGGTGCTCCACGAACAGTCACTGCTGCTCGATCGCATCGACCGGGTGCACCGGATGATCGAGCAGAGCGTGCTCACCGGGGGCAGCCTCGACGAGCTGGCCGATCACCTGGCGGTGCTGATGGACGGGGCGGTCATGGTGACCGACACCGACGGCCGGGTCCTGGTGACCAGCAGCACGGCGGTCGCCGAGCTCGACAATGCGCGCCGACACCCGTGTTTCGACGCCTCTGGCCGCCTGGTGGTGGAGGAGCAGCGCTTCGGCGTCACCGCGGAACCGACGGTCGGCGGCAGCCGGGCGATGGTGCGCATCGTCGCCGCCAACACCGATCTCGGCCGGCTGGTCGCGTTCGCCAGCGACCGGGTCATGGTCGAGCAGGACGTCACCACCCTGGAACGCGCGGCGATGGTGGCCGCCCTGGCGATCACCCGCTCGCAGGCGGTGTCGGCCGTGGAGAGCAAGTACCGCGCCGAGTTCCTGCGCGATGCGCTGGCCGGCCGGGCCGGCCGGCGCGCCGAGGCCATCGCCCACGCCCGGTCGCTGGGCTGGGACATCGACCGGCCGATGGTGGTGGTCGTCGCGGAGACCGACGAGGACGATCAGCAGACGGCCCGGCCGGCCGAGGAGATCCGGGCCCTGCAGGACCGCTTCACCCGGGCCTGGGTGCGCAGTGCGACGACCCGGGACGCCACCACCCCGGTCATGGGGTTCAGTCAGGAGGTCGTCACCCTCTTCCCGATCGAGGGCACGGCCAGCCGGCAGGACGTGGTCGACGAGGTCACCCGGATCGTCACGATCGTGCGGGGGCTGGGCGGCGGCGGCCGGCGCACGTTCTGCACGGGGATCTCGCAGACCGTCACGTCGGTCGATGCCCTCCCCCGGGCGTACGAGGAGGCGCTCAACGCCGTCACCGTGGGCCGGCAGATCCACGGGTCGTCGGCCATCACCCACTTCGACGACCTGGGCACCTACCGGCTGCTCGCGCTCATCCCGGACACCGACGCCCTGCACCGTTTCGTCGGCGACACCCTGGGCGACCTGGCGCTGGACACCCCGGAAGCCGCCGAGCACCGACGGACCCTCGGCCTGCTCATCGACACCAACATGAACGTCGCCGAGTCCGCGCGGCGCCTGTTCATCCACTACAACACGCTCCGGTACCGGATCGGCCGGCTCGAACAGCTGCTGGGTCCGTTCGTCACCGACGCCGAACTGCGCATGACCCTGGCCATGGCCCTGCGCGTCCACGGCATGCGCGGCCTGGCCCGACCCCGCTGAACGGGGCTCAACCCAGCGACCCCAGGCGGGTGAAACGTGCGGAACGCTCGGCCATCCGCTGCTCGGCGTCGGCGCGCAGCAGGCGGGCCAGCTCGTACCGCAGGACGTGCGAGAGCCGCTCGAAGAACTGTTCCGGGTCGTCCGCAGCGTCGGGACGTTCGGACACGATGCGGTCGACGATGCCGTCGGCGAGCAGGTCGCGCGACCGGATGCGTTGGCGCGCAGCCAGTTCCGGGGCGCGGTCGACGTCGCGGTGCAGGATGACCGACGCCCCCTCCGGCGGCAGCGGGGACAGCCACGCATGCTCGGCGCAGATCACCCGGTCGGCGGGCAGCAGGGCGATGGCACCGCCGCCGGTGCCCTGGCCCAGCAGCAGGCAGAGGGTCGGCGCCGGCAGGGCGACCAGATCGGCCAGACAGCGGGCGATCTCGCCGGCCAGCGCACCCTCCTCGGCCTCCTGGCTGAGCGACGCGCCCGGGGTGTCGATGATGCTGATCAACGGCAGGTTGAGCTCGTGGGCCAGCCGCATGCCGCGGCGCGCGGCACGCAGGCCGGCCGGGCCGAGTTGCTGGCTCTCGCTCTGGTTGCGCCGGTCCTGGCCGAGGACGACGCACGGGATCCCCCCGAACCGGGCCAGGGCGATGCGGATGCTGGGGTCCTGTTCGCCCTCGCCGGTCCCACTGAGCGGCACGACGTCGGTGGCCGCGTGCCGCAACAGCTCCCGGACGCCCGGCCGGTCCGGCCGCCGGGACCGGGTGACCGATTCCCAAGCCGGGATGTCGGCCAGCACGTCCTTGGGCAGTTCGCTGAGTTCGGGCAGTCCCTCGCGCGGCGACATCAGCACGTTCAGCACCCGGGACGCGACGGCGGCCAGCGCGGTCACCGGCAGGACGGCGTCGATCGACCCCCGCCGGTATAGATTCTCGGCCGTCTGCACGCCGGCCGGGAACGCCGTCCCGTACAACGCCTCGTAGACGCGGGGGCCGAGGAAGCCGACGAGCGCGCCGGGTTCGGCCGCGGTGAAGTGGCCGAGCGACCCCCAGGAGGCGAGCACCCCGCCGGTGGTGGGGTTGCGGAGGTAGACGATGAACGGCAGACCGGCCGCCTTGTGCCGGGCGACGGCCGCCGAGATGGCCACCATCCCGACGAACGCCCGGGTGCCCTCCTGCATGCGGGTGCCGCCCGAGGTCGGGGCGGCGCACAGCGGCAGACCCTCCCGGGTGGCCCGTTCGACGGCGGCCACCAGTCGCTCGGTGGCCGCGCGGCCGATCGATCCGGCCAGGAAACGGAACTCGCTGACGACGATGGCCACCGTGCGGCCGTCGATCCGTCCGGTGCCGGTGATCAGCGCCTCGTCCGTGCCGGCCTTGGCCGCGGCGGCGGCCAGCTCGGCGGCGTACTCGGGCGCGGCGCCCGCGTTCGCGGCCGGCGGGATGTCCCAGCTCTGCCAGCTGCCCGGGTCCAGCACGATGTCGAGCAGTTCCCGCGCGCCCACCCGACCTCGGGCCGTGTCCGCGCGCGGTCCGCTCGACGGGTGCTGCTCGGTCGTGGTCATCGGGGCTCCCGGGTCGGTGTGCTCGTCGTATCGGTGGGGCGGCCCGGGGCTGGTCGCCGAGGTTCTTCACATCCCCCGTCGATCGAACCCCCCGGCCCGCCCGTGCAGGCGCCGGGGGCGACGGGTCGACCCCGATCAGGGGACGATGACGGTCCCCACGTCGTCGGTGATTGCATCGGCCAGGTGGGCCAGGTCGGTGATGACCGCCCGCCGTCCGCCCTGTTCGACGAAGCGGCAGGCGGCATCGACCTTCGGGCCCATCGAGCCGCTGGCGAAATGTCCCTCGGCGGCCAGCTCGCGCATCCGCGCGACGGTCACCGTTCCGACGTCCCGGGCTTGCGGGGTCCCCCAGTGCAGGACGGCGTGCGCCACATCGGTGCCGATGACCAGTACGTCGGCGCCGATCGACCGGGCCAGCAACGCGGCCCCGAGATCCTTGTCGATGACGGCCTCGACCCCGCGTAGCCGGCCGTTCTCGCGGATCCCCGGAACCCCGCCGCCGCCGTTGGCGATGACGACGAACCCGGCCGCGATGAGGGCGACGACCGCTGGGGCGTCGAGGATCTCGCGGGGTTCGGGCGATGCGACGACCCGTCGCCACCCCTTCGCCCCGCGGTCCTGCCAGGTCTCGCCGCGGTCGACGAGCACCTGCGCCTGCACCTTCGGCAGGTGCCGCCCGATGGGCTTGGTGGGGGTGGTGAAACCCGGATCGTCGGCGTCGACCCGGGTCCGGGTGACCAGCGTCGCGGCGGGACGGTCGATACCCCGGTCGGCCAGCGCGGCGTCCAGGGCGTTCATCAGGACGACCCCGAGCGTGCCCTGCGTCTGCGCCCCGCACCAGTCCAGGGGGACGGGCGGCACCACGCCGGCGGCCAGTTCGTTCTTCACCAGCAGGTTGCCCACCTGCGGGCCGTTGCCGTGGGTGAGAACGACCTCGACGTCGCGGCCGAGGAGCTCGGCGACCGCGGCCATGGCCACCTGGGCGGCGGCGATCTGGTCCTCGGGCTGGGCGCGCCCCTCGGCGTTCGTCATGGCGTTGCCGCCCAGGGCGAGCAGGACTCTCATGGCCTCAACCTAGGGACGCTCCGACCAGCGGACATGGGCAGGAATGCGCGAAAATCGTGGCCGGCGCGGGCAGTTGTTGCCAGGGACCGCCGGCCGGGCCCGTCAGCCGTCACCGGGATCCGAGCAGGTGCCGCAGCACGCCGAGACCCACCGGCAGGCCGTGCCGGTCGTAGTAGTCGAACATCGCCCGCAGCCACGGATGCTCCACCTCGTTGGGTACCTGCTGTGCCGTCAGCCCACACTCGGCCGCCAGCTCGCGCACGGTGGCCTGCCGGGTCGCCAGCTCGTAGGTCGCCCCCGCGTGAGAGGCATCGAGCAGCACGGTGGCGGCCACCGCACCGAGATCGGCCAGGTCGAGGAACCCGAACACGGCGTCGACGTCGTACGGCACGGTGACCGTCGGCCCGGACAGGTCCAGGTTCTCCCGGTACGCCCCGGGTTGCAGGATCGTCCAGGACAGCCCGGACCGGCGGACCAGGTCCTCGGAACGGGCCTTGCCGACGTGGTGCGGCATGTCCGGCGCGTAGGGTGAGGCCACCGAGTGGTAGACGACCCGCGGCACACCGGCCCGGGTCAGGGCACCGAGAACCGTTGCGACGTAGTCCGGTTCGTCCGGGTGCAGATTGGGGGCGATCACACACGCCGCCTGGCAACCGATCAGCGCCGTCCCGAGTGCGGGCCACTCCGCGCGTCCCAACGGGACGGGTTCCGCGCCTCGTTCGATCAGTGCCGCGATGACGGCCCGGCCGGTCTTGCCATGACCGCCGAAGACGGCGACCCGCCGCGGCCCGGCCGGATCGTTCACCGCGCCGCCGCCATCGGGACGTCGACCGCGGCATGGCTGGCCCCGCCGGCCAGGGTCGAGTAGCCGGGACCGCGGTCGAAGAACGCGGTGCCGGCCGTCGACCGACCCTGGCGTTCCCGGCGGGTCGCGGCGTCGTCGTACCCGAGGGTGTCGTCGTCGAGCGATCCGGTGAGGACGACGCCGTAGTCGGCCAGCGCGGCGGCGGCGGAGACCTTGTGCCACTGGACGTCCCGCACGACCAGCGCCGGGTCGCGCTGCAGCGGGTCGCCCCAGCCGCCGCCGCCGGTGGTCCGGATGCGGACGACCTCGCCGGCGCTGATGGGTTCGGAGTCGGCCAGCGCGTCGATCTCCCGTTCGTTCGGCCCGCCCGGGTCGATGGTGACCTGGAACGGCTTACCGGCCTTGCCGCCCTTGACCCCCCAGCAGCCGAGGATCGAGCGGTCGGCGATCGACATGAAGTGACCGTCCTTGAGCATCCGGATGTGCTTCTCATAGCCCAGGCCGCCGCGGAACTGGCCGGCTCCCCCGCTGTCGACGGCCAGGGACAGCGACTCGACCCGGAAAGGGAACCGCGCCTCGGTGAACTCGGTCGGCAGGTTCCGGGAGTCGGGCACCACGTGGATGGTGTCCTCACCGTCCGCGTAGTAACGGCCGCCGGACCCGCCGCCCAGCACCTCGCGCATGAGATACGAGCGGCCGTGCAGGTCCTCGCCGTACACGCCGGTGTAACGGATCGTCTCCTGGTCGGCGGGCATCCGACCGTCCACCGCCTTGGCGACCACCCCGGCCAGCACCCCGAGCAGCCGCAGGATGACGAACGTGCGCGCGTTGGTGGGCGCGGGGAACACCGGCGTGAGCAGGGTGCCGGGCGGCGGGAAGCGCATCTCGATGAGCGGCACGATGCCCTCGTTGACGTCGAGTTCGGCCATCCGCTCCGGGGTGTCGGCCAGGTTCCGAAGGATCGGCGCCAGCCACTTCTTGAGGAAGACGCCGTCGCTGTAGTCGCCGCAGTGGTTGATCGGGCCCTTGGCCTGCGGCGAGGTGCCGCCGAAGTCGAGGATGAGCCGCTCCCCCTCCGGGTCGTCGGCCGGGGTGCGGGTGAGAGTGATCCGCTGGGTGTGCAGCTGCGGTTCGTCGACCCCGTCGTGCTCGGCGTAGTCCTCCCACACCCAGCTGCCGACCGGGATCTTGGACAGGATCTCGCGACGGTAGGTCTGGGTGGTCCGGCTGATGATGGCGTCGAAGCAGGATTCGACGGTGTCGACGCCGTACCGGTCGAAGAGTTCGCCGAGTCGGCGGGCGCCCATCAGGCAGGCCGAGCATTCGGCGTCGAGGTCGGCCGACAGCGACTCGGGCATCCGCGAGTTGCGGGTCATGATGGCCAGCGCGGCGCGGTTCGGCACGCCCGCGTCCCACAACCGGATCGGCGGGACCATCAACCCCTCCTCGAACACGCTGGTGGCGTGCGAGGGCATGGAACCGGGGACGGCGCCGCCGATGTCGTCGTGGTGGCCGAAGGCCTGCACGAACGCCACGACCCGACGATCCCCCGCCGGCCCGGCGAACACCGGGACGGTGACGCACAGGTCGGGCAGGTGCCCGATGCCGCCCTCGGAGCGGTAGACGTCGTTGTGGAAGAACACGTCCCCCTCCCGCATCTGCTCGATGGGGAAGTCACGGGCCACCGGGTGCACGAGCGCGGAGTACGACCGGCCGGTGAGCTTGCGGAGCAACCGGTCGTGGATGCCGGCCCGGAAGTCGTGGGCGTCCCGGATCATCGGGCTCCGGCTGGTCCGGGCGATCGCGGTCTCGACCTCCATCTCGACGGAAGCCAGTGACCCCTGGACGATCTCGACGAGCACCGGGTCGGCCCCGGCGCCGGCGTCGACGGTCAGCGAGGTGAACGGGAACTGGGTGGGGGCCCGGCGGCTCTCGCCGACGGATGGGGTCGTGGCGGAGGCCGGGCCCGTCGAACTGACGCCGGTCGAACAGGTGCACATCAGTTGCTCTCCTTCGACTCGAGCCGGGTGACGATGAGGTTGAGGTGGTCGTCGACGCGGACGCTGAAGCCGGGGTGCACGGGGACGGTCGACCCGAACTCCTCGATGATCACCGGGCCGTCGACGACGACCCCCGGCCGCAGGTCGGTCCGCCAGAGCACCGGGGTGTCGACGTACCCGCCGGCGGCGTCGAAACAGACTCCCCGCCGGGACTTCTCGGCCGGCACCCGGCCGTCACCCCACGGGTGTCGACGGATCTCCGGTCGCTGGATGGGGCCGATGCCCGACACCCGCAGGTTGACCCACTCGACCTGCTGGGTCGGGTCACCGGCGAAGTCGTAGCCGTAGAGCGCGGTGTGCTCGGCGTGGAACCGGCGGGCGACCTCGGCCAGCACGTCGGCGTCGATCGGCCCCTCGGGCACGGGGACCCGCACCTCGAAGGCCTGACCGAAGTAGCGGACGTCGGCGGTGCGCGAGTAGACGTGCTCCTCGGGTGGGAAGCCCTCGGTGGCCAGGGCCTTCGCGGCCTGCGCGGTGAGCCCGTCGTAGATGCCGGCGACGACGGCCGGGTCGAGCTCGTCCGGCAACGCCACATGGGTCTGCACGTAGTCGTTCTTGACGTCCACCGTCAGCAGGCCGAACGCCGAGACGTTGCCGGGGTTGGGCGGCACCAGGACGGCGGGCAGACCGAGCACGTCGATCAACCGGCACAGCAGGAGCGAGCCGGAACCACCGAAGGTGACCAGGACGAAGTCGCGGACGTCCAGGCCCCGCTTGACGGTGACCTGGCGCAGCGCGTTGGCCTGGTTCCAGGCGGAGATCTCCAGGATGCCGGTGGCGCAGGCCTCCGGGCTCAGACCCAGCTTGTCGGCGAGGATCTCGATGCCGCGGTGGGCGGCCTCGGTGTGCAGCTGGATCTCGCCGCCCAGCAGGTGCGGCGGGATGCGGCCGAGGAACACGTGGGCGTCGGTGATGGTGACGTCCTGACCACCCTTGCCGTAGCAGAGCGGACCGGGATCGGCGCCGGCCGACTGCGGCCCGACCTTGAGGGTGCCCTCGGGCGACAGCCAGGCGATGGAGCCGCCGCCGGCGCCGACGGTGACGACATCGATCATCGGGATCTTGGACGGGAACGCCCCGACCGATCCCTCGGTGGTCAGCGTCGGCTCGCCGTCGATGACGACGCTGACGTCGGTGGAGGTGCCGCCGCCGTCGGAGGTGAGCACCTTGTCGAACCCGGCGACCTTGGCGATCAGCGCGGCTCCGAGCGCCCCGGCCGCCGGGCCGGAGAGCACCGTGGTGATCGGCTGGTGGACGACCTCGTCGGCGGACAGCACCCCGCCGTTGGACTTCATGACGTAGAAGGGGATGGTCCGGCCGTCGAGGGCGTTGAGCCGCTGGGCGATGTTGCGGACATAGGCGGACAGGCGCGGCTTCACGGCGGCGTCGACGAGAGTCGTCATGGCCCGCTCGTACTCGCGGTACTCGCGCAGCACCTCGCTGGACACCGACACCACCGCACCGGGATGTTCCTGCGCGAGGATGGCCCGCATCCGGTCCTCGTGATCGGAGTTGGCGTAGGCGTGCAGGAAACAGACGCCCAGCGTGTTGACGCCCTGATCGCGGAACCACCGGGCGACGGCCCGAGCCCCGCCCTCGTCGAAGGGGCGCACCTCCTCGCCGTCGACGCCGAGCCGGCCCTCCACCCCTTTCACCAGATGGCGCGGGACGATGCGGTCGGGCTTGACCCAGAAGTAGGAGTTGCCGTACCCGTCGGGCACGGACTGCCGGGCGATCTCCAGCATCGCCTCGTATCCGGCGTTGGTGATCAAGCCGAGCCGGTCGACCTTGCCCTCCAGGAGCTGGTTGGTCGCGACCGTCGTCCCGTGGCTGACCGCGTCGACGTCGGCGGCGCTCCCCCCGACGAGGGCGAGCACCTTGTCGATCCCGGCCAGGAATCCGTCGGCCGGGTTGCTGGGTGTCGACGGGGTCTTGGTGGTGACCAGCTCCCCCGACTCCTCGTCGAAGGCGACGACATCGGTGAACGTGCCGCCGGTGTCGATGCCGATCCGGATGCTCCGGGCCATGACTGCTCCTGTTCCGCGACGTCGCCCCGTGCCGTCGTCTGTCTGAGGTTGGATTCAACCGACCACCCGGACCCGGGACCACAGCAATTCTTGCCGTCGTCCGCCCACATGTTGTCCAACTCTTGCCAGGTCGGCGCGCGGAGCCGCGCCGTAGTCTTGACCCGTGGCTCCCGAATCCGCCGCCGACATGTCCGAGCTGTTGCAGGGCACCGGGTATCTCAGCGACGACGCGCTGGCCACGGTCACCTTCCTGGCCCTGCGGATGCAGCGTCCGGTCCTGCTGGAGGGCGAGCCGGGGACGGGCAAGACGGCGCTGGCCGAGGCGCTCGCCCAGGCGCTGTCGATCCCACTGGTGCGGTTGCAGTGCTACGAGGGCATCGACGCCGCGCAGGCGCTCTACGACTGGAACTTCCCGCAGCAGATCCTGCACCTGCGGGCACTGGAGGCGGCCGGCGGCGTCACCCGCGAGACCGTCGCCGAAGCCGAGCAGAGCGTCTACAGCGAACGTTTCCTTTCCGCCCGGCCGGTGCTGCAGGCCCTGCAGCAGAGTCCGGCGGTGCTGCTGATCGACGAGATCGACCGGGCCGACGACGAGTTCGAGGCTTTCCTGTTGGAAGTGCTCTCGACGTACCAGGTCTCGATCCCCGAGTACGGCACGGTCAGTGCCAAGACACCGCCGGTGGTGGTGCTGACCTCCAACCGCACCCGCGAACTGCACGACGCCCTCAAGCGCCGCTGCCTCTACCACTGGGTCGACCACCCGGACCTGGACCAGGAGCTGCGCATCGCCCGGTCCCGGGCGCCGGAGGTGTCGGAGACGCTGCGCCGCCAGGTCGTCGAGGTCGTCCAGCGCCTGCGTACCGCGGAATCCCTACAGAAGCCACCCGGGGTCGCCGAGACCCTGGACTGGGCGCGGGCCCTGCACCACCTCGGCGCCGCCGAACTCGATCTGGCCTCGGCCGCGGCCACTCTCGGCGCCCTGGTGAAGTACCGGGAGGATGTCGATCGGGTGCGGCTGGCGCTGGACCGGCTGCTGCGACCGTGAGCGCTATGGATGATCGCTCTCGCCGACGTTGCGGAACCGGCGTCTTCATCCCGAGGGGCATCCGCCTACGCCATAGCGCAGTCACTGATATCGCCTTCCGGCCAACCGGCCGGCCTGCTTGATCCTGCGCACCCTTGTTCTGCTCTGCGCAGGCGCTGGCCGTCATCCCGCCATCAGCGGCAGGTAAAGTGAAAAGAAGTGAAAGCTTGGTAAAGGGGGTAGCGGGTGGAGAACCCGTTCCGGCCGTCGTTCGGCGTCAACCCGCCGCTGCTGGTCGGCCGCGACGCCGAGCTGCTGGACTTCGTTGACGCGCTCGAGTCTGGCCCTGGTGCTCCTGGTAGGGCAACCCTGTACACCGGTCTGCGCGGGGTCGGGAAGACCGTGATGCTCAACGAGGCCGAGTCCCTGGCCCGGGAACGGGGATGGGTGGTCGTCTCCGAGACCGGAGTGCCCGGCATCGTCGATCGCCTCGTCCAATCCCGCCTGCCCGAAGTCGCCGCCCAGCTCGAGGTAGCCGTCGGCGGTGCGGAAACCCGCCGGCGACTCACCTCCGTGAGCCTGCCGTTCCACCTGGGCGGCGTGACATGGCAACCGCCGGCTGCCGCCCAACAGCTCGATCTGCGGGCCCAGATCAACGCCCTGACCGACCATCTCGCCGATCACAGCACCGGTCTGCTCATCACCGTCGACGAGCTACACCGAGCCGACCGAGCCGGCATGCGCGAGTTGGTGGCCACCCTGCAGCACTGCTTCCGCGAACAGCGCCCCATCGCCTTCGCCGGCGCCGGCCTGCCCGCCGCCATTACCGACCTCCTCAACGACGATGTCCTGACCTTCCTGCGCCGAGCCGACCGCCACCACCTGGGCGCCGTCGACCCCGCCGACGTATCCGACGCCCTCCGCACCCCGCTCCATGCCGCCGGATACGAGATCACCGACGCAGCGCTCGACATGGCCACCCGCGGCACGGGGGGTTACCCGTTCCTCATCCAGCTGGTCGGCTACTGGACGTGCAGGACCCTCACCAACGGCCAACCGACCACGCTGATCGACACCACCGCGGCTGCCGCCGGCGTCCAGGCTGCGCGAAGACGCCTGGGATCACTGGTCCACGAACCTGCCCTGCAGGACTTGTCCGACGTCGACCGGACCTTCCTGACCGCCATGGCCCTGGACCAGGGCCCGTCTCGCACCGCGACTATCGCCGACCGAATGGGGGTCGACACCAATTACGCCGCTCAGTACCGCCGGCGATTGATCGCCGCCGATCTGATCACCCCCGCCGGGCACGGCCGTATCGACTACACCCTGCCCCAGCTCCGCGAGTACCTCCGTGAGCACGCCGCCAGCTCGGTCGATCATGAGGACCTGCAGCCCGCGGCCCCAGAACATCCGTCACCCTCGACCGGCATGTAGGAGACCCCCGCTGATGACCGCCCGCGAGACCAGCCGCTACAAGGTCCACGTCCTGGTACCGGGCTCGGTCGTCGACACTGATGCCGTGGGCTGACGTCAACCTACTGGTGACGCTCCTGAGGCTTCACGGCTGACATGCCGATCCTGTCCGCCCTGGCCAAGCAGCGTAGCTGCGGTTGCCCCCGGCCCAGCCTCCACGGCACGGCGACAACGCGGGTTCGCAGCGTCGGAACTCCACACTGCTGAGTACGGTCGGACCATGATCAGCCGCGACGCCGACGAGGTACTCCTCGCCTTCGTCCACGCCCTCCGGGTGGCCGGCGTCGCAGTGACTCCCGATCGCGCACAGACATTCCTGGCCGCTGTCGCGGTGGTCGGGGCCGACACCGCCCGGGGCGTTCATTTGGCCGGGCGGGCGACGCTGTGCGCCAGCCCGGACGACCTGGCCCGTTTCGACCTGGTCTTCCCGGCCTTCTTCTCCCGGCACGCCGGACCCCGGCAGGCCCCGGCCGACCGGTCCCGCACGACCGCCCGGGCGCCGCTGCCCGACCGCGACGGGGACTCCGGCCCGGAAGAGGGCGAGAGCGAGGTCATCCGGGCGCTGGTCAGCGACACCGACGTGCTGCGCAGCCGGGACATCGCCGAGCTGTCCGCGGACGATCGCCGGCGTCTCGCCGGGTTGTTCGCGTCGTTGCACCCGCGGCCGCCCCTGCGGCGGACGGCCCGGCATCAGCGTTGGCACCGCGGTGAAGTGGATGTCGGCCGAACCCTGCGGAACGCGCTCCGGCAGGGCGGCGAAGCGGCCGAATTGGCCCGGCGCCGGCGTGGGCGCCGACCCCGCCGGGTCATCCTGCTGGTCGACGTCTCCGGCTCGATGCGGGCCTACGCCGACGCCCTGCTGCGCTTCGCCCACCGCTGCACCGTCGCGACCCGCCGCCAGGGCGGGACGGTCGAGACCTTCACCGTCGGAACGCGTCTGACGCACGTGACTCGTGCCCTGCGGACCGAGGACCCCGAGCGAGCGCTCGCCGCGGCCGGGGCCACCGTGCCCGACTGGTCGGGCGGCACCCGGCTGGGCGAATCGCTGCAGGTGTTCCTCGACCGGTGGGGCCGGCCCGGGATGGCCCGCGGCGCGGTGGTCGTCGTGTTCAGCGACGGGTGGGAACGGGGCGAACCCGACCTGCTCGCCGACCAGGCCGCCCGACTCCGACGCATCGCCCACCGGGTGATCTGGGCGACCCCGCACCAGGGCCGAGCAGACTACGAACCCGTCCAACGCGGCGTGCTCGCCGTGCTACCGCACTGCGACCATTTCGTCGCCGGGCATTCGCTGGCCGCGTTCGCCGAAGTGGCTGAGCTCGTCGCCCGGTCCTGACAGCTGCGGACCGGGCCTCGGCTACGGCCAACGACACACACCCGTAACCACAGACACGGCGAGCAGTAACACAGCCGGTGTCCACTGTCATGAGCCAACGCCTCATCACAGTGGTCCGAAGTTCGGGTTCCTCGCGCTCCGACCGCACTGTGTCGCGTCCGATTGTCACTGGTCGTCCCGACCGACTCGAACCCGGAAGGTCTCTGCATGGACACCGGAAGTACCGCCTGGATCCTGGCCGCATCAGCGGCCGTCGCCCTGATGATCCCCGGCCTCGCCCTGTTCTACGGCGGGATGACCGCCGCCCGCAGCACGCTCAACATGATGATGATGGTCTTCGGCGCCGTGGCCCTGACCGGTGTGCTGTGGGTGCTGTACGGCTACTCCGCCGTCTTCGGCAATTCCCTGGGCGGCCGCGGCCTGCTCGGCGATCCGACCGAGTACCTCGGGCTCGGGCAGCTGATGGCCCCGACCCCGGATGCCACGCTGCCGCCCATGCTGGTCGCCGCCTTCCAGGCGTTGTTCGCCGCCATCACGGTGGCCCTGGTCGCCGGCGCCGTGGCCGACCGCATGAAGTTCGGCCCGTGGATGGTCTTCAGCGGCCTGTGGGTCACGCTGGTCTACTTGCCCGTCGCGCACTGGGTCTTCGCCTTCGACGCCCCCGACGGTTCGGTCACCGGCGGATGGATCGCCAACCAGCTCAAGGCCATCGACTTCGCCGGCGGCACCGCCGTCCACATCAACGCCGGGATCGCCGGTCTGGCCGTCGTGCTCGTCCTGGGTCGACGGCTCGGCTGGCCGCGCTCTCCCCGCCCCCACAACCTGCCCGCCACGGTGCTGGGTGCCGGCATCCTGTGGTTCGGCTGGTTCGGGTTCAACGCCGGCTCCGCGCTCGCCGCCGGGACAGCGGCGTCCGTGGTGTTCATGACGACGTTCGTCGCCGCCTGCGCCTCGCTGCTGGCCTGGCTGGTCGTCGAGAAACTCCGCGACGGCCATGCCACCACCCTCGGCGCGGCGTCCGGCCTGATCGCCGGGCTCGTCGCGATCACCCCGTCCTGCGGCGCGGTGTCCCCGATCGGCGCGATCGTGATCGGCCTGATCGCCGGCGCGGTCTGCCCGCTGGCCATCGGGCTCAAGCGGCGCTTCGGCTACGACGACGCTCTCGACGTCGTCGGGGTGCACCTGGTCGGGGGCATCATCGGCACCCTGCTCATCGGACTGCTGGCCACCGACGCCGCCCCCAACGGCCGGTCCGGACTGTTCTACGGCGGGGGCTGGGAGCTGCTCGGGGAGCAGGCCGTCGCGGCCGGCTCGGTGATGGCGTACTCGTTCGTCGTCACCCTGCTGATCGCGCTGGTGCTGCACAAGACCATGGGGCTGCGGGTCGACGCGGAAACCGAACGCGCCGGGGTCGACCTCGTGCTGCACAGCGAGACCGCCTACGACCTGGGCTCGGCCGGCGCCGGCGAGGACGACGGTTCCGTCGTCCCGGCTTCCGGGGCGCACCACCAGAAGCTGGTGGCCCCGCACACCGCCTGATGCGGGATCGGCAGTGATCGATGGCGGCGCCGGGTTTCCCGGCGCCGCCATCTCCTTTTCTCGACCCCGAGCGGCGTGCCCGCCGCGCCCCCGATCCTGCGCACCGTCCGGGAGGACACTGTGACCATGACAGTCGAGGACCTGGCCAGAGACGAGTCCGGCGCGGAAGCGGTCGGCACCGGCTCCCCGGCCCGCGAGATCCGTCGCGAACCATCCGGCCCCCGCGAGGGCGACCTCGAACGGAGCATCGCTGCCCAGGTCCGCTTCTACCGGTCCGCGGCGGGCCTGTCGGTGGCCGACATGGCCGAGCGCGTCGGCATCTCCAAGGCGATGCTGTCGAAGATCGAGAACGCGCAGACGTCCTGCAGTCTCACCACTCTGGCCCGGCTCGCCGCGGGACTCGAGGTGCCGGTGACCGCCCTGTTCCGGGGGATCGACGCCGAGCGGGAGGCGGTGTTCGTCCCCGCCGGCCATGGCGCGCGGATCGTCCGCCGAGGGTCCCGCCAGGGGCACCTCTACGAGCTGCTCGGCGCCCTGCGGGGGCCGCACAAGCGCATGGAGGCCGTCCTCGTCACGTTGACCGAGGCCTCGGAGGTGTTCCCGCTCTTCCAGCACCCCGGCACCGAACTGCTCTTCATGCTGGAGGGCCGCATGATCTACGGGCACGGCGAGACCCGCTACACCTTGCAACCCGGGGACGCGTTGCAGTTCGACGGTGAGGGCCCCCACGGCCCCGAGGAGCTGTCCGAGGTCCCGGTGCGCTTCCTGTCGGTCACCGCGTACGGCGACGCGCCGGCGTCGCCCTGACCGAGCGGATCCGGGCGCTGCGAGCCGCTGTTCGGCCGTCGCACCCGTGCCTGACCACCGGGCGCGCAGACAGGTAGGCGCCCGCTCGGGGCCTGGAGGAATCCCGAGCGGGCGCCTGGTCCGGTGGCCGTCCTGCGGCCTTCTCAGGGTCGTTCAGCGGGAGCTCCGTCGGCGAGCAGATCGGCCAGCACATCGGCCAGCGCGAGCGCTCCCCGGTCGGCGTCGACGTCCTCGACGGTCTCCTCCGGTGAGTGGGAGATGCCGGTGGGGTTGCGGACGAACAGCATCGCCGACGGGACCCGAGCGGCGAGGACCCCGGCGTCGTGACCGGCCCCGGTGTCGAGCACCGGCGCCCCGCCCAGGGTCCGGGCCATGCGTGCGCCGAGCTGCGGGTCGAGATCGACGGTGGGACTGAGCGATTCCTGCCGGACCTCGACCGCACAGCCCTCGATCGCGGCGGCCCCCTGCGCGGCGGCGGTGATCTCGGCGACCACCGCGGCGGTGACCAGGTCGTCGACATGCCGGGCGTCCAACCAGAGGTCGACCCGGGAGGCGATGACGTTGGTCCCGCCGGGCACCGGCTGGATGCGGCCCACCGTGGCACGAGCCCCCGGGTGCCGGCCGGCGATCCGCCGGACGGCGACGACCACCTCCGCGGCGACCAGCAGCGGGTCCCGGCGGTCAGCCATCAGCGTGGTGCCGGCGTGGTTGCCCTGCCCGGTGATGCTGATCCGCCATCGGCCGTGCCCGAGGATGGCGGCGCCGACCGCGACCGGGGCGTCCAGGTCGATCAGGCCCCGCCCCTGTTCGACGTGCAGTTCGACGAAAGTACCGATCCGTCCGAGGGTCTCGTCGTCACGGCCGATCGCGGCCGGATCGAGCCCGGCCGCCGTCAACGACTGGGCGTAGGTGACACCGTCGGCGTCGGTGAGCGCCAGGGCCCGCTCGGGTTCCAGGACGCCGCTGAGCAGCCGGGACCCCAGGCAGGCGACCCCGTAGCGGGATCCCTCCTCCTCGGGGAAGACGGCGACGGCGAGCGGTCGGGCGGGCTGCACACCGCGGGCCTGCAGGACGTCGACCGCGCGCAACGCGGACGCCACCCCGAGGGGACCGTCGAACGCTCCCCCGCCCGGCACCGAGTCCAGGTGGCTACCGGTGACCACCGCGTCCTGCAGCGGCGCTCCGGCCGGGTTCCACCAGGCCCACACGATGCCGTTCCGGTCGACCGTGAGGTCGAGGCCACGGCGCGTGGCGGCATCGGTGAACCAGTCGACCAGCGTCCGCTCCCCGGACGAGAAGACCGGACGGGAGTAGCCGCCGCGGACCGGATCCCGCCCGACGTCGGCGATCTCGGCCAGCAGGTCGGCCGTCGTCGGACCGGGGACGGGCGCAACGGGGTCAGACACCGGCGGTCTCCCGCTGGACGCCGAAGCGCGGCACCACAGCGGTCCCGGCGAGTGCCGTGTCGGCCGCCCAGCGGCCGAGCAACGGCGCGAACTTCGCTCCGTGCCCGGAGCAGGCCGACAGCACGGTCACGTCGTTCGCGGTGTCGATGACGAAGTCCTCCGACGGGGTCGTGGTGAACAGACAGGTGGTCTCGGCGTAGGGCTCGGGGTCCAGGCCGGGGAGGAACTCGCGCACGTACTCGACGACCCGGGCCCGATTGGCCTGATCGACGGTGCCGCTGCCGTGCGTGGCCGATCCGATGACCGACCCACCTTCGTACTCGGCGACCTTCTGGCCCCGGAAGCCGGCGTCGCGGTCGCCGGGCAGCGAATAGACCGCCATCTCCGGCCGCTTGTGGATCAGCGTGGGCCAGCGCGCTGCACCCTGGTCGCGGTAGGGGAAGTGGAAGGCGTTCTCCTCCCGCACGGTGAACCCCGGGATCGCGGCCCGGAACCCGGCCGGCAGGTCGAGTCCGTCCAGCAGGTCGGGCAGCCAGCCTCCCGCGGCGATGACGACGTGGTCGGCGTCGACGGTGCGCCCGTCGGCCGCCCGGGCCGACAGCCCCGTTGGCGTGCGGGTGAGACCCGCGACCGAGAAACCGCTCTCGACGTGGGCACCGTGCGACTGGGCCTGTCCGAGCATCGCGTGCACGGTGCTCTCGGCGTCGATCACCCATCCGGGATGGGCCAGGACGTCGGTGTCGGGACGCAGTCCGGCCCAGCGGCCGCGGGCCTGGTCCGGGGTAAGCAGCTCGTGCGCCACCCCGGCTCGGGCCAGCACCGCGGCCAGGGCGGCGGGATTCCGGGTGACGCCGTAATCCAGGGCGACGGTCGGGGTCAGCACCTGAGTACCGGACACCTCGGCCAGCTCCCGCCACCCGGCGGTCGCCTCCTGCACCCACTGGACGTAGTCCAGGTCCGGGTAGGCGAACCGCAGGATCCGGGCGGACCCGTGCGAGCTGCCCGCGGCGGACGCGGGGACGTCCCGCTCGACGACGGTGACCGCGTGCCCGCGGCGGGCCAGGTGCCAGGCCGCGGACGCCCCGGCCAGACCCGCTCCGACGACGAGGAACCGCCGCCGGTCGCCCGCGGGACCGTTCCCTGCACTCATCAGGGCCTCACACCTGTCCGGGGATCCAGCTGGTGCCCGCGAGCGGACGGCGGGTCATCGCCGCCGCCTCGATGGTCAGCGCGACCAGGTCCTCGGGCTCCAGGTGGTGCAGGTGGGCCTTGCCGCAGGCCCGCGCGATGATCTGCGCCTCCATGGTCATGACCCGCAGGTAGTTCGCGAGCCGGCGGCCGGCGACCTCGGGGTCGAGATTGAGCTGCAGCTCGGGATCCTGCGTGGTGATGCCGGCCGGGTCCTTCCCGGCCTGCCAGTCGTCGTAGTACCCGGCGGCCGAGCCCAGCTCGCGGTACTTGGCGTCCAGCGCCGGATCGTTGTCGCCCAGGGCGATGAGCGCGGCGGTGCCGATGGCGACCGCGTCCGCTCCCAGGGCCAGGCACTTGGCCACGTCGGCCCCGTTGCGCACGCCGCCGGAGACGATGAGCTGGACCTTGCGGTGCATGCCCATCTCCTGCAGGGCCCGCACCGCGTCGCCGATGGCAGCCAGGGTGGGGATGCCGACGTGCTCGATGAAGACGTCCTGGGTGGCGGCCGTGCCGCCCTGCATGCCGTCGACGACGACGACGTCCGCCCCGGCCTTCACAGCCAGCTTCACGTCGTAATAGGGGCGGCTCGCGCCGATCTTGACGTAGATCGGCTTTTCCCAGTCGGTGATCTCGCGCAGCTCACCGATCTTGATGGCCAGGTCGTCGGGGCCGGTCCAGTCCGGGTGCCGGCAGGCCGAACGCTGGTCGACACCGGCGGGCAGCGTCCGCATGCCGGCGACCCGTTCGGTGATCTTCTGGCCGAGCAGCATCCCCCCGCCGCCGGGCTTGGCCCCCTGGCCGAGGACGATCTCGATGGCGTCGGCGGCCCGCAGGTGGTCGGGGTTCATCCCGTAGCGGGACGGCAGGTACTGGTAGACCAGGTGCTTGGAGTGGCCGCGTTCCTCGTCGGTCATCCCGCCGTCACCGGTGGTGGTGGAGGTGCCGACGGCGCTGGCGCCGCGACCGATGGCCTCCTTGGCCCGACCGGACAGCGCGCCGAAGCTCATCCCCGCGATGGTCACCGGGGTGGCCAGCCGCAGCGGGTACTTGGCGTGGAGATCGCCCAGCACCACGTCGGTGTCGCACCGCTCGCGGTAACCCTCCAGCGGGTACCGGGACATGCTGGCCCCCAGGAACAGCAGGTCGTCGAAGTGCGGCAGCGGGCGCTTGGCGCCCCCACCGCGGATGTCGTAGATGCCGGTACGGGCGGCGTGCTGGATCGCGGCGATGGTGCGACGGTCGAAGGTCGCCGACTCACGGAGCCCGGCGGCGGCCGGGTCGAAGGAGTTGTCGGTCATGGGATGTCGGTCTCCGGGGCTCGTGGCTGAGGTGTCTCGAGAACTCAGTAGCTCGAGGCGTTGTCGACGTGGAAGTGGTACAGCGTGCGGGCGGAGCCGTATCGGGTGAACTCGGCGGGGTCGTCGTCCCGGCCGGCGGCGGACAGCAGTTCGGCCAGCTCGGCGAGGTGCTGCTCGCGCATCGGCTTGGCGATGCAGTCCGCGCCCAGGGAGGCGACCGTGCCCTTGACGTAGATGCGGGCCTCGTAGATGGAGTCGCCCAGCGCCTCCCCGGCGTCGCCACAGATCACCAGGCGGCCGGCCTGGGCCATGAACGCGCTCATGTGCCCGGCGTTGCCGCCGACGACGATGTCGACTCCCTTCATCGAGATCCCGCAGCGGGCCGCGGCATTCCCGTCGATCACCAGCAGGCCGCCGTGCGCCGTGGCGCCGGCCGACTGCGAGGCGTCACCGGTGACGTGCACCCGGCCGGACATCATGTTCTCGGCCACGCCGACCCCGGCGTTGCCCTCGACCACCACCGTGGCCTGCTGGTTCATCCCGGCGCAGTAGTAGCCGACATGCCCCTCGATCGTGACGTGCAGGGGACCGCGCAAACCCACGGCGAGCGAGTGCGTGCCGACCGGGTGGGTGACCCGGAAGGCCCGGGTGGATCCCTCGGGTTCGGCGTGCAGGGTCGAGTTGAGCTCCCGGGTGCTCGACCGGGCGAGGTCGACGGTGCTCACCTCGGCGGCGGGCACGGCCTGCGCTGGCACCGTGGCCGCAGCGACATCGGCAGCCACGGAGGGGGTCTCGGACGTCAGCGTTCCCATGCGTACACCACTTCCGGTTCAGGTTCGAAGATGCGGGCGGACTCGATGCCGGGCAGCCCGGTGAGGTAGCGGTACTCGCTGGCCATCGCGACCCAGCGGTCGGTCTCGGCGATGACGGCCGGCTTGCAGGCGATCGCGTCGCGGACGACGGCAAAGGAGTTCTCGGTCGCGACCAGCAGCGTGTAGAAGCCGTCGAAGCGTTCGCACAGCAGGCGCAGCGCCTTCTCGACGTCCGCCCCGGCGGCCAGCTGGGCGGCGACGAACCGGGCTCCGACCTCGGTGTCGTTCTCCGAGTCGAAGGTGATCCCGTCGGCCATCAACTCGCGGCGGATGGTCGCGTGGTTGGCGAAGGAGCCGTTGTGCACCATGCACTGGTCGGGGCCGACCGAGTAGGGGTGGCTGCCGGTGGAGGTGACGGCGGACTCGGTGGCCATCCGGGTGTGGGCGACGCCCTGGTAGCCGGTGGCCTCCGCCAGCGAGAACGTGCTGGCCAGCGCATCCGGATGGCCGGTGCCCTTGAGCACCGACAGTGCGGTGCCGCGACTGGTCAGGACGGCCTCCGGCAGCGCGGCCCGCACGGCGGCCTCCAGATCGGCGGATCCGGCGGCGGCGGTGAACAGGGCGGTCTGACCGGCGACGCGTTGGTCGACCGGCCGGCCCAGGAGCGCGGTGACGGCGGCAGCGGCGGCCACGGCGGCATCCGTCGTGGCCGGCCCGTCGACGACGCAGACGGTGGACCGACCCGCCGGGTTCAGCGATGGATCGCCGTAGATGCCGATGCCCGCGGCATCGGTTCCCCGCTCGGCGGCCTGACACAGCATGCCGCCCAACAGTTGTCCGAGTCGGGGACGGAGTTCGTCGTCCCGCAGATGGAGCCCGGCGATACCGCACATGGGCTTGCCTCCGATTTCCCGGGCCGCACCGCCGTGCGGGCGACCCACTGAAGTGTTGACCAGTAGTAGATCATGTCTCTTGTTGTGAAACGCAGGATCAGCCGGGTGGGCCCTCTCACACGCCGACTCAGACGGCGGTCAGGTAGCGCTCGACCTCCCAGTCGGTAACGCGCGCATGCCACTCGTAGAACTCCTCGCGCTTGAGCTGCGCGTAGTAGTCGGCCACTCCGGCCGCGGGCGACACCGAGTCCAGGACCCCCCGGACGACGGCGTCGGACTCCAGCGCGGCCACAGCATCCAGCAGCGTGCGCGGCAGCAGCGGGGCGTCGGCCGGGCGCGCGCCGGGCGCCCCGGGATCCCGGTCGGACCGGATGCCGGCCAGGCCGGCGCCCAACGCGGCCGCCACCGCCAGGTGGGCACTGCCCGCTCCGTCACCGGAACGCAGTTCGACCCGCTGGGCGTCCGGCACCCGCACCAGGTGCGTGCGGTCGTTGCCGCCGTAGGTGGCGGCCCGCGGCGCCCAGGTGGCCCCGGACGCAGTGGAGCTGGCCCCCGTGCGCTTGTAGGAGTTCACGGTCGGGGCGAGGATGGCCTGCAGACCGGGGGCGTGCTCCAGCAGCCCGGCCACGAAGGCGTAACCGGTCTCCGACAGACCGAGCCCATGGGGGTCGACACCGGCGGACGGGAAGCGCGGGCCCGCCTCGTCCCAGAGCGAGAGGTGCAGGTGCATCCCGCTTCCGGTGCGGTCGGTGAACGGCTTGGGCATGTAAGTGGCGATCATCCCGCGCTGCTCGGCCAGCATTTGGATCACGTAGCGCAGCGTGGTGACCCGGTCGGCGGTGGTGAGCGCGTCGGCGTAGTGGAAGTTCTGCTCGAACTGGCCGTTGCCGTCCTCGTGGTCGCTGGCATACGGCCCCCAGCCCAGGGTGCCCATGGCATCGGAGACCGCGGTCAGGTGGTCGTACATTCGGGTCAGCCCACGGGCGTCGTAGCAGGGGCGGTCGGCGTCGTCGGCCGCGTCGGCCGTCCGCAGGCGGCCGTCGGCGCCGCGGGTGACCAGGAAGTACTCGACCTCGGCCCCGACCGACAACGTCATGCCCAGTTCGGCGGCCGCGGCGATCTGCTGACGCAGGATCACCCGCGGGGCGAACGGGTAGGGATCACCGTTCACGTGCGGGTCGCACTGCACCATGGCCAGGCCGGGCCGGACGAACGGCAACGGCGTGTAGGACGAGACGTCCGGGACGGCGACGATGTCCGGGTCGGCCGGCACCTGCCCCATCGCGCCGGCCGCGTACCCGGCGAACCCGCACCCCTCCTCCTGGAGCTGGTCGGCCACGGCGACCGGAACCAGCTTCGCGCAGGGCTTGCCGCTCAACGTGGTGAAGGTGGCGAGCAGGTGCTGGACGCCGTCCGCGGCGGCGAGCTCGGCCAGGCTCGCGATCGGGGCGGCGGTCGTCGGGGAGGTCGCGACCGAGCCCCCGGACCGCGCAGCGATGGGGAGGCGGGTATCGGGCGAGAGCGCGGTGGCGGTCACGGGCGGAACTCCTCGATGTCTCATGTGAGGCTGATTTGTCTACTAGCAGTAGACAGGGCCTCCGTAACAACCATGTATCCGCGGCGTCAGCATCATGTTGCGATGCATGCCAGTGACCATTCGGTGTCGAGAGATTCTGTCGCTGCACCGTGAGCTCTTGCGCAGTACGAGCGCGGAATTTACGGTTGGTGGACCCGAACGCCCACTGTTGATGTATGCATCATGCGTCACGCCGGCGTCCACGAGATCGCCACCGCCTCAGGAGCTCGCATGTCGTGTGCCCCACTGCCCGACTCCCCCGTGCGGCCGCGACGGGAGGCTCCGTTCGTCCGCGCCGGCATCTTTCCCCCGGGGCCGGCGCTTCGCCGGCCCGACGGGACCGCGGCACGGGTGGAGCGGGTGACCAGCACCCGGATGCCCCTGGCCCAGGGCCTGTTCACCGCCATCGGGTACCGCGATCGCGTCACCGGCGACGAGATCGTCGCGCTGGTGATGGGTCTGGACGTCCCCGGGGAGACCGATGGGCCCGCGACGGCCGCCGGCGCAGGTCGCTCCGACGGGGAGCCGGTCCCCGTCCGCCTACATTCGGAGTGCCTGACCGGGGACGGGTTCGGCTCCCTGCGCTGCGACTGCGGCCCGCAACTGCAGGCCGCCTTGGCCGTCGTGGCGGAGGCCGGCCGCGGCGTCGTCGTCTACCTGCGCGGCCACGAGGGCCGCGGTATCGGACTGCTCGACAAGCTGCGGGCCTACCGCCTGCAGGACGCCGGCGCCGACACGGTGGACGCCAACCTCGCGCTCGGCCTGCCCGAGGACGCCCGCGAGTACGGCGGCGCGGTCGCGGTCCTGACCGACCTCGGCGTGAGCGCGGTCGCGCTGATCACCAACAACCCGGCCAAGACCCGGGCGCTGACCGGGGGCGGCGTGCGGGTCGTCCGCCGGCTGGCCCTGCCCGCCGCGGTCACCCCGGCCAACATCGGCTACCTGCGGACCAAGCGCGACCGCATGCACCACCAGTTCGGTCCGTCCACGGCCCCGGGGCCGGACGAGGCCACCAGCCGCCGATGACGGCTCGGCCGCTCGTCCGGTTCCGCGACCGGCGACCCCAGCCCTGGGCCAACGGCCTGGGCAGCACCACCGAGCTACTCGGGTGGTCCGACGGCCCCGGGCTGTTCGGATCCGATGGTCCTGCGTGGCGCCTGAGCATCGCCCGGCTCGACGGCCCTGCGCCCTTCTCACCGCTCCCGGGCGTCGACCGCCACTTCCTGCCGATCGGTGCGGACGTCCGGCTGCGCATCGCCGGGGCGGACATCCCCGTGCCGGCCGGCCAGGTCTGCCGGTTCTCCGGCAAGGACGTCGTGGAACTCCTGGATCTGACGTCGGCCCCGGCCTTCGCGGTGAATCTGATGGTCCGTGCATCCGGGGGCGGACCGGAACTGGTGATGGCCGACTCCCACGACCCGCGCTGCGCCGCGGCGATCGCCGCGCTCACCCTGACTCCGGGCGGCGGGTTCGGTCGGTTCGACATCGTCCGCCCCCACGCCGGTCTCGCGTCCGGCCCGGCGCTACCGCTGGCCCTGGTGCTCCCCGGAGCGGCGCCCGGCCCGACGATGGTCTGACGCGACCCGACCCCGGGGCGCGGCGTTCCGCGCACGACCCGGGGCCGGATCGCGGACGATCAGCCGAACGCCGGGACGACCTGCTCGATGAACAGGGCGAGCGAGCGCTTCTTCTCCTCGTGCGACATCCCGTTATCGCACCAGAAGCTGTACTCGTCCACTCCCAGCTGCTCGTAGTAGCGAATGCGCTCGATGACCTCGTCCGGGGTGCCGATCATCGCCGTGCGGTGCAGCGAGTCGATTCCGAACTCGGGCCGTTCGGCGAACTTGGATTCCGGGCTTGGCTCGAGGAACCCGTCGACCGGGGTGGTCTTGTTGCCGAACCAGGCATCGAAGGTGCGGTAGAAGCGGTTGACCGCGGTGGCACCGGCGACCCAGCCGTCGGGCTCGTCCGCCGGGTGCACGTAGGTGTGCCGCAAGACCATCAGATCCGGCCGGGGCACGTCCGGGTTCTCGTCCAGGGCGGCCTGGAACTTGTCGCGGAGATCGACGACCTCCTCGTCGCCCTTCATCAGCGGTGTCACCATCACGTTGCACCCGTTGCGGACCGCGAATTTGTGCGACTCCGGGTCCCGCGCGGCGATCCAGATCGGCAGTGGCCGCTGGATCGGCTTGGGCACGCTAGTGGAGGTGGGGAACTGCCAGATGTCCCCGTCGTGGGCGTAGTCGCCGGCCCACAGCTCCCGGACCGCCGGCACCAGCTCGCGCAAGTGGTTGCCACCGCTGCTGGCCGGGATGCCGCCGGCCATCCGGTCGAACTCGAACTGGTATGCCCCACGGGCCAGGCCGATCTCGGCCCGACCGTTGCTGATGACGTCGAGCAGGGCCGCCTCGCCGGCCACCCGGGTCGGGTTCCAGAACGGGGCGATGATGGTGCCGGCGCCGAGCCGGATCGTCGACGTGCGAGCGGCGAGATAGGCCAGCTGCGGCATCGGATTGGGCGAGACGGTGTATTCCATCGAATGGTGCTCACCGATCCACACCGTGCCGAAGCCGCCGGCCTCGGCCATCAGGGTCAGTTCGGTCAGGTCCTCGAAAAGCTCACGGTGGCTGACGGTCTCGTCCCACCGCTCCATGTGGATGAACAGGGAGAAGCGCATTGCTGGGGTCCTTTTCTCGTTCTCGGACCGTGCGTCGTCGACGCGGACGGTCAGGTGCGGTGGTCCACGGCGGACCGGGCCATCGCCTCGCGGGCGGAGGCCACGACGTGGTCGCGCATGGCGATCTCGGCACCCACGCCGTCCTTCTCGAGGATCAGTTCGAGGATGCGGTGGTGTTCGTCGTTGGATCGGTCGAGCCGTTTCGGGTTCTGAACGGTGCGCAGCACCATGCGGTGGTACGCCATCTGGTTCATCAGGCTGGTGTAGTGCTCGATGAGTTTGTGGTTGTCGCTGCCTTCGACGATGGCCCGGTGGAACTCGTGGACGAGCGCGGCGTAGCGCTCGCCGTCGTGGCGGGCGGCGGCGATCTCCGAATCGGCGATGTTCTCCCGCAGGATGTCCAGCTCGGGAACCTGCCCGCGACGGGCCAGCAGGCGGGCGGCCATGCCCTCCAGCACCTCTTTCATCTCGAACATCTCGCCGACCTCACGGCGGCTGATCTCGCGGACGAAAGTGCCGACCTTGGGCCTGATCTCGACCAGCCCTTCCACCTGCAGCTGTTTGAGGGCCTCACGGACGGGCGTACGGCTGACGTTGAACATCTCCGCCAGCCGGACCTCGGACAGGGCCGTCCCCGGGGTGAGCCCGTCGCCGAGCACCATGTCCCGCAACCGGGTCAGCAGGCTGGTGTCCGGCTCCACGCCGGGGCGGATGCCGCGCGGCCGGGAAACCCCGGAGCCGGCCACATCGGACGAGACGGCCCTGTCCTGCTGATCGCTCATGACCGACATTTTTACGGGAGACCTCCGGCGTCCATCTCGGCCAGGGTGACGTCGCCGGTGGCCCAGTGCGTGCGGGGCACCTCGTGGACGACCACACGGACGTGCTCGGGCCGGGCCCCCGCGGCGCGGACGACGGCGTCGTGGACCTCGTGCAGCAGAGCACGCACCTGCTCGGGGCTGCGTCCGGCGGACAGGGTGATCGCGACGTGCGGCATCTTCAGCTCCGCATCACGAAGGGATCGGCGACCGGTTCCTCGCTGGTGTTGATCCAGACGCTCTTGAGCCGGGTGTACTCCTTCATGCTCTCCACGCCGTGCTCGATGCCGACGCCGCTGTTTTTGAACCCCTGACGCGGCGACATCGGTGACATCGCCCGGTAGGTGTTGACCCAGATGGTGCCGGCCTCCAGGCGATCGGCCAGTCGGTGGGCGCGGGACAGATTGCTGGTCCAGATGCCGGCGGCCAGACCGTAGTCGGTGTCATTGGCCAGCACGGCGACCTCGTCCTCGGTGTCGAACGGCATGATCGCCGCCACCGGGCCGAAGATCTCCTCGCGGACCACGCGCATCGAGTTGTCGACGCCGGTGAGCACGGTCGGTTCGTAGAAGTAGCCGCCCAGGCCCCCGCCGTCGGTGGGCCGGCCGCCGGTCAGCACGGTCGCCCCCTCGCTGCGGCCCAGATCGACGTATCCGGCGACCTTGTCGCGCTGGTCGGCGAACGCGAGGGGGCCGAGCTCGGTGTCGCTGAGCAGCGGGTCGCCGACGCGAATCGTGCGGGCCCGGTCGGTCACCCGCTCGAGCAGTTCGTCGTAGACGCCCCGCTGGGCGAAGACCCGGCTGCCGGCGATGCAGGTCTGCCCGGCCGCGGCGAAGATCCCGGCCACCACGCCCATGGCGGCGTTGGCCACGTTCGCGTCGTCGAAGATGATGTTGGGCGACTTGCCGCCCAGCTCCAGGGTGGTGCCGATGAACCGGGACGCCGCGCTGGCCGCGATCCGGGCGCCCGTGGCCGTACTTCCGGTGAACGAGATCTTGGCCAGCCCCCGATGGTCCACCAGCGGCTGCCCGGCCTCCACGCCGTACCCGGTCACGACATTGATCGCCCCGGGCGGGAACCCGGCCTCGTCGACCAGCTGGGCCAGGCGCAGCACCGTGGCACTGGTGTACTCCGACGGCTTGACGACGACCGTGTTGCCCGCGCAGAGCGCGGGGGCCAGCTTGCTGGTGGTCAGGGTCAACGGCGAGTTCCACGGGGTGATCGCCCCGACCACCCCCAGCGGTTCGCGCTGGGTGTAGTTCAGGACCCGGCGATCCGAGGTGGGGATCACGTCGCCCTGGATCTTGTCGGCCAGTCCGGCGTAGTAGTGGTAGTACTCCGGCAGAGCGGCCATCTGGCCACGCATCTCGCGCAGCAGCTTGCCGTTGTCCAGTGACTCCATCTCGGCCAGCTCGTCGGCGTGCTCGCCGATGAGATCGCCCAACCGGCGCAGCAGGTGGCCCCGACGGGTCTGGCTCAGATCGCGCCATCGGGGGTCGTCGAATGCGGCCCGGGCCGCGGCGACCGCTCGGTCGACGTCGGCGGCGTTCCCGCGGGCCGCCTCGTACAGCGCCTTCCCGGTGGCCGGGTTGGTGCTGGTGAAGTACTCGCCGCCCGACGGCGGCACCGCAGTACCGCCGATGTGGTGCTCGTAGCGAGTCGGGTGCGTCATGAGCTCTCCCGGATGAAGGTGGTGATGGCGGTGACGAAGGCGTCCGGTTCCTGTACTGGCAGCATGTGCCGGGCGCCCGGGACGATCTGCACCCGGCAGTCCGGCAGGACCTGTGCCAACCGCTCGGACATCGAGGGAGTGGACCCGCCGTCGAGTTCGCCGGTGATGGCCAGCGCCGGTGCGGTGATCCGGCCGAGTTCCAATCCGATGTCGGCGTCGCCGGCGGCGAACACCCGGTAGCAGGCCAAGAAAGATCCGACATCGTTGGCCAGCAGCACCTGCCGGGTGCGGTCCACGGTGGCCTGGTCGACGTCGGTCCCGGCATACCACCGCTCGATCGAGGCCGCGGCGCTGCCGGCGAAGTCCCGCTCGGCCAGGGCCAACCGGTCCAGGACGGCGGCCCGCTCCTCCGGGGTCCGGCGGCACACCGAGCTGACGCAGGTGAGGGTCCTGACGAGTTCCGGCCGGAAGCGGGCCAGGTGCTGGGCGGCCAGTGCCCCCAACGAGAACCCGACGACGTGGGAGCCGGGTGGGATCTCGTCGGCGACCCGGTCGGCCAGCTCCCGCAGGCTCAGGTCCGCTGGGACCGGGGCTCGGCCGCCGTGACCGGGCAGATCGGGTGTCAGCACGGCGAACTCGCCCGACAGGCGGGTCACGACCGGTCGCCACATGGTGTGGTCCAGCCCGACCCCGTGCAGCAGCACGATCGACGGTGCAGTCATCGCGTCCGTCCGGGGCTAGAGCTGGTCGGGTGAGAACGCCGCCAGCCGCTGCTGCGGGCGTCCCTGCGCGGCAGCCGCCAGCGCGATGATCAGCTCGTCGGGGTGCGGCGCGTCGGCGATGCGCACCTCGAGGCTTTGGTGGTGGGAGCGGATGGTGGCGTCGGTGACGTGCTTGAGCGGGATGTCGAAGACGATGCCGGCCGGACCGCGCTTCTCGACCGCAGGCAGCAGGGTGGTGGCGTTCGCGGCCCGGCGGAAGTGGTTGCCGAAACCGAGGAAGTGGATGAGCCCGGAGCCGTGCTCGATCTCGCCGTTCACCCCGACGATCGCCGCCTTGCCGAACGCCTCCGCCGGAGCGCCCAGCGCCTCCAACACCCGGGGAGCGAGCAGCGCGCCCAGGTCCGAGCCGTTGGCCTCGATGCCGGGCGTCAGATCCTGCACGAAACCCTGGCCAGCCCATGGGTTCTGGATGACCGCGGCCACCACGGCGACGCGCGCTGCGGGATCGACCCGACGACCGCCCTCGGAGTGGGTCTCCTCGACGACGGTCACGATCTTGCGGATTTCTACCATGACAGGTCACTCTCCAGGTGCTGCGCGGCGTTGACGACGGGGTCGGTGGAACGGTCACCGATGCGGGCGTGCGGCCGCGGCCCGGTGGAGGCCGCAGCGATGACGACGATCTCACCGGCGTGCGGCGCATCCGCCACGCGGGCGCAGACCGTCTGGTAATGACTGCGGGTCGCGACGTGCCGCTTGTGCCACATCGGCACGACGAGGGCCTCCCCGGCCTCCGCCCGCGCGTCGGCGAAGCAGATGATGGAGTCGCCATCCAGGAAATCGCGCATGAGATTGCCGAAGTACGGCGTGTGGATCAGGGCACCCGCGTGCTCGATCTCGCCGGCCGTGCCCACGATCGCCGCCTTGCCGAAGGCCTCGATCCGCTCGGGCCCGCCGAGTGCGTCGATCAGGCGGTCGGTCAGCCCCCGAGCCAGCACCGGCGCGATGGCGAACACCTCGTCGCCCAGATCGGCGGTCGGGTCGGTACCCAGCCAGGGATTGGCGATGACGGCGGCGGCGAAGGCCCGCCGGGCCGGGACGGCCGGGCCCCGTCCGTTCTCCAGGAGGACGTCCTCGACGCCCAGCACCGTCTTGCGGACACCGGCGAGGACCTGGGGGGCGGCGCGGCCGGAGCCGCCGGCCGACTCCCGGGCATCCCCGGCGAGGGCGAATGCGGTCATGACAGGTGTCCTTCGTGAGAGGGAACGGAAAACCAGCTGTTGTATGGCAGTCAACGTAACTGCTCGGCCAGCAACGGTCCACCCCCTTTTGCAATGAGTAAGTCATCGGCCGGATGGCCCCGCTTCACCAGGTCACTTGGCCTTGTTCATAGTGTTTCCCGTTGTGAACGCCACATTTCCTGACGTCAACCTCTTGACGGCCTTGCACGTCACTCCTAATCTCGGCTGATCCGCCTACCATGCAACGTCACGCCGGAGATGACCGCAGATGACCATGGATTCACCCCAGAAGGCCGCCATTGCGCAGGCCTGGGCCCGCGCCTGGGACGACGGGGACGTCGACGCTCTCGACGATCTGCTGGCTCCGGGTTTCACCCGCCGCACGCAAGGCTCCAAGACGTCGTTGTCGGCGGACGAACTGAAGAAGGAGATCCGCGCGACCCGCGAGGCCTTTCCCGACCTCGTGACCACGATCGACGAGATCGTTCTCGACGGCGACCGGGTGGCCATTTTCTGGACCAGCACCGGCACCCATCAGGCCGAGCTGCTGGGCATCCCGGCCACCCGGCGCAAGGTCGTGACCTATGGCTCCAATCTCTGCACCCTGTCCGACGGCAAGCTCACCGACGAGCGCGTGACCTGGGATCCCCGGCACCTGCTCACCGCGCTGGGCATCTCGACTGTGAGGCACGACTGATGACCGACGCCCTGTCCACCCCACTGACCGACGAGCCCGATCTGGACGCACTCAAGGGTTTCAACCGGCAGTTCGTCACCGGCGTGACCGTCGTGACCACGATGGACGACGGCCGCGCCCGCGGACTCGCCGTCAATGCCTACTGCTCGATCTCGTTCGACCCGCCGCTGGTGATGGTGTGCGTGCAACGCACATCGTCGACCTGGCCCGCCCTGTTCGCCGCGACCCACCTGGGGGTCAATGTGCTGAGCAACCAGCAGCAGGCGGTGGTGGCCACCTTCGCCTCCAAGCACCCGGACAAGTTCTCCCAGGTCGAATGGCAGCCTGGCCCACACGGTTCCCCGCTGATCCCCGGCTCGGCGGCCATGCTGGAGGCGGAGATCCGCGAGCGCTTCCAGGCCAAGACCCACACCCTGTTCCTCTGTCGGGTGCGACACGCCCAGGTCGCCGATCTCGCACCGATGGTCTACAAGGCCGGCCGGTTCTTCGACGGGGCCGATCTGACCGAGCTCGCGTCGGCGACGGGCTGAGCCCGATGACCCTCACCATCGTGGCCACGGACATGGTTGCCGGGGGCTGGGTCGGTCAGGACCGGGTGGGCGGCGGCGCCCCCATCACGGTGCACAATCCCTGGGACGGAAGCGTTCTCGCCACCGTCGAACAGCCGCGACCGGCCGACGTCGAACGCGCCGTGCAGCTGGCGGCCGGTGCCCGTGACGAGCTGGCCCGGACCCCCGCCCACCGGCGCAGCACGGCGCTGCACCACATCGCCGACCGGCTCCGGCAGCGGCTGGACGAATTCGCCGAGCTGATCACCGCCGAGAGCGGCAAGCCGATCCGATGGTCCCGCGGCGAGGTGCGGCGGGCGGCATCGACCTTCCGCTGGGCGGCCGAGGAGGCCAACCGGTGGTCCGGTGAGCTGCAGCGACTGGACACCGACCCGGCCGACGAGGGACGGCTGGCCCTGCTGCTGCGGGTCCCGCGGGGCCCGATCCTGGGCATCACCCCGTTCAACTTCCCGCTCAACCTGGTCGCCCACAAGGTCGCACCCGCCCTCGCCGTAGGCGCGCCGATCGTGCTCAAGCCGGCGCCGGCCACCCCGCTGAGCGCGCTGGCCCTCGGCGAGATCATCGCCGAGTGCGACCTCCCGGCCGGCGCATTCTCCGTCCTGTGCGTCGACAACGCCGGCGCCGCCGATCTTGTCGCCGACCCACGACTGCCGGTGGTCTCGTTCACCGGTTCCGGACCGGTCGGCTGGAGTATCCGCGACGCCGTCCCCCGCAAGCACGTCGCCCTCGAGCTCGGCGGTAACGCCGCGGTGCTCGTCTGCGACGACTGGTCCAGCCCGGCCGATCTCGAGTTCGCGGCCCGGCGGATCGCCCTGTGCGCCAACTACCAGGGTGGGCAGTCCTGCATCTCCGTGCAGCGGGTCCTCGTCGATCGGGCCGTCCACGAGGCGTTCCTGCCGCGATTGCTGGCCGCGGTTGCCGACCTGCGGACGGGCGATCCACGGGACCCGGACACGGATGTCGGCCCGCTCATCGATGCGGCCGCGGCCGACCGCGTCCACACCTGGGTGCAGGCCGCCGTCGACGCCGGGGCCCGGCTCCTCACCGGCGGGACCCGGACCGGCGCGGTCGTCGCCCCGACGGTACTCACCGACGTCGACCCCCGATCCGCGGTGGCCTGCGACGAGGTCTTCGGCCCGGTCATGACGGTCGAGACGGTCGACGGCCTCACCCACGGGCTGCGACGCATCAACGACTCGCGATTCGGCATCCACGCCGGAGTCCTCACCCACGACCTCGCCACTGCCTTTCGCGCCCACCGGGAGCTCGAGGTCGGCGGTGTGATCATCGGCGACGTCCCGACCGTGCGCGCCGAGCAACTGCCCTACGGCGGGGTCAAGGAATCCGGCATAGGACGCGAGGGCGTCCGCTCCGCGATGGAGGACTTCACCGATGTCCGCACGCTCGTGCTGTCCGGCCTGAGCTGATCCGTTCTCCCCACCGCACTCCCGTTCTGGTACTGCCGCTCTCCCGGCACCGACGCCGCCCGCCCACACCCATTCAGTGAGCCCACGCTCACCCACTCCAAGGTGGACATCAACGATGGCCAACACCTCCCCACCCCCGGCGGACCCCACCGCCTCCCGATCGACCGACGGACCCGCGAACGAGCGGCATGCGGTGAACGCCCCGTTCATCGACGCACCCGGCCGGCACGGCGTCGGCGCCGTGTTCGCCGTGTCCGTGGCGCTGCTGGCCGTCTTCGTCCTCTGGGCGTCGATCTGGCCGGAGAACCTCAACACCGTCATGTCCGCGGCCAGCACCTGGGTCACGTCCTCGATCGGCTGGACCTACCTCATCGTCCCGCTGGCCTGCCTGATCTTCCTGGTCTCCCTGGTCTGCACCCGCTACGGCGCCATCCGCCTGGGCAAACCCGAGGACCGTCCGGAGTTCTCCACCTGGGCGTGGCTGGCCATGATCCTGTCCGCCGTCATGGGCGTGGGTCTGATCAGTTACGGCGTCGCCGAACCCATCTCGCATTTCGCCACCCCACCCCACGGGCTGGCCGAACCGGAGACCATGGACGCCGCCGTCCGGGCCATGCAGTACAGCTACTTCGACTGGGGCCCCCACGCCTGGGCCATCTTCGCCGTCTTCGGGCTGGCCATCGCCTGGTCCCGGCATCGCAAGGGCCGGTCCGGGCTCATCTCCCCCATGCTCCGCCCCGTCCTGGGCAAGGCGGTCGACGGCTGGTTCGGCATGGCCATCGACATCTTCGCCATCCTGGCCACCCTGTTCGGCACCACCACCTCACTGGGGCTCGGCGCCTCGCAGATCGATGAAGGGATGAGCCGGGTCTTCGGCACCCCCAGCGGCACGGGAGTGCAGATCGCGGTCATCGCCGTCGTGACTGTGCTGTTCACCCTGTCCGCGATGTCCGGGGTGCACCGTGGCGTCAAGTACATCAGCCAGGTGACCACCGTTCTCGGTGTGGGTCTTGCCGTCTACGTCCTCGTCTTCGGTCCCACCGACTTCGTCTCCAACCTGTTCGTCCGGGCGACCGGCCAGTACTTCGGAGACTTCTTCTCCACCAGCCTGCTCACCCCGCTGTCCAGTGACGACCTGACCTGGATGCAGTGGTGGACCTACTTCATGATGGCCTGGTGGCTGAGCTGGGGAGCCTTCGTCGGGGTCTTCCTGGCCAAGATCTCCAAGGGCCGCACCGTCCGGCAGTTCATCCTCGGTGTGCTGGGCGTCCCGACCCTGGTCTTCGCCGGCTGGTTCACGATCTTCGGCGGCTCCGCCATCAAGTTCGACATGGACGGCGCGCCGATCGTCGCGGCCACCCAGGAGAACATCAACAACGCGTTCTTCTCGCTGCTCGAAAACCTGCCGCTGACCCAGATCACGTCCATCGCCGCGCTCCTGCTCGTGGCCCTGTTCTTCATCTCCGGCGCGGACGCCAACACCTATGTGCTGGGCATGCTGTCCTGCAAGGGGACGCTCTACCCGCGGCGTTCGGTGCTGCTCACGTGGGGTGTGCTGACCGGGATGTGCGCCATCGTGCTGCTGCTGGCCAATGGTCTGCAGGCACTGCAGCAGGCCGCGCTGCTGTCGGCGCTGCCGTTCACCGTGATCGTGACCCTGCTCGGGATCTCCCTCACCAAGGAACTGCGCAGCGACCCGCACTACCACGCGTTGCATCCGCACGCGCCGGAACTGCCGGCCGTCCCCGGCCCGTTCGTCGACGACAGCCGCGACCTGTACGCCCCCGAGGACGTCCGGCCGGAACCCGCCGCCGTCCGCACCACGGCCCCCCTGCACTGAACGGGCGAGGATCAGGAGCGCTGGAGAAGAACGGCTTGGGCGAGGACCCGGGCGGATCTGCCCGGTGTCGGTGCCGAGCGCGACCCAGACCCTGCCGGGCGGGACCATGATCGTCGGCGCCATCGTCGTCGCCGTGTGCTTCCGGAGCACCGTGGCCACCAGCACGAGCTTCCTCAGCGGCTGACCGGCCGTGGCCGCGTCCCGGTCACCGACCGGTCTGGTCAGGTCGCCGGCGCCACCGGACCAGCAGGGCCGCGCCGGCGGCCAGGGCCAGGAGCCCGACGGCGGTCGGGACGCCCAGGTCGGCGCCGGTGGCGGCCAGCCAGCCCCGGGGCGTGCCGCGACCACCGTTTTCACCGTCCGCATCGCGTGGGCCTGCCGCCATGGCCAGCACGGTCGTCGTCGTGCTCGTGGTGCACGGGTCGGCAGTGGACGGACCGGTGGTGGTCGATCCGTTCGTCGGGTCCGTGCTGGTCGTCGTCGTGCTGGTCGCCGGCGTGGTGATGGTCGGCGGGGTGGTGGTCGGTACCGAGGTGGTGGTCTCCGGGTCGGGGGCGTCGACCATCACGGTGCCCTGGGCGATTCGGCCCGACCCGGCGCCCACTGCGGTGACCGGGTAGGACCCGGCGGGTGCCCCGCCTACATCGACGGCCAGGCTCAGGACGCCGCCGGAGTCGGCGACCGGTGTCGGGGTGGACGAGGGCAACCCGGTGATCGTCACCGTCTCCCCGGGTCGGAAGCCGTCCGCCCGCAGGATCGTGTCCGTGGCCTCGTCCTGGGTGGCCGTCACGGTCAGCGGCACCGGTTCGGCCAGCGCCTCGGCACACACGTCGCCCTGCTCGCCGAATCGGACGGGATCGGTCGACCCGGCCGGTCGGAAGGCGGCATCGACCGTCACCCGGTCCGGCACCGCCCCCGTCACCAGGGTCTGCGTGAGGCGCAGCCCGACGCCCGTGGTTCCGGCGCGCACCGGCATTCCCACCGCGACACACCTCTCACCGGCGGGTATCTCGGCCCAGCGGACCCGGTCCTCCCCGGGTCCCTGGTCGTTGGAGAGGGCCAACTGGGTCCAGACGCCGACGGTCTGGTCGACGGCGCGGTCCAGGACCAGGGCCATCTTGACGGTCTGCCGGTCCCCGGTGAGGTCCACCTTGGTCGGCCGCAGGTCCAGCGAGGGAAGGTCCGGGACGGCCGGCGCCCCGACACCGGCGTCACCGGCGGAGACGTCGCCGAGCAGGATGCCACCCGCCGCCGTCAGGGGCCGGATCCGCAGTTCGGCCACCCGGCCGAGGTCGATGCCGACCAGGGAGTCGAGCGGGACGCGGACCCCGCGGAGGACGATCTTGCGCAGCTGCGGGGATGCCCCGGGCAGCACGTCCAGGGCGGGGGCGAGCCGGGTGGGGTCCACCGTGGCCACCCCACCGTCGCTGTCCACGACATCGAGGGCGATGTCGGTGGAGCCGGCGACGGAGTCGTCCGGGGCCAGGGCCAGATCGAGGAAGCCGCGGCCGGTCAGGTCGGCGGCTTCGGGTCGCACCGTGACGGTCAGTGCCGCGTCCGGCGAGGTCCAGCTCAGGTGGGCCATCGGAGTGCGGGGGACCGCCTGGGCCAGAGAGATCGGGGCGAAGTGCGGGAGCTGGTCGCCGTCCAGGGCGGAGCAGGCCGGGAGCGCCCCGGGCAGGAGGTCCGGGAAGGTCGTCCGGTCCTCGGCCTGACGAGCGGTCCCCGCGCAGATCTCGGCCTGCGCGTCCCCCTCGGCGCGCACGGCGCCGGTTGTCGGGACCGTCGTGCTCTCGCCGCTGTCCGACCGGGTCCAGCCCTCGGCGAAGCGGGTCAGGTCGAGCCGGGTGCCGGCGGGGGCCTGGGCGGTGACCCGGACGTCGGCGGCGGCCAGGGCCGCGGTCGCGGCCGGGTCGGTCCCGGCGAACGGGTCCGGCAGCGGGCCGGACGCCGTCCCGTCCAGCATCGGGCGCAGCGTGTCGTCGCCGAGCAGGGTGGTGCGGAACAGCGCGAGCAGATAGGCCGAGGCCACCGCCCGCTGCTGGGTCTGGGTCAGCCGCGCGGGGGCGGTCGGCCCGCAGACCCGGGCGTTGACCGGGTCGTCGTCGAAGAGGTGTTCGATGTCATCGACCCCACCCACCGGGAATCCGCCCGGCGACCAGATCGCGTTGAAGAAGTTGTGGTTGGCCCCCATGACCAGCACCGTCGACCGCAGGACCGAATCGTTCAAGTCCCGGGAGGCGTCGATGTACTGCTGGGCGTTGTCGGAATCGCAGTAGCCGAGCACCACGGCGGTGGTCACGCCGGGCAGGGTCAGGCCGAGGAACGGGGCGGCGGCCAGCGGCATGACCGCCTTGATCGGGTACGGGTGTGCCCGCTGGGTGTTGAGCTGGGTGGCCCGCACCACGCCTTCGCCGCCTCGGGAGTGGCCCATCAGGCCGACCCGGCTCAGGTCAAGAGTGCCGCGCAGCTCGGCCGGGAATCCGGGCGAGCCCAGCGGTGACGTGGCGGCGGCGAGTCGGTCCAGGGTGTCCAGGACGAGCTGGCCGCGGGCCCGCGCGCCGTAGTCGGTGGATCCTCCGTCGGCGTTGTTGATGGCCAGGGCGGAGATCGACACCACGGCGATGCCCTGGCGGGCCAGGGCCTCCGCCGCGTCGGCGTACCCCAGGTAGCTCGGGATGGCGCCCTGACGGCAGGGCCAGCTGTCCCCGTCCTCGACGCACACGCGGTGCTGACCGTGCAGGAAGACCACCACCGGGCTGGGGGTCGACGCTGCGGCCGGCAGGTAGACCCGGCCGCGCAGCTCACCCAGGGCGTCCGGAATGCCGGCCAGCGGCACCACTTCGTCGCCGAGGTCGTAGTCGACGACGTGCACTCCGACGGGGTCCACCGCCGGGAGCACGGGTGCGGCACGGACCGGTGTCGCGGCGGATGCGCCGACGACGGGTGCGGCTCCGATCGGCAGGGACAGGGCAAGCACCAGCGCGGCCGCCACCGCAGCACCGCGTCGGCCGATCCGCCTCCCGACGCTGCCCGCCCGTGTGCCCGACCCGTTCATCCGCCCCGCCCCCCGTCGTCCCGGCCGCGGTCCGGCCGGCCGAGTAGTCAGGACGCAGAGTAGCCATCAACTACGTCGCGTCACCATCAACGTGGGCGCGGAGGCCACGATCACGTTCTCACCACTGCGGTCGGCGCGACTGCGGCCATCACCCGAAGTACAGGTGGTGGTGCAGCCGGCACCGCGGATTGAACGCGGCACCGCAGTGCGGACAGCCGTCGGCGACGACGTACTCCTCGATGGCCAGGGTCCGCCGGCACACCCCGCAGGCCACCGCCTGGACCTGCCGCTCGGTCGCCGGCCACACCACCGCCGGGTGGTCGGCGCATTCGGCGTGGCAGAGGTGGCAGCCGTAATAGGGCTCGCAGCAGGCGAACCGGATCGCCACGACGTCGACCTCGGTGCGGTAGTGCGTGCACCTGCTCTGCGCGTCGACCAGCCGCCCCGCCAGCTCCACCGTCATGGATCCCAGGCTAGAACTCCCCGCGCACCAGCTCCTCCACTGCCGCGGCGGCCCCCAGCAGGAACGCGTCCCGCCCGTGGGCGGCGACGATCTGGATGCCGATGGGCAGGCCGTCGGCGGTGCGGGCGAACGGCAGGCTGACCGCCGGGCACCCGGTGGCGGTCACGTAGTAGGCCGCGCGCATCCAGGCCAGGTAGTCGCCCACCGGCTCGCCGTTGATGTGGCTCGGGTACTCCTGGTCGGCCGGGAACGGCGGCACCTGGGCGGCCGGCAGGACCAGCAGATCGTGCTCGCGGAAGAACAGCCGCATCCGCTCGGACAGCTGGGTCCGCAACCGGTAGGCCCGGGCCACGTCCGCGCCCGACAAGTGTTCACCGGCGCGGATGTTCGCTTCCAGTGACGGTTTGAACGCGTCCGGGTTCGCCGCCAGCAGGGCGCCGAACTTCGCCTGGAAATGCCAGGCCCGCAACGTGCGGAACACCTCGTCGGCCTCGTCCAGCGCCGGATGTTCGGCCGTGACCGTCGCCCCGGCGCCGGTGAGGGCAGCGGCCGACGACTGCACCGCGGCCGCCACCTCGTGGTCGACCGCGAACGCGCCACCCAGGTCCACCGAGACCGCGACCCGCCGCCCGGCCAGCGAGACCGGTTGCGCCGAGGCGAACGTCGAGCCGGGATCCCCCAGCGCCTGCGGCGCCCGCGGGTCGGGTCCGGCCATCACCGACAGCAGCAGGGCCAGGTCGCCGACGTTGCGGGCCATCGGCCCACCCACCGATGTCGTCTCCCACTGGTTGTAGAGCGGCCACTCCGGCACCCGCCCCAGGGAGGGACGCAGACCGACCACCCCGCAGAACGACGCCGGATTGCGCAACGACCCGGCCATGTCCGAACCGTCCGCCAACGGCACCATCCCGGCGGCCAGCGCACACGCCGCACCCCCGGAGGAACCGCCGGCCGACCGGCGCGGATCGATCGGGTTGCGGGTGAGCCCGAAGACCCGGTTGAAGGTGTGCGATCCGGCGGCGAACTCCGGCACGTTCGTGCGACCGATGACCACCACCCCGGCCCGCCGGACCCGTTCCACGATCAACTCGTCCTGCTCGGGGACGTGGTCGGCGAACAGCGGCGAGCCGTAGGTGGTGGGCCATCCGGCGACGGCGTGGGTGTCCTTGAACGCGAACGGCAGCCCGTGCAGCGGACCCAGTGGCCCGCCGGCGGCCTGGGCCTCGTCGGCGGCCGCGGCCGCGGCCCGGGCCCGTTCCGGATCGAGCGAGACGACGGCGTTCAGCTCGGGGTTGCGGTCGGCGATCCGGTCCAGGTGCAGGTCGAGCAATTCCCGGGCGGAGATCTCTGACCGCCGGAGTGCGGCCAACTGCTTGCGGGCCGACGAGTCGACCGTCAGAGCGTCGGACGAGCTCACCGGCGACGGCCGAGCACCGCTCCGACGGCCACCCCGGCCAGCGCCACCCCGGCTCCGGCCAGCAAACCGATGAGCAGGTCCTTTGGACCGCCCGCCCCGGCGGCGGACGGCGCCTTGCCGGGCGTGGTGAACACCTGCCCGGCCGCGGGGGCGGCCACCGGCTCCGCCGAGGACTGACCCGGCTGGTTGGCCGCCGGCGCAGCGGACTCGGAAGCCGCCGTGGGGACGCCGTTCTCGATCGCCTTGGCCACGTTGCCGAAGAACTCCGCCGCCATCCGCTTGGACACCGACGTCAGCATCCGCTGCCCGACCCCACCGACCATGCCGCCGACCACGGCGTCGGCCTCGTAGTCGATGCGGGTCGACCCGGGGGTCGCCTCGTTGAACGACACCACCACGGTGGCGTCCACCGTGCCCGGCGCCCCCGAACCGGACAGCTTCATCGTCAGGGCGGAACGTTCCTTGAGGTCGTAGAGCGAACACGCGCCCCGGTAGGTGCCCTTGATGGCCGCCACCCCGGCGGTCACCGTCATGTCGTAGGCGTTGTCGCCGGTCGCGGTCAGCCGCTCGCACCCCGGGATGGTCGCGGCCAGCACCTTCGGGTCGAGCAGGGCGTCCCAGACGACCGGGATCGCGTACGAGACGACGTTCGAGCCGTAGATCTTCACTGTGTGTGCTCCAGGCGCAGGGTGAACAGGTCGGACGGGGAGATGGGCATCGCCGTGACGGGCAGCTTCTCGGCGTCCTCGATGGCCGCGGCGAGCACCGCGGAACCGGGGATGACGCCGGCCTCGCCGGCCCCCTTGATGCCCAGCGGGTTCAGCGGGGACGGCGTCTCGAGGTGGTCGACGGCGATGCCGTCGGGGATCTCCGAGACGTACGGGATGAGGAAGTCCATGAACGAGGCGTTGAGCAGCTGGCCGGCGTCGTCGTAGGCCATCCGCTCGTAGAGGGCGCCGCCGATGCCCTGGGCCACGCCGCCGTGGATCTGCCCCTCGACGATCATCGGGTTGATGAGGTGCCCGCAGTCGTGGACGACGGCGTACTTGTGGATGGTGATCTCGGCGGTGTCCTCGCTGGTCTCCACGATCGCGGCGTGCATGCCGGAGGCGAACGTGGCCCGATCGGGCGAATAGAAGTCCTTGCCCTCCAGTCCCGGCTCCTCGCCGCGCGGGACCGGCGGACGGTCCGGGTGGCCGACCGAGAACTGCGTGGCCAGCTTCGATTTCTCGTCGAACGCGTAGCGCAGCGGGTTGGACAGCACGGCCACGGTGCCGAGGTCGATGGAGGTGCCCGGCGAACCCTTCACCGAGACGACCCCGTCGACGATCTGCAGGTCGTCGGGATCGGCCTCCAGCGCGTCGGCCGCGATCTTGAGCGCTTTCTCCTTGGCCCGCTTGGCGGCCAGGTGGATGGCTGACCCGCTCATCACCGCGGCCCGGGAGGCGTAGGTGCCGACCGCGTACGGCATCCGCCGGGTGTCGCCGGTGACGACCTCGACGTCCTCGAACTTCACCCCCAGCTCGTCGGCGACCAGCTGGGCGAAGACGGTCGCGTGGCCCTGGCCCTGGGTGGTCAGCCCGGTCGCGACCTTGACCTTGCCCGTCGTCTCGATGTGCACGTGCCCGCCCTCGTAGGGTCCGACCCCGGTGCCCTCGACGTAGCAGGCCAGTCCGATCCCGAAACGCCGCCCCTGGGCGGCCATCTCGGCCTGCAGCGCGGGGAAGTCGTCCCAGCCGATGAGCGCCTTGATCTTCTCGAGCGACTGCGGGTAGTCGCCCGAGTCGTAGATCAGCGGGCGGCCGTCCTGGAAGATCAGACCGTGGTCGAAGGGGAACTCGTCCGGCCGGATGAAGTTGACCGCCCGGACCTGCGTGCGGTCCTTGCCGAGGTACTGGGCGATGGCGTCCATGGTGCGTTCCATGGCGAAGACGCCCTGCGGCCGGCCCGCCCCGCGGTACGGGGTGACGATGACGGTGTTGGTGTACAGCGACTCGAAGACGACCCGGTAGTTCTGCGGCTTGTAGGGGCCGAGCAACTGGGTCGAGGTGATGATCGGCACGATGAGCCCGTACGGCGTGTAGGCCCCGTGGTCGTGCCAGAACTCGACGTCCAGGCCGAGGATGCGGCCCTCGTCGTCGAAACCGACCTCGATGTGCTGGTCCTGGCCGCGCTCGTGCGCCGAAGAGATGAAGTGCTCGCGGCGGTCCTCGGTGAACTTCACCATCCGGCCGAGCAGCTTCGCGGCCATCGGCACGAGCAGGTCCTCGGGCCACGGGTGGTTGATCTTGACACCGAAGCCACCCCCGACGTCGGGGGTGATGACGTCGACCTGCCCGAGATCCAGGCCCATCTTGACCGCGACGGCCGCCCGCACCCCGGTCGCCGTCTGGGTCGAGGCCCACAGCTGCAGACGGTTCAGGTCGCGATCCCACCGGGCGACCACACCGCGGCCCTCCATCGGCATGCAGGCACTGCGTTCGATCGACAGATCGAGCGACAGGCGATGGGGGGCTCCGGCGATCGCGGCCTGGGCATCACCGACGTTCTGTTCGAAGTGGGCGGCGACGTTGCCGGGGATGTCGTCATGCACCAGGTTCCGGGCCGCCCGCGCGGTCGGGATGCCGACCACCGGGGTGAGCACCTCGTAGTCGACGACGATCTGGCCGACGGCATCCTCGGCCACGTACCGGTCGTCGGCGACGACGAAGGCGATGGCCTCGCCGACGTAGTTGACCTCGTCCTTGGCCAGCGCGTACTGGGTGCGCCCGTGGGTGAGCGCCGGGTGCGGGATCAGCAGCGGCAGCGGCTCGGCCATCTCCGGGGTGAAGTCGGCCAGGTCGTCGTAGGTGAAGACGGCGTGCACACCGTCCATGTCGAGCAGCGCCGAGACGTCGATGTCGATGATGCGGGCATGCGCGTGGGGCGACCGGAGCACGGCGGCGTGCAGGGTGCCGTTCTCGACGGCGACGTCGTCGACGTACCGGCCCTGGCCGCGGAGGAACCGCTGGTCCTCGACGCGCTGGACCCGCTGGCCCATCAACTTCGTCGTCATGACGCCGCCTTGTCGGACGCACCGATCTGCGCCGCCCGCTCGACCGCCTTCACGATGTTCTGGTAGCCGGTACAGCGACACAGGTTGCCGGCGATCATCTCTCGGGCCTGCTCGTGCGACGGGCACGGGTTCTCCCGCAGCCCGGCGGTGATGGTCGTCAGGAATCCCGGGGTGCAGAATCCGCACTGCAGGCCGTGGCACTCGGCGAACGCCTGCTGCACCGGGCTCAGGGTCCCGTCCGGTGCGGCCAGCCCCTCCACCGTGGTGATCTCGTGGTCGGCGGCCGAGACGGCCAGCATCAGGCAGGAGCGCACCGGGTCACCGTCGACCAGGACGGTGCACGCCCCGCAGACCCCGTGCTCGCAGCCGACGTGGGTGCCGGTCAGGCCGACGTCGTGCCGCAGGGCGTCGGACAGAAGCCGCCGGGCCGGGACCTCCACCCGATGGGTCACCCCGTTCACGGTCAACCGGACGGGGTGCAACTCCTCGCTCATCGCTCTGCTCCTTCGGCGTGGGCCCGCGCGGCCCGGACCACCCGGCGGGTCAGCACCCGCACCAGTTGGGCGCGGTACGCGGCAGTGGCATGGATGTCGTCGCCCGGGTCGAGGTGGGCCAGGGCGGCGTCGCCGAGTTCGGTCTCATCGACCCCGGTCAGGTCGACGACGGTCGGCAGATCACCGGCCGACAGGTAACCCACCCGGACCGTCTCATCCTGCCCGCGGCCGGTGACCAGCGCAGCCGCGCCGACCAGGGCGTAGTCGCCGTGCCGGCGGGCGATCTCGCTGAACGCGACCCCGGCCCCCGGCGCCAGGGCCGGGAAGAAGGCGGCGACGGCGATCTCGTCGTGCGCGAGGGAGGATTCGAGCGGTCCGACGTAGAGGTCGGGGGCGGCGATGGTGCGCCGGCCGGACGGGCCCTGGACCTCCACCGATCCCCCGGTCAGCAGCAGGACGACCGGCATCTCGGCCGCGGCGTCGGCGTGCACCAGCGAGCCGACGGTCGTGCCGCGGTTGCGGATGGTGGCGTGGGCGACGTTCGCCAGGGCCAGGCTCACCAGCGGTTGCACCCGGCGGACGTCCGGATCGGCCAGCACCGCGGCGTGCCGGGCCAGCGCCCCGATCCGCACCCCCCGCTCGTCGACCTCGATGGCATCCAGACCGGGGATCTCATTGATGTCGACCAGCAGGGACGGGGCGGCGAGCCGCATGGACAGCAGGGGGATCAGGCTCTGCCCACCGGCCAGCACCTTGGCGCCGGAATCGGCGGCCAGCTCCCGCACCGCCTCGGCGACGGTGGACGGGCGGCGGTAGCCGAAGGGGGCGGGCTTCATCGTGCCGGTGCGGTGTCCGGGGACCCGTGGTCGGAGTGGCTGCGGCTGCGCCCGGTGTTGACCAGGTGGTAGCCGACGATGACGAGGATGGAGCCCAAGGCGATGCCCCCCAGTTCGAAGTTGTCGGTCAGCTTCAGGGACACGCCGCCGATACCGGCGATGATCCCCGGGGCCAGGCCCACCAGGTTGACCGACGACCCGAAGTCGACCCGGTTGTCGACCCACACCTTGGCGCCGACCAGTCCGATCATGCCGTAGAGCACGACGGTCACGCCGCCGAGAACGCCGCCGGGGGTCGCGTTGACGATCGCCCCGAACTTCGGGCACAGGCCCAGCAGGATGGCCACGAGCGCTGCGACGTAGTACGCGGCCGTCGAGTACACCTTGGTGGAGCTCATGACGCCGATGTTCTCGGCGTAGGTGGTGGTCGGCGAGCCACCGAACAGGCTGGACAGCGCGGTGGCACCACCGTCGGCCGCGATCGCCCGGCCCATGTACGGGTCGAGGTTCTTTCCGGTCATCTCCGCGACAGCCTTGACGTGGCCGGTGTTCTCGGCCACCAGCGCGATGACGCCGGGGATGACCAGCAGGGCGAAGCTGAGGGAGAAACTCGGCCCGTGGACGACGCCGACCCCGTCGGACAGCACCCCGCTGGGCAGGCCGATCCAGTTGGCCGCCTCGACCCCGGCCCAGGACACCCGGTCGTGGGCGACCGGGTCGGTCGAACCGGGGAGTACCGAGGTGATGGGTCCGATCGCCATGTCGAAGATCCAGGACAGCACGTAGCCGAAGACCAGCGCGAGGAGCACGGCGATGCGGGCCCAGAACCCTGGCAACCGGACTGCGGCGACGATGAGGAAGAGCGCGGTCAGCAGCGCCACCCACTGGTCCTGCGGCCAGTAGACGGTGGCGACGACCGGGGCCAGGTTGAACCCGATGAGCAGGACGACCGCACCGGTCACCGGTGCGGGCAGCAGCTTGTGGATGAAGCCGGCCCCGACGAAGTGGATGGCCACGCCGATGGCCAGCAGGATCACGCCGGCGATGAGGATCGCGCCGGTGACGTCGGCGGAGTTGCCGCCCTGGGCACGGATCGTGGCCACCCCGGCCACGAACGACGCGCTGGTCCCCAGGTAGCTCGGGACCTTGTTGGCCGTGACGAGCAGGAACAGGATCGTGCAGATCCCGGAGAACATGATCGCCAGGTTGGGATCGAGACCCATGACCACCGGGAAGACGAACGTCGCGCCGAACATCGCCACGACGTGCTGGGCACCGATGCCGATCGTCTTGCCCCAGGCCAGACGCTCGTCGGGGGCTACCGGCTCTCCGGGCCGCGGGCTCACCGCGGTCCAGCGGAACATCGACGACATCGCGCACCTTCCGTCCTTTCGGGCCGGCGGGGCCCGAATTCGGATCAACCTAATGACGGCGTGAGCGGGGTCACCATGGCAACAGCTGCCGAAGCGAAAGCGTTGTCGATGGCACATGTCCGCCGTTCCGAGCGGCCGGACGCGGCCCGCTATCAGGGGGAAATCTCCAGGAAACGGAGCGCCACCGCGGCGTCGATCCGGCGCTGCGGGTCGGTCGACAACGGACCGAGCAGCCGCTCCAGCTTCGTCAGCCGGTAGCGCATCGTGTTGTAGTGGAAGAACTGCAACCGGGCGGCTTCCGCGACGTTGAAATTGGTGTCGAGCAGGACCTGCAGCGAGCGCCGGAGGTCGGCGGCCTCGGACGTGGACTCGGCCAGCGGGCCGAGAGCATCGCGGATGAACGCCTGCAGTTCGGCGGCACTCTGGGCCGTGTCCGGGATGAGTGCGAAGAGCCGGTGCAACCCGAGCTGATCGAAGAACGTGGTCGACCCGCCGCCATTCACCCGGCGGCCCACCTCCACCGCCCGCCGGGCCTGGCCATAGGCGGCCGGCAGGTCGCCGATGCCCGCGGCGACCCGGCTGACCCCGGCGGAGAACGGCCGGCGCCCGCCGCCCCGGTCCCCCACCACCGCGGTGACGGTCCGGCCGACGACCGCATGGCCCCCGTCGCCGGACTGGGTGGGCTCGACCGGTAGCAGGGTGACCACCTCGGACGAGAAGTCGACGCAGGCGATCCGCGGGTCCTGGCCGCGGGTGACCTGCCGCCAGGCGGCCGAGAAGCGTTGCTGCCATTGGCGTCGTTGCTGGCTGGAGGTGGGCTCGTCACCGGGGACGTGGTCGAGTTCGGCGACCACGACGACCACGGGCCGATCGATGTCCCAGCAGAAGGTCTCGGTGTGCTCGGCGATGTACTGCGGATCGGCGGCATGGCGCAGCAGCAGGTCCCGGAGGAAATCCCCCTGGTACTTGTTCTCGACCGCCATGACGGCCTCCTGCCGGGTGATCAGCAGTGCGGCCACCGTGGCCGCCCGCTCGAGGGCGTGCACGTCGTCCGACGTCGACCGGCCTTCCGGACGGAAGCACACCAACCGGGCCAGGTCGGTACCGCCCGCCGTGACCCGGTGCTTGCTGAGCCACCCGCCGGCCACCGCCGTCCCGGCCTCGCCCAGACGTTCGACCCGCACGCGGCCCGTCTCGTCCAGGTAGTCGGCCGCCCGCAGCACCGTCCGCGCCGACGACGGCAGCGCCGACTCCCACTCCCGGCCGTCCACCGACGTGAACACCACCCCGACGCCGAGCACCCGGGCGACCTCATCGGCGATCCCGGCGAGATCGCCGCCATTGAGCACGATCTGAGTCAGTCCGGTGTGCAGCGCATCGAGCCGGGCGAGCGCGGTCGTCGCCCGGCGCTCGGCATCCGATCCTGTCAACAGTTGTCATCCCCTGCGGCGATCATGAGCAGAACCTCACATCGGAAAAGCTAGCCCGCCCCGATAGCGTCGATCAGGTGATGTCGGTGAGCGCACCCCCGCGAGTGCAGTCGCGGCTGCGGTCGGCGCCGGACGGGCCCGTTCCGATCGTGCACCACGGCGCGGACGCCCTCTACGTCATGGTGGCCGACCGGGTGGTCGGCGTGGTCGGCACCGAAGCCGTCGCGGTGCCGTGTGCGCTGCGCACCCGGCTCCCCCGTCTGCCGCGCGTCGCAGCGGCGGCCGTCCTCGGCGGCGTCCTGCACCTGGACGGCGTTTCCCTGCGGGTCGGTCGCCTCCTGGACGTCGGGGTGCCGCCGCTGCGGGCGGCGCGGCGGACCGCCGGACCCCCGCCCGGGGACGTGGCCACGATGATCGGCCGCGGTGACGGCCTGACGCCGTACCAGGACGACGTGCTCTGCGGCTGGCTCGCCGTGCACCGCGCGGCGGGCATCGCCACCCCCGAGGTGGACGCGGCCGTCCGGGCCCATCTGCACCGCACGACACTGCTGTCGGCCACGCTGTTGGACTGCGCCCTGCACGGCGAAGCGATCCCTGAGTTCGTCGCCTGGCTGGCCGCCCTCGGCACTCCGGACGCGGTCCGACGGAGCGTTGCACTCACCGCGGTCGGGCACTCGTCCGGCCGCGGGCTCCGGCAGGGCGCACTCGCGGCCCTGTCCCAGATCTCACCCGTGGAGGGAGCGGCATGAGCCATTTCCATGTCGAGCTGCGGCCCGGCGCCTACGCCGACTCGGTCGCCCTGCTGCAGGTCAGCCGGTCGGTCCAGGGCATCGACGGGGTCCTGGCGGCCCAGGTCGCGATGGCCACGCCGTTGAACGTGGACGTGCTGACGCAGATGGGGTTCGCCGTTCCCGAGCGGGCCACCCCCAACGACATGGTCGTGGCCGTCCACCTCCGGGACCCCGCGCGGCTCGACGCCGCGATCACCGGCGTCGACAACGCCCTGCGTGATGCCGGCCGCCGCTCCGAAGGCGCCACCGAGGTGGCCGCACCGCGCACCACCGCCGCCGCCCTGCGGCGGGACCCCGGTGCGCTCACCGTCGTCTCGGTGCCCGGCCCGCACGCCATGGTCGAGGCGATGGACGCGGTCGAAAGCGGCAGCGACGTCATGATCTTCAGCGACAACGTGCCGCTGGACCACGAGGTCGCCCTCAAGCGGGCGGCAGCCGAGCGCGGCGTGCTGGTGATGGGACCCGACTGCGGGACCGCGGTGGTCGACGGGATCGGGTTGGGTTTCGCCAACGTCGTGTCCCCCGGCCCGGTCGGCATCGTCGCCGCCTCCGGCACCGGGTGCCAGCAGATGCTGGCCCTGCTCGACCACGCCGGGGTGGGGGTGTCGTCCGCACTCGGCGTGGGCGGCCGCGACCTGTCGTCGACCGTCCGGGGTCTGGCGACCCGGGAGGCGCTGCGCCGGCTGGACGCCGACCCGGGGGTGGAGCTCATCGTGCTCATCTCCAAGCCGCCGGCCGCCGACGTGGCCGACGAGATCGCCGATGTGGCGGCGGGTCTGGCGACCCCGGTCGAGTTTGCGCTGCTCGGTCCGGGCCGGCCCGACCTCACCGCAGCCGCCGAGGCCGTGCTGCGCCGGCTCGACCGTGAGGTGCCGGACTGGCCCGCCGAGCGACCGGCCGGTGCCCGTGACCCCGGCCGCGGCGCGCGACTGCACGGCCTGTTCGTGGGCGGGACCCTCAAGAGCGAGGCCGCGCTGATTGCCGCCGAGACCCTGGGTGCCGACCACGGCCACACGTTCGTCGACTTCGGCGACGATGCCTATACGGCCGGACGGGCCCACCCGATGATCGATCCCACCCTGCGCCTGGAGCATCTGCGGCGGGCCGCCGCCGATCCCGAGACCGCCGTCATCCTGCTCGATGTCGTCCTCGGCCACGGCGCCGAGGACGATCCGGCGTCGCTCCTCGCCCCCGCCGTTGCGGCGAGCGACCGGCCGGTCGTCGTGGCCGTGGTCGGCACCGCCACCGACCCGCAGCATCGCGACCGGCAGGTCCGGGCCCTGGTCGAGGCCGGCGCCGAGGTCCACCTGTCCGACGCGGGCGCGACCCGACGGGCCATTGAACTGTTGGGAGAACGCGCATGAGCACCACCGACAGCGTCGTGACCGTCGGTACCGAGCTACTCGCCGATGCCGTGGCCCGGCAGGCGGTCGGGGTCACCCAGGTCGACTGGCGACCGCCGATGGAGGGCACTGCGGCCGACCTCGCCGCCGTCGCCGCCGACCCGCTGCGGGCGGCGGCCAACGAGCGCGCGGTGGCCGCGATGCTCGAGGTCACCGCCACCCTGGTCGACGTCCTGCCGGCCTCCGCGGCGTTGGGCCTGCAGACCGGGCAGTTCCTGCATGCCGGTCCGCCCATCACCTGGGACCGGGCCTCGGGTCCGTTGCGCGGCGGGCTGATGGCCGGGGCGGCCCTCGAGGGCCTGGTCGACGACCCGGAGGACGCGCCCGCGCTGTTCGAGAGCGGGTCGGTGTCGCTCGAACCGTGCCACCACCGGTCGGCCGTCGGGCCGATGGCCGGGGTGGTCACCCCCAGCATCTGGATGTTCGTCCTGCAGGACGCAGCCAGCGGCCGCCGCACCTACTGCTCGCTCAACGAGGGCCTGGGCAAGGTGCTGCGCTACGGCGCCTACTCCCCCGAGGTGCTGCAGCGGCTGCGGTGGATGAACGGCGTCCTCGGCCCGCTGCTGCAGCAGGCGGTCCGCCGGGCCGGGCCCGTGGACGTCACCGGCATCCTCACGCAGATGCTGCAGATGGGCGACGAGGCCCACAATCGCAACCGGGCCGGCACTCTCATGCTGCTGCGGGACCTCGGTCCGGCCATGGTGACCAGCGGGACCGACGCCGCCGACGTCGCCGAGGCGCTGCGGTTCGTCGGCGCGAACGACCACTTCTTCCTCAACCTGGCCATGCCCGCGTGCAAGCTCGCGCTCGACGCGGCGCGCGGCATCCCCGGGTCCACGATGGTCGTGGCGATGGCCCGCAACGGCACCGACTTCGGCATCCAGGTGGCCGGCACCGGCGACGAGTGGTTCACCGGTCCGGCTCAGCTGGCCGACGGCCTGTTCCTGGGCAGCTACACCGCCGACGACGCCAACCCGGACATCGGCGACTCGGCCATCACCGAGACGGCCGGCATCGGCGGATTCGCGATGGCGACCGCGCCGGCCATCGTCAGATTGGTGGGCGGGTCGGTGCCGGATGCTCTGGCGACCACGCGGCGGATGCACGAGATCACCCTGGCCGAGAACCCACGGTGGACCGTCCCGGTCCTCGACTTCCAGGGCACGCCGACGGGTATCGACGTGAGCAGGGTCTGCCGCACCGGCATCCTCCCGCAGATCAACACGGGCATGGCCGGCCGGGTCGCCGGGGTCGGTCAGGTCGGGGCCGGGCTCGTCACCCCGCCGGCGGAGATCTTCCCGGCCGCCCTGCGCCGCCTGGCCGAGCTCGCGCGGGACCGCGCCGCGGTCGCGCGGGGCTGACCGGGGACCGTCGGGTCGCCGCCCGACGGGGTGCCGCACACTGGGCTGCGGCCGGCACCACTGCCGCCCCGTACCCCCAGGAGGACAGAGATGACCACCTCCGAGCCCCTCGCCGTCGCCGTCGCCGTCGCCGGGATCCTCGGTGTGGACCACGTCGGTGTCGCCGTGCCCGATCTGGACACGGCGATCGCGTTCTACACGACCACCCTCGGCGGGCAGTTGCGCCACCGGGAGGAGAACGCCGAACAGGGCGTGGTCGAGGCGATGATCGGGTGGGACGGCGGCGCCCAGCTGCAACTGCTCGCCCCGCTCACCCCGGAGTCGACCATCGCGAAGTTCCTGGATCGCAGCGGTCCGGGTCTGCAACAGCTGGCCTACCGGGTCGCCGACATCCACGCGGTGAGCGCGGCCTTGCGGGAGCGGGGGCTGCGCCTGCTCTTCGACGCACCCCGGCGCGGAACCGCCGGCTCGGCCATCAATTTCGTGCACCCGAAGGACGCCGGCGGCGTACTCGTCGAACTCGTCCAACCGGCACAGCACTGAATCCGGTTCGCGCTTCGCCCGGACGGTGAGTCAGGCCACCACGGCCCGGTAACCGGTACGGTCGTACCAGTTTGTTGCTAACCTGGAATCCGCAACGGATTCAGGAGGTGGCCACCATGGCGTGGCTCGTACTGGTGCTGTCGGGGCTGCTGGAAGCCGGCTGGGCCCTGTCCCTCAAGGCGTCGGCCGGCCTGACCCGGCTGGGGCCGTCGGTGTCGTTCGTCCTGCTGCTCATCGCGTCGATGGCCGGGCTCATGTGGGCGCTGCGGACCCTGCCGGTCGGCCCCGCCTACGCGGTATGGGTCGGGATCGGTGCGGTGCTGACCGCGATCATCGGGATGACGTCGTTCGGCGACCCGGTCCGGCCGCTGACCATCGCCTCCATCGTGCTCATCGTCGCCGGCGTCGTCGGGCTCCAGCTGGCCGGGTCGGGGCATTGACCGTCCGAGCGCCCCGCCAGCAACGGGGGCAGGACCGCCGGGAGGTGTTGTGCGCCGCGGCGACCCGGTTGGCCGCCGAACACGGCCCGGCCGCCTGCACCGCCCGGGCCATCGCCACCGAGGCGGGCCTGCCGCTGGCGGCGGTGTCCTACTACTTCCCCGACCTGTCGGTGCTGGTCGGCGAGGCCGTGCACCGGGTCTGCGCCCGGTGGCGGGAGCACGCCACACACGTCGCCCGCGGGTACTCCGGCGCCCGCCCCGGCCCGGGCGGTCATGCTGGGCTGGCCGACGCGATCAGCAGGGCGATGCTCCCGCCCGGCGGGGGGTCGGGCGCCGCACCGGTCGACGGGGACGCGCGCATCCAACCTGGTCGGTCCGCCGTCGTCAGCCGGTACCGACACCTGCTGGCCGCGGCCGACAGTCCCGCCGTCACGGCCGAGATGGCAGCTCTGCGCGCCGATCTCGTCGCCGTTGTCAGCGGGATGCTGCCGCGCCCGGACACCCGGGCCGCCGATCTGCTGGTCACCGTCGTCGACGGCGCCGCCCTGGGCGCGGTGGCCGAAGGCGACCCCGACCCGGCCGGCCGGGTGGTGACGGCGGTCCGGGCCGCCCTCGATCGGTTGCGCTGAGCGTCCGGTCAGGCCCGGGGAACCACGTCGCGGACGCCCGACACCATCAGGCCGGTCGCCCCGGCGGCCAGGGCCCGGTCGGCCTGCGCCGGGGTGGCCACGACGTGGGCGATCACCCGCTTTCCGGTTGCCAGCATCCGCTGGTACACGGCCGTCGGTGCGTCCTGGTCGATGCCGAGGAGGTCGAACCGGCCCTGCGTCGCCTCGAACTGGTCCATCTGGTCGGCGTAGTAGTACCCCCAGGTCGTGTACCCCCGGGCGTGGGCGGCGGTCGGGGTCTTCACCGTCTGCCAGTAGGACTTGATCACCGCGCGGCCGGCGCCGCCGTGCTGGTCCAGCAGATCCAGGAGCTCGTCGACATGGGCGTCGTCCTTGTCGTCGACGAACAGGATGCGATCCGGCGACACCTGGTCCAGCAGATCGGTGTCCAGTCGGCTCATCGGCTGATGACCCCGGATCGACCGCAGCGTCGAGAGCTGCTCCCAGGTCGACGTGGCGATGGTCAGATCGGTCCCGTAGACCGGCCCCGTGCTGGCGTCCTCGGACCCGACCCACACCCCGTCCGCCGTGCGGCGGGCGGAGAACTCCAGGGCCAGATCCGGGTTCCAGTCCCGCGACTGCTGATAGGCCGTCGGCGACGCGGCCGGCCAGCTGGCCGAGCCGCCGTGGTGGGCGATCTCCACCACGGGCGCGGAGAGCCACCGGCCGAGCGCGGTGGCCGGCGTCGGGGCGATCCCGCCCCCGGTGCCGGCCGAAGCCGGCTCCGAGGAGAGCGCTGCGGCCGGTGCTGACGACGACGCACCACCGGTCGGCGAGGACGGCCCGGCAGGTGCGCCGGACGTGCACGCGGCGAGCGCCGTCGTCATCACCACGGTCACCGTGGCGACGGCCCGTCCCCGGCGCCACCGGCCGGGCGACCGGCGTGGCGGGGAGCAGCGAGAGAGGTAAAGCACCTGCGCATCGTCCTCGACCGATCTGGCCGACACCCGGCATAGGGATGTGACCGGACTGGGAAGCGGCCGGAAGCCACCCGATAGTCTCCGCTCCCCGGCGGGTCCGCCGGCCAGCGACAGCGAGGAAGGTGGAACCGATGGTGGACATCCCCTGGGGTGACGGCCGGTGGACCAACGCTCCGGCGGACGTCGTCGAACGCGACGGCGACCTGCTCGTGACGGCCGTCGAAGGCAGCGACGCCTGGCGCATCACCTCCTACGGGTTCGTCCACGACAACGAACACGCCCTGCTGGCCCCCTTCCCCGACGGCACCGCCGTCGAGGTCGAGTTCACCGCCGCGTTCTCGCAGCAGTTCGACCAGGCCGGGCTGTTCGTCCGGGTGTCGGACGAGCGATGGATCAAGGCCGGCGTGGAGTTCGCCGATGGCCGGGCGCAGGTCGGCGCGGTCGTCACCGACGGCATGTCCGACTGGTCGCTGGCCCCCGTCCCCGACTGGACCGGCCGACGGATCACGGTGCGAGCCAGCCGGGAGGGCACCGCCATCACCGTCCGGGCCGCCCCCAGCGGCCAGGAACTGCAACTGGTCCGGGTCATCCCGTTCGCCACCGACCTGGTCGCCGAGGCCGGGCCGCTGGTCTGCGCGCCCACCCGTGCCGGTCTGCAGGTGCCCCTGCACCGTTGGACCCGCACCACCCCGGACGACGGGCTGCACCCCTGACCGACCAGGAACGCTCGGCGGTCTAGGCGCCCCCGCCCGATCCACCGGCGCCGGCCGACGGGCGCGGGCGCCGGGTCGAGAGCTCGCCGGTCATGGTCAGCTCCTCCGCGATGTCCCGGACCTTGCGATTGGTCACCGACGACGTCCGCATCAGCAGCGCGAAGGCCTGGTCACCGGTCATCTTGTGGCGTTCCATCAGGATGCCGGTGGCCCGTCCGATCACCTCCCGATGCTGCACGGCGGCGAGCAGGTTGTGCTGGCTCTCGGCGCCGACCATCGCCACCGCGGCGTGGCTGGCCAGCAGCAGGCCGATCTGTTCGGTGCTGTCGTCGAAGACGTGCGGCTCGCGGGAGTACAGGTTGAGCGCCCCGAGCTCGCGGTCCCGCACGAAGAGCTGGAAGGACAGCATCGACTTCACGCCGAGTTCCAGGGCGCGCGCGGCGAACCGGGGCCAGCGTTCGTCGGCCTGCAGGTCGTCGCAGCGGATGGTGGCGTCGTACCGGATGGCGTCCAGACACGGACCCTCGTTGGTCTCGTACTGGGCCTGGTCGATGCGGGGGACGAGCTCGTCGGTCGCGGCCGGGGTACCGACGCGGCCGTTGCGGTCGATCCGGGTGATGCCGGCGTAGTCGGCCCCGGCGATGTTGTCGGCCGCCGCCCCCACCACCGCCTGCAACGTCTGGTCCAGGTCGGGCTCGGCCTGCAGGGACCGGGCGAGGTCACTGAGCTGCTGCGCCAGCCCCGGTGGGTTGGGTTGGCCCTGGCTGTCCCGCCCGCGCCGGTCGTCGTCTTCGGCAGGATGCGCGCCAGTCATACCGGCCCTGTTCCCCGAGGCCCCCGTTCCCAACTGGGCCCCACCCACCCGGTCGCCGACCGCTCAGCCGATCCAGTCGGCGAACGACAGTCCCGAGATGCGTTCATAGGCCTCCACGTACCGGTCCCGGGTCGCCGTGACCACGTCGCCCGGCAGCGGTGGCGGCGGGCCGTCCGCGGCGCGATCCCAGCCGGACTCGGCCGAGGTCAACCAGTCCCGGACGAACTGCTTGTCGAAGGAGGGCTGGACGGCACCCGGGGCGTAGCCGTCGGCCGGCCAGAACCGCGACGAATCCGGGGTCAGCACCTCGTCGCCGAGGACCAGCTCCCCGCCGAGCATTCCGAACTCGAGCTTGGTGTCGGCCAGCAGGACCCCCCGGGTGGCGGCGTGCTCGGCCGCTCGCCGGTAGACCGTCAGAGTGGCGTCCCGCACCTGCGCCGCCCGCTGGGCGCCGATGGTCGCGACGACCGCCTCGAAGGACACGTTCTCGTCGTGCTCGCCGATCTCGGCCTTGGTCGCCGGGGTGAAGATCGGTTCCGGCAGCCGCGACGCCTCGACCAGCCCGTCCGGCAGGGCGATGCCGCAGACGGCCCCCGTGCGGCGGTAGTCGGCCAGCCCCGACCCCGTCAGGTAGCCGCGGGCGACGCACTCGACCGGCAGCATGTCCAGCCGGCGGACCAGCAACGCGCGACCGGCCACCTCGGCGGGGATCCGCCGGTCCTGTACCGCGACCACGTGGTTGGCGAACGCCGGGCCCGTGCCGTCGGCTCGGGCCAGCAGGTCGAACCAGAACATGCTCATCGCCGTCAACACCCGACCCTTGTCCGGGATGGGCGTGGACAGCACGTGGTCGTAGGCGCTGATGCGGTCCGAGGCGATCATGAGCAGCAGCTCGTCGTCGACCTCGTAGAGCTCACGCACCTTGCCGGAGGCCAGGTGCCGGTAATCGTCCAGGCGGGTCACGGGCGCAGGGTAGCCGACTCCGTCCGGTCACCGGAGTCGAGTCCGTGCCGGCGGAGCAGCGGGCCGATCTCCGGGTCCCGGCCGCGCAGCTCGCGGAACCCGTCGAGGATGTCGCGGGAACCACCGACCGCGAGGATCCCGGCCCGGAACCTGTCCCCCAGATCCCTGTCCAGGCCGCCGTTCTCGACGAACCACTCGCTGGTGTCGGCATCGACCAGCTCGGCCCACAGGTACGAGTAGTACCCGGCGGCGTACCCCGCTCCGGCGAAGATGTGCTGGAAGTAGCGGCTGCGGTACCGCGGCGGGATGTGCGGGTCGGCGATCCCGGCCCGCTCGAGCGCAGCCGCCTCGAAAGCGTCGACGTCGTCGACCTGTTCGCCCGGGGCGAGCCGGTGCCAGGCCAGATCGAGCAGCGTCGCCCCGAGCATTTCGACCATCCGGTAGCCGCTGCCGTCCCGCGAGGCCGCGAGCACGGCCGCCACCTGGGCCGGCGGCAACGGTTCGCCGGTCACCACGGAACGGGCGAACCGCGGGAGCAGCTCGGGCCAGTACATCCACAGCTCGTTGACCTGGCTGGGGTACTCCACGATGTCCCGCGGCACGGCGGTACCGGACAGCCGTGGGTAGCGCACCCGTGAGAACAGCCCGTGCAGAGCGTGCCCGAACTCGTGGAACGCGGTGCGGACCTCGTCCAGCGTCAACAGCACCGGCTGACCGGGGGCGGGCGGGGCGATGTTGAGATTGTTGGTGACGACGGGCTTGTCGCCCAGCAGGTCGGACTGCAGCACCAGGCTGTTCATCCAGGCCCCGCCCCGTTTGCCCTCCCGCGCGAAGAAGTCGCCGACGAACAGGCCGATGGTCTGCTCATCGTCGGCGCCCGGGGCGGCCTGCTGCCGGACCTCCCAGACGCGCGCCTGCGCCGTGTGGCCGACCAGGTCGGGCCGCTCGACCATGCGGATGCCGTAGAGCCGCTCGGCGGCCGCGAACACCCCTTCCTGCAGCACGGTGTCGAGTTTGAAGTACTCCCGCAGCGCGGCGGCGTCCACCTGGTGCCGACGCCCCCGGGCCCGCTGGGCGTAGAACGCCCAGTCGTGTGCGGCGAAGTCGTCGATGCCGTCCGCCGCGGCCAGGGCGACCAGTTCGGCGCGTTCGGCGTCCGCGACCACCCGCGCCGGCCCGACCAGCCGGGAGAGGAAGTCGTCGATGGCCTCGACGGACCCGGCGGTCTGGTCGGCCACCACGCTGTCGGCGTGCCCGGCGAAGCCGAGCAGACCGGCTCGCTCGGCCCGGACGGCGGTCAACTCCCGCAGCACCGGCCCGGTATCGGTGTCGGGGTCGTGCGGGCCGCCGCGACCGGTGGACGCCGCCAGCAGCGCCTGACGGGTGGCCCGCCGGGTGAGGCGGGCCAACGCCGGCTGACCGGTGGGCAGGACCAGGGCCAGCTGGTACCGGCCGGGGTGTCCGGCCCGTTCCGCGGCGTCGGCGGCCGCGGCGATCGCATCGGCTGACAGACCGTCGAGCTCGTCGGCGCGGTCGACCAGCAGGGCCCGACTTTCGGCCGATCGCAGCAGCAACTGCTCGAACCGGGTCTGCAGGGCGGCGATGCGCTGGTTCAGCTCGGTCAGCCGGGCCCGTCCGGCCTCGTCCAGCCGGGCACCGGCGAGCACCCGGTCCCGGTGGTGGCGTTCCACCAGGCGGCGGTCCTCCGGGGTGAGACCGGTTGTGGTGGGAAGGCTCTGGTGGATCGCCTCGATGCGGGCGAACACCGCGGGATCCAGGGTCACGGCGTCGTGGTGGGCGCAGAGCAATGGGGAGTAGGCCGCGTCGATGGCCCGGAGTTCGTCGGTGGACCGGTTCGCGACGAGCGCGCCGAGCACCGTCATGGCCCGGTCGAGCAGGGCGCCGGAGCGCTCGAGCGGGACGAGGGTGTTGACGAACGTCGGTGGGGCGGGATCGGCGGCGATGGCCGCCACCTCCGCACGGTGCTCGGCCATGCCGGCATCGAGCGCGGGCGCGAGATGCTCGGGTGAGATCGCCGCGAAGTCCGGCAGTCCCAACGGCAGGGTGGACGCGTGCAGCAGCGGGTTCATCCTGCGAGGGTGACACAGCCCGCTGGACCGGGAAGAAAAGCGGCCGGGGGCGCCGCCGCCAACGGTGCGCCCCCGGCCGGACGACAGGTGGTACTCGCGGACCCGATACCCTCCACGGACCGATCGGGAGCTCAGCTCCGTCCCCGCCGCGGGACTTCACCGATGCGCTCCGAAGGGGTCTCCCTGTCGAACAAGGTTAGCCTAACCTGACCTTCGCGCCGATGGCAAGTCCCCCTCGCGCACTCCGGTGACGCCCCGTCACCGTCGGGCCCACCGACTACGCTGACCCTGCCCGGCGGAGCCCGTCCGAGCGCGGACGAGCACACGACCGGGAGCGACATGACTGACGACGAACGGCCCGTCGGTCGCGGGCCGGGCTCGTCGGGTCCGGACGACGCCGACGGCCGCACCGAAGCCCTGGGGGCGACCGCCGGTTTCCCGGTCCCGCCGACCCGCGGCGTCCCGACCGGCACGGTGCTCAGCGGCCGGTACGTCCTGGAATCCCTGCTCGGCCGCGGCGCCACCGCCGAGGTCTTCCGCGGACGCGACGAACTGCTCGCCCGGCCGGTGGCCGTCAAGGTGTTCTGGGTCGGCGGCGGCGACGCCACCACCGTCGCCCGGCAGCGCACCGAGATGCAGGTGCTGGCGATGCTGCACCACCCGAACCTGGTCACCGTCTACGACGCCCGGGTCGGCACGGACGAGAGCACGATGACCGGCGCGGCGGATCCGGCCGCCGACACCTCCTACCAGGGCCCCACCTACCTGGTCATGGAACTGGTCAGCGGGGGCACGCTGGCCGACCGCATCGCTCCCGGCGGCCTGCCGTCCGCCACGGTCAGCCAGATCGGCGCCGCCATCGCCGACGCCCTGGACACCGTCCACTCCCACGGCCTGGTGCACCGGGACATCAAGCCGGCCAACATCCTGCTCACCGAGAACGGCACCGCCAAGCTCAGCGACTTCGGCATCGCGCGGGAACTGGCGGCTGAGCGGCTGACCGCGGCCGCCGACGTCATCGGGACCGCCGCGTACCTCAGCCCGGAACAGGCCCGCGGCGGCGAGGTCGGGCCACCGACCGACGTCTACGCCCTCGGCCTCGTGCTGCTCGAATGTCTGACCGGTCGCCGGGAGTTCCCGGGCAAGGCCATCGAGTCCGCGATGGCCCGGTTGATGCGCGACCCGGTCGTCCCCGACGACCTGCCGGCGCCCTGGCCGCGACTGCTGCGGGCGATGACCGCCGCCGACCCGCAGTACCGGCCCACGGCTCAGCAGGTCGCCGACACCCTGCGCCGGCCGGGAGCGGCCGTCGGTCTGCCGCTCCCACCGGCCGGACCGACCGCCACGCTGCCGCAAGGCATCCCGGTCGTGCCGGCGGCCGCCGCAGCTCCGGCGAAGACCGGCGCCACGGCCGGGGTCCCGGTGGCGTCCGCGCCGCCCCGCCGCCGCAGCGCGGGCACCGTGTTCGCCATCTCGTTCCTGGTGGTGGCCCTGATCGCCGTCGGTGTCGTCGCGGTGGTCGCCCTCGTCCGCAACGCGGGAAACGACAATCCGTCGCCGGTGGCCCCGACGAACACGACGACGACCGTGACGACCGGGGCCAGCACGCCCCCGCCGACCTCGGCCCCGGCCACGAGCACCGCGCCGACCACCCGCACCACGGCGACGACACCGACGACGTCCACGACTGAGACCACCCCGACCACGCCGACGACGGAACCCACGACGCCGACGACCCCCACCACCGCGACGACCCCCACCACGCCCACGACCCCGACGACACCCACTACCGCGACCACGCCGACGACCCCGACGACACCCACCACGCCGACGGCGCCCACCACCCCGACCGCTGCGTCGACCGCCGGCGCGGAGCCCGGTGGCGGCAACGGCAACGGCGGTAACGGGAATGGGAACGGGAATGGGAACGGCGGGACCAACGGCAACGGAAATGGCGGCGGCAACGCATCGGGGACCGGCGCCGGGGCGACGCCGGCGAACGTCACCACGACGGCGACGACAACCGCCGTCGCGGATCGGGTCCCGTCGGCGTCCGCCTGACCGACCCCGGACACACCGATCGCGGTGAGCCAACGCCCACCGCGATCAGTCGAAAAGCGATTCGGTTCCGGGTACCTCGGTCCGGCAGCGGTCAGGCGCCCTGCAGCCGCTCACGCAGCTCGGCCACGTTCCCTGACTTCGGCAACCCCCGCGCGGTCAGCTCGGCCTGCAGCTCGGCCTTGGTCATCGTCGAGTAGTCCGGCGCGGACGGACGGCTCTCGGCCGGCTTGGCCGTCGGCGCGGGAGCCGGATCCGCAGTCTCCTTCGCCGCGCGGGTCCGCGTCGCCGGCTTCTCCTCCGTCGCCGCCTTCGACGCCGCGGGCTTGCGAGCCGCGGGCTTGGCGGCCGGCTTGGCGGACTCGGCGGCTGCCGTGGCCTTCTCTGTGGTCTTCTCAGTGGCCTTCTCAGTCTCGGCCGCCACCGTGTCGGCCGCGTCCTGCGCGGTGGCCGTGGCCCGGCGGGTCAGAGTGCTCATCGCCTCGACGGCCGGCTTCGTCATCGCCTCGGTGGCACCGCGGGCCGCCTCCACGAACTCCTCGGAGCGCTGACGGGCGGCGGAGACCGCGTCCTCGACGACGGCGCCGGCCTTCTCCCAGGCCGCCGTAGTCGTCGCCTCGGCCTGCTCCCGGGCGGCGTTCAACGAGGCCGCTGCGGCCGACGCCCGCTGCCGGGCCGCCTCGGCCGTCTGCTCGGCCGACTCGGACCACCGTTCCTGCAGGGCGCTTCCCGCGGCCTGCGCCTGCTCGACCCACTTGTGTCCGGAACCGACCATCGACTTGGCCATCGTCCGTTGCCCTTCGAGCATCCGCTCGATGAGATCGAAGGTCTGGTCGATGAACTCGACCGGCGACGCGGACGCACCCGGCGTCGACGTCATGGTCCCGACCGCGCGCTGGGCCATGGAGGCCCAGGCCTGGACGGCCTCCGAGGCCGTGGTCTGCGCGGTGCGAATGGCGGCGGTGAACTGTTCCTGCGGATTGGTCATCGCGGTCCTCCCGGATTGTCGGCCGCCCGTCGACCTGGCATTTCCCGCGGACGGTTCACTGATCTGCGGGTTCACGGTATCGCCCCATCCGCGTGATCGGCGGCCTGAATGCGTACCACTACACAGATCACTGAAGGAAATACGGTCGGGGGTCGGCGGCCGTGGCCGGACGAGCTCTGGTCGACCCGGGCGACTACCGTCGAGCCGGTGCCCGCCCGACGTTCCACCCGCCATGCGGCGGCGTCACCCGCCGCGGCGCTCTTGCGGGCGTGGTCACCACCGACGCCCCGCCGGCGGCGGCCCCGCCTGCCCACCGCCCCGAGCATCGTCCCCGGTCTGCCCCTGCCGGCTCCGGCCGGTCGGCGTGGATCCCGCTCGGCGCCACCCCGTCCGGCACCGCGCGGGACCGGGCGCTGGGAGCATGGGCGCTTCGACAGTCCCTTCGGGAGCAGGACTTTCGATCTCTACATCCCGTCGGGGCTGCGGGGCCGCGGCCCCGTTCCACTGCTGGTCGCCCTGCACGGCTGCGCCCAGACCGCCCGGGACTTCACCGCGGCCACCCGCTGGGACGAACTCGCCGACCGCCGCGGGTTCCTGCTGGTGCTCCCCGAGCAGACGGTGACCCGGAACGCCCAACGGTGCTGGCGATGGTTCGAGAGCGACCACCAGCAGCGCGGCCAGGGCGAGCCGGCGATCATCGCCGGCATCGTCGGCCAGGTGGCCGGTCACCGTTCGCCGACGGTCGACCGGTCCCGCATCTACGCGGCGGGACTGTCCGCCGGGGCAGCGATGTCGGTCACCCTCGGCTCGCAGTACCCGGACGTCTTCGCGGCGGTCGCCGCGCATTCCGGCCCGGTCCCCGGATCGGCCAACGGGGCACGACAGGCCCTCGCCGGGATGCAGGCCCTGACCCCGCTGCCGGCACCCGACCCCGGATGGCCCCGCTGGGCCCCGCTGATGGTCGTCCAGGGATCGGCCGACCGGACCGTCAGCCCGCGCAACGCCGACCGGCTGGCGCAGCAATGGCTGGCGCACTCCGACAGCGCGGCCGCCCTGCGCCGGCGTGACGTCGACAAGCGCGTCGTGGGCAGCGGTTCCGCGCGGACACCCCGGCCCCACCACATCAGCCGGTGGTACGCCGGCCGGCAACGGGTGCTGGAGGTCTGGGAGATCGCCGGGCTCGGACACGCCTGGTCCGGCGGCGCGAACGGCGGGTCCTTCAGCGATCCCCGAGGCCCACGGGCGACCACCGCCATGTGGGACTTCCTGGCCACCCACCGCCTTCCGGGGTGAACCGGCGGCCCGGTCTCATTCCGGGTCGGCCAGCCCCCGGGGTTCGAAGCCGCCGCGCTCGGCCTTCTCCAGCAGACGCAGCGGCAGGAGCAACCACAGGCCGAGCAGCACCAGGGCGATGACCACCGCCGCGACCACGGCGGCGGCCCGTCCGAGCACGACATCGAAGATCAGCAGGACGATCCCGACCAGGGCGACGGCCAGCAGACCCAGACCCACCAGGGCCAGGCGGTGCGCGACCTGCACGGTGACCCGCCGGGCCCGCCGCCGGAACAACACCCGGTGCAGGGCCACCGGCGCGATGAGCAGGCCACCGGACAACACCGCGCACACCAGGGTGACCAGATAGACCGACTGCTGGAACGTCGACAGCTGCACGAACCGCGGCTGGAACGGCAGGGTCAGCAGGATGCCGGTCAGGAGTTGGATGCCGGTCTGCACCACCCGCAGTTCCTGCAGCAGCTCGGTCCAGTGGCGGTCCAGCCGTTGCAACGGCGTCTCATGACGTGTCCACGCACTCCACTGCTCGTCCGCGGTGTCGCCATCGGCCGACGCGCGGGCGAGCCGCGCGTCCGTGTCCCCGTCATCCCCGTCGGCACCGAGCGGACCGCCGGGAACTGCCGCTGCGCGCCCGGGATCACGGGGAGTGGTCATGGACCGGTTGTACCCGAATCGCCGACCATCCAGGCTCAGGCGTGGTGCAGGGTGGCCTCGTCGACCAGGGTCGGCGTGCGCTGCCGGGGCAGCGGGATCGGCTCCCGCGCCGCCGTGGCCAGCACCCGGGCCGTCGGGCGACCGAAGACGTCCGGTTGCCAGGGGCCCCGTCGGGACCAGCCGATGCGGTCGAGGGCTGCGTCGGCCGCCTCGTCCGTCAGGTCGGGAGCGGCGACATCCGAGACGCGGCGATCGTTCTCGTCGAGGATGAACACCGTCGCCCCCGCCGCTCCCGGGTCGTCCGGCTGGTGGACGGGCCAGTCCATGTGGAACGACGTGGCCGTCTCGCGCACCGCGCGGAACGACGTCCAGGTCACCGACGACGGGTCGACGCCCGTCGCCGTCACGTCATCATCCCCGTGAACCATGACAGCCTCCCAAGGCCGAACGCACTCTGCCTTGAATGCGCGTCGTCACCCACCAAGCCCCCGAGGTGAGTCACAACCAGCCTACTGACGGTAGTGAGCTTCCGCCAGGGTGACACGGGGTGGCCGGAGCCGCCTCAGTTCGCGGTGTCGTCCGGCTCGTGGGGGGCGTGCTGGTGCCGGTCGTGCGCGTGGGGGGCGCCGACGAAATGCAGCAGCTCGTGCACGTCGTCGCTGACCACCCACCAGCGGCGTTCCCGACCCGCCGGCTCGGTGCGCAGGATGCCGCGCATCCGCAGACCGGCCAGGGCGTGCGAGGTCGCGTTCGCACTCATCCCCACCGTCTCGGCTAACTCGGTGACATTGCTGCCGGGGCGGTAGTGCACCGCCACCAGCAGCCGCAGCCGGTTGCTGTCGGCCAGCGCGCCGAACAACTCGGCCCACTCCTCGGTCGACCGGTGCTGACCGGGCGTCGTCCGCCCCGGGTCCGCCCCGTCCGTCGCTCCGTCCACCGTGTCCCGCCCCGGCCCTAGAGGATCGCGGCCGGCCGGTACGCCGCCGCCTGCGGGTGTTCGGCGGCGATGGCATCGATGCGGGCCACCACCGCGCCCACCTGATCGACCGCCGTACCGGTGAACGACAGCGGATCACCGAGGGCCGCCAGCAGGGCCGGCCGGTCCAGGGGTAGCCGGCCGTCCGCGGCCAACCGATCGACGAGATCGTTGTCCGTCTGGCCCTGCTCGCGCATCGCCAGGGCCACGGCGACCGCGTGTTCCTTGATCGCCTCGTGCGCGGTCTCCCGGCCGACCCCGGCCCGGACCGCGGTCATCAGCACCTTCGTCGTGGCCAGGAACGGCAGGTACCGCTCCAGCTCGCGGTCGATGACCGCCGGGTAGGCCCCGAAGTCGTCGAGGATCGTCAGGAACGTCTCGTACAGGCCGTCGATCGCGTAGAACGCGTCCGGCAGCGCGACCCGGCGCACCACCGAGCAGAAGACGTCACCCTCGTTCCACTGCGCACCGGCCAGGTCCGCGGCCATCGTCGCGTAGCCGCGGAGGATGACCGCCAACCCGCAGACCCGTTCGCACGACCGGGCGTTCATCTTGTGCGGCATCGCCGAGGAACCGACCTGGCCCGGCTGGAAGCCCTCGGTCGCCAGTTCCGCTCCGGCCATCAGGCGGATCGTGGTCGACAGGGAGGCCGGGCCGGCGGCCAACTGCACCAGCGCGGACAGCACGTCGTGGTCGAGCGAGCGGGGATAGACCTGGCCGACGCTGGTCAGCACCCGACCGCTGGGCGAGAGCTCCCGGGTGACGCGCTGCTCCAGCTCGGCCACCGCCTCCGGCGAACCGAGCAGGTCGAGCATGTCCTGTGCCGTGCCGACCGGCCCCTTGATGCCGCGCAACGGATACCGCCGCAGCAACTCCTGCACCCGTTCGTACGCCAGCAGCACCTCGTCGGCGGCCGAGGCGAACCGCTTGCCCAGCGTGGTGGCCTGCGCCGGGACGTTGTGCGACCGACCGGCCATCACCAGCGAGGAGTACTCGGCGGCCCGCCGGGCCAGTGCGGCCAGCACCGCCACCGTGCGGTCCCGCAGCAGCTCGAGCGACTGCAGCACCTGGGCCTGCTCGACGTTCTCAGTGAGGTCGCGGCTGGTCATCCCCTTGTGCACGTGCTCGTGCCCGGCCAGCGCGTTGAACTCCTCGATCCGGGCCTTCACGTCGTGCTTGGTGACGCGTTCCCGGTCGGCGATCGAGTCGAGGTCGACGTGCTCGACGACGGCCTCGTAGTCGGCCAGCACCCCGTCCGGAACCGTGACGCCCAGGTCGGCCTGCGCGCGCAGCACGGCCAGCCACAGCCGGCGCTCCGCGACGATCTTGTTCTCCGGTGACCAGATGCGCACCATCTCGGCCGAGGCGTACCGGCCGGCGAGGACGTTGTCGACCCGCGGCTTGGCCGGCCGGGAGGACGGCGTGGCCGTCCCGTCATCGAGGGCCGGGGGGCTGGACGGGTGGGCCGGGCTGGTCGCGGAGCTGCTCACCGGACGATTGTCCCAGCCGGGACACCCGCACCGCACCGCCCGGCCCGACCCGCGCCGGCTGCCGGGCCGGACTAGCCGGCCGCCGAGGCGTCCGCCACCGCCTGCGCCCCCTGGAGCAGCTCCTCGACGGTGGCCGCCCCGAGGGTCGGATCGCCGGCGTCCACCCCGTCGGGTGCGATCATCGCCTCCCAGCCGGAGGCGTAGGCGTAGACGGTCAGCTGCCCGGACGCGGTGGAGCCGATGTACTGCCCCTGCCCCATCGGCACGCAGGCCGGCGACATCGTCTGGCAGGCGCCGTCGGCGGTCCGGGTGACGGTGACGGTCAGCGCGGGTTGATTCTGGGTGCTCGGGACGGACGCCCCGTAGACGCCGTCCGGACGGCACCCCGTGGTCAGGGGTTGCGGATCGCCGTACGACCCGCCGGGCAGGGCACCGCTCAGCGCCGTGGCCACCGGCGCCGGCAGCGGCGCCCAGGAACAGCTGCCGAGGCCGGCCGCACTCCCGGCCGCGCCCGACTCACCGTTCTCCGGGCCCGCGGACGCGGCGCCGGACTGCAGATTCTCCGGCACGAACGACGACAGCGGGGCGGCGGTGGTCGCCCCGAGGTCGCCGTTCGACAGGGCACCCCCTTCGCCGGGGGCGCCCAGGGTGGTGGTCGCGGACTCGCGGCCGGGCTGACCGGCCCCGCCGGCCGCGGAAGCGGCAGCCGCCGGAGAAGTCACGGAGGTCGCCGCCGCCGGGGCGGAAGCGGTGGTGGAACCGGAACCGCCCCGCGAGAGGGCGAACGGGATCGCCACGGCGGCCACCCCGACGCAGGCCGCGGCGGCCAGGATCGCCAGCCGGCGACGCCGCCGCACCTGGCGGGCCGCCAGCACGGAGGCCGGGACCGCGGCCGCGCTGCTCGACCACACCGGCGTCGGCACCGGAGCGGCCGGCGCGTCGGCGGCCGACGCCGCCGGGTCCTGCACGACCAGTGGCCGGGCGTACACGGGTGGGACGTAGCGGGGCCGGCCGGTCGCGGGGTCGATGTCGGTGACCCGCTCGATCTCGGCGTCGGAATCGGCGGCGGACGTGCGCTGCGCAGCCGCCAGCACCGAGGTGATGGTGACCGAGCTGGGCGGTGCCGACGGGTCGTCCGCAACCTCGGACAACAGGACCCGGACCGGGTGGTCGTCGGGCACGTCATCGGCCCGGGGCAGGTCGAACGCCGGATCGAAGGGCGATCGCAGCTCGTGGGCGGCCGGGTCGTCCGCCGGCCGGCCGGCGCCGTCGTGGTCGGTCATCCGAGCCCCGCCCCCTGGGTCAGCTCGGTCAACGCCGATCGGAGCGCCGCCAACCCGCGCGCCGTCTGGGACTTCACGTTCCCCTCCGAACAATCCATCGCCCGGGCCACGTCGGACACGCTCAACCCCTCGTAGAAGCGCAGCACCACCATCGCCCGCTGCCCCCGCGGTACCCGGCGCAGCGCCGTGCGCACCAGATCGCGGTCGGCGACCAGATCGGCCAGGTCGTCCACGTCGCCGGCGGTGCCGGCCGCGGGACCGTCCGGGACCTCGTCGGTGGACTGCTCCCGCCGCCACGGCCGCCGTGACTCGTCGATGGCCGCGCGCATCAGGCACGACCGGACGTAGGCGTCCAGCGCGGCGTAGTCGCGGATGCGTTCCCAGGCGCCGTACAACTTCACGAACGCGATCTGCGTGAGGTCGTCGGCCTTGTGCCAGTCCCCGCACACCAGGTACGCGGTCCGCCGAACCCGGTCGCGACGCGCAGTGACATACACGGCGAACTGCGCCTCCTCCTCCGGCCGCACGCGAACCTCCTGCCGTAGGGAACGGACGGACCGTACCCTGCTGCGGGTTGCACGAGACGACGAACCGCCTGCCGACCTGCACCTTCCGCCGACGGCCGTCCGTGCGACGCGCCCCCCGATTGCCTGTGGAGGTCCCCTCTGATGTCCCCCGAATCCGCGCGGATCGACAGCCCGACGACCCCGGCCGTGGACGGGACCCGGATCGCCTATCAGGTGCGCGGTGAGGGTCCGCCGCTGGTACTGCTGGCCGGTCAGGCCAACAACCACCACTGGTGGGACGGCATCCGGGAACGGTTCACCGGGCGGCGCACGATCACCCTGGACTGGCGCGGGGTCGGGGACAGCGACAAGCCGGACGGTCTGTACTCGACCCCCGTCCTCGCCGCGGACGTGGTCGCCGTTCTCGACGCGCTAGGAGTCGACCGGGCCGATGTCTACGGGACGTCGATGGGGGGCCGGGTTGCGCAGCACCTGGCCATCGACCACCCCGACCGGGTCGGTCGGCTGGTCCTCGGCTGCACCAGCCCCGGCGGGCCGAACGCCGTCCACCGGGACCCGGCGGTCACCCGGTCACTGGGCGGCCCCGGCCCCGAGGCGCTGCGGGCGCTGCTCGAGCTGATGTACACCCCGCGGTGGCTGGCCGAAAACCCCGGGCCCTACCAGGTGGTCGGGGACGAGAGGATGACGCCGGTGTCCCGGCGCGGGCATCTACGGGCCAGCAACCGGCACGACGCCTGGGCGGAGCTACCGAGAGTGCAGGCACCGACGCTGATCCTGCACGGCTCCGACGACCTGATGACCCCGGTGGCCAACGCCGAACTGCTGCACGGGCTGATCCGCGGCTCGGAACTGGCGGTGCTCCCCGGGTCGCGGCACGCGTTCTTCCACGAGTTCGCCGACGTGGTGACGCCGCGCGTGCAGGAGTTCCTGGGCTGACCGCAGGCTATTCGCCGGTGGAGTACCCGACCCGCTCGAAGTGCTCGACCTCGGCGTCGGTCAGCAGCCGGGAACGGATCATGAACCGCACCCCGTACGGCGCTTCGAGGGAGAAGCCGCTGCCCCGGCCCTTGACCACGTCGATGGTCAGGTGGGTGTGCTTCCAATAGGCGAACTGGGATTCCGACATCCACACCGGGATCGTGGGAATGGGCGGGGCGTCCGCGGCCCCGGGGTCGTTGACGTCGAGATCGCCGAGCCGGACGTCCACGGCGCCGGTGATGAAGTCGCCCTGCGGGTAGCACATCGGCGAGGACCCGTCGCAGCAGCCGCCCGACTGGTGGAACATCAGCGGCCCGTTGCGGTCGATCAGGGAGCGCAGCAGCTCGGCCGCGGCCGGGGTGACGTCCACCCGGTGCGGGTCGACGACATCAGGTGCCGGCGTCTCGAGGTCGGTCGACGGTGTCGCGTACTCGGTCATGGTCCGACTGTGCCCCTGTCCACCGGACTTCGCTGTCCGGCACCGTTCGCCACGAAAGTGGATCCGCCGCTCCCCCGGCCGTGGCGAACCGGAGGAGCGGCGGCGTTCTGCGTCTACTGCCGAGGGGTTTAGAAGAAGCCCAGAGCCTTCGGCGAGTAGCTGACCAGCAGGTTCTTCGTCTGCTGGTAGTGGTCGAGCATCATGCGATGGTTCTCGCGGCCGATCCCGGACTGCTTGTACCCGCCGAACGCGGCGTGCGCCGGGTAGGCGTGGTAGCAGTTCGTCCAGACGCGACCGGCCTGGATCTCGCGGCCGGCCCGGTAGGCCTGCGCGCCGTCACGGGTCCAGACACCGGCGCCCAGACCGTAGAGGGTGTCGTTGGCGATCTTCAGCGCGTCGGCCTCGTCGGCAAAGGACGTCACCGACACGACCGGCCCGAAGATCTCCTCCTGGAAGATCCGCATCGAGTTGTTGCCCTCGAAGATCGTCGGCTGCACGTAGTAGCCGCCCGAGAGGTCGCCGCCGACATCGGCCCGGCCACCACCGGTCAGCACCTTGGCGCCCTCCTGCTTGCCGATGTCGATGTACGACAGGATCTTCTCGAGCTGGTCGTTGGACGCCTGGGCGCCGACCTGGGTGGAGGTGTCCAGCGGGTTGCCCTGGATGATCGCCTCGGTCCGCTTCACGGCGTCGCCCAGGAACTCCTGGTAGATCGACTGCTGGATGAGCGCCCGGGACGGGCAGGTGCAGACCTCGCCCTGGTTGAGGGCGAACAGCGTGAAACCCTCCAGCGCCTTGTCGTAGAAGTCGTCGCGCTGGGCGGCCACGTCACCGAAGAAGATGTTGGGGCTCTTGCCGCCGAGCTCCAGGGTGACCGGGATCAAGTTCTGCGAGGCGTACTGCATGATCAGCCGGCCGGTGGTGGTCTCGCCGGTGAACGCGATCTTGGCGATCCGGCTGGACGACGCCAGCGGCTTGCCAGTCTCCACGCCGAAACCGTTCACGATGTTGACCACGCCCGGGGGCAGCAGGTCGGCGATCACCTCGAACACCTTGAGGATCGACCACGGGGTCTGCTCGGCCGGCTTGAGGACGACGCAGTTGCCGGCGGCCAGCGCCGGGGCCAGCTTCCAGACGGCCATCAGGATCGGGAAGTTCCACGGGATGATCTGACCGACCACGCCCAGCGGCTCGTGCAGGTGGTAGGCGACCGTGTCGGCGTCGATCTCCGAGATCGAGCCCTCCTGGGCGCGGATGGCGCCGGCGAAGTAGCGGAAGTGGTCGACGGCCAGCGGCAGGTCGGCGGCCAGCGTCTCGCGGACCGGCTTGCCGTTGTCCCATGTCTCGGCGATCGCGATGTGCTCGAGGTGTTCCTCGAGTCGGTCGGCGATCTTGTTGAGGATGACGGCCCGCTCGGCGACCGACGTGCGGCCCCACGCCCCCTTGGCGCCGTGGGCGGCGTCCAGCGCCAGCTCGACGTCCTCGGAGGACGACCGGGCGATCTCAGTGAACGCCTGGCCGGTGACCGGGCTGATGTTCTCGAAGTACTCGCCCTTGCTCGGCGCGACCCAGTCGCCACCGATGAAGTTGCCGTAGCGGCTCTCGACCTTGACCGGGCTGTCGGACGATCCCGGCTGTGCGTACGTCGTCATGGACGAACTCCTCACCACGTTGTGAATACCGGGTCGCAGCTGGCCCCGGCGGCAGTTGTCGGTGACCGTAGGCCGGGTCACGCTGCAACCCCGCTGCACGAGGCGCAGCGTGGGTGCAGCACCATGGGCATCACGTCCCGAACCGGCGCAGTTCGGGTACTGCCGGGTTCGGGTACGGACCCGGAGCGACCCACCCGGGCCGTCGACGACTGACGCCCGGGCGACCGACCGACCTCCCATCGCCTGAAGGGACCGTCACCCGTGACGTCATTCGAGCCCCGCCCGACGCGGACCACCGACGACCCGACCCCCGGGGACGTCGCCGACGCGACCGGCGCGAGCGCCGCGGAGGAGACCGAGCAGGCCCCGGAGCAGCTGCTGCCGGAAATCTCCTTCGACGAGAAGTTCTATCCGGCCCGCCCCCGCGCCCTCGGGCCGCGGGCGCGGCTGCGCACCCTGCCGGAGTCGCCGCCGCCGTTCGCGGCGGACGCCCGCAACCCGGCCTATGTCGACTGGCTCGAGAACATGTCGATGCTGGGCGACGCCCGCAGCCTCGGCCGGCAGCTGTCCGGCCAGGCCGGCATGTGGCTGAACCCGTACGCCTACCCCAACCCGCGGGCCGCCGTCGAACGGGCCTCGGTGTGGTTCACCGCCTACCCGATCTCGCTGATCACCGCGCCGGGGCAGTCGTTCCTGGCCGCGCTGGGCGAGGAGGAATTGTGGGGGGCGTTCGAGCAGATCGGCATCGACGCCGTGCACACCGGGCCGGTCAAGCGGGCCGGCGGCATCTCGGGCTGGGAGTACACCCCCAGCGTCGACGGGCACTTCGACCGCATCTCGATGGCCATCGACCCGTTGTTCGGCACGGAGAAGGAGTTCCGGCTGATGTGCGCCGTGGCCTCCGCGCACAACGGCACGATCATCGACGACATCGTCCCCGGCCACACCGGCAAGGGCGCCGATTTCCGGCTCGCCGAGATGAACTACAAGGACTACCCGGGGATCTACCACATGGTCGACATCCCCGAGGAGGACTGGCACCTGCTGCCCGACGTCCCCCCGGGGCAGGATTCGGTGAACATCGACGCCGCGACCGAGAAGGCGCTGCAGGACACCGGGTACATCATCGGCCAGCTCCAGCGGGTCATCTTCTATGAGCCCGGGGTCAAGGAGACCAACTGGAGCGTCACCCGCCCGGTGCACGACACCGAGGGCAAACTGCGCCGCTGGGTCTACCTGCACTACTTCAAGTCCGGGCAACCGTCGATCAACTGGCTCGACCCGACGTTCTCCGGCATGCGGCTGGTGATGGGCGACGCCCTGCACTCACTGGTCGACCTGGGTTCCGGTGGCCTGCGGCTGGACGCGAACGGCTTCCTGGGCGTGGAGAAGAGCGCCGAGGAGACCCCGGCCTGGTCGGAGGGTCACCCGCTGTCCGCGGCGGCCAACCAGCTCATCGGCAGCATGGTCCGCAAGGTCGGCGGGTTCACGTTCCAGGAACTGAACCTGACCATCGACGACATCAAGGAGACGTCGGCGGCCGGGCCCGACCTGTCGTACGACTTCATCACCCGGCCCGCCTACCAGCACGCACTGGTCACCGCGGACACCGAGTTCCTGCGCCTGACCCTGCGGGAGGCGATGCGGGTCGGCATCGACCAGGCGTCGTTGGTGCACGCCATGCAGAACCACGACGAGATGACTTATGAGCTGGTGCATTTCGCGACCCGCCACAAGGACGACGTCTATTCCCTCGGCGGCGTCGAGTACGTCGGGTCGGACCTGGCCGAGCACATCCGGCAGACGCTGCGCGACAAGCTGACCGCGCCGGCGTTCGACTACAACCTGATCTTCACGCAGAACGGCATCGCGTGCACCACGGCGACGATCATCTGCGCGACCCTGGGGATCGCCGATCCGGTGGCGGTCGACGAGGAGCAGATCCGGCGCATCCGCCAGGTGCACCTGCTGCTGGCGATGTACAACGCCTGGCAGCCCGGCGTCTTCGCCCTGTCCGGGTGGGACCTGTGCGGCATGGTCACCCTCGACCGGTCGCAGGTGGAGAACCTCGTCTCCGGGGGTGACACCCGGTGGATCGAGCGGGGCGCGCACGACCTGATGGGCGTCAACCCGACCGCCCAGGGGTCGGCCTCGGGCATCCCGAAGGCCCGCAGCCTCTACGGGACGCTGCCCGACCAGCTGGCCGACGAGACGTCGTTCGCCCGCCAGCTGGCCCGCATCCTGGACGTGCGCAAGCGACACCAGATCGCCACGTCGCTGCTGCTGGACGTCCCCGAGGTCTCGGCACCCGGGCTGCTGGTGCTGGTCTGCGCGGCGGTCAACGGGCCGCTGGCCGTCACGGTGCTGAACTTCTCCCCCGAGCCGACGACGGCCGTGGTGCAGTCCAGCTACCTGCCGGTGGGCGGGGCCGTCCTGGACGCGGTCGACGACCTCACCCTCGGGGTGATCGGCGCGGCGGACCCGGGGGCTGAGGCCGTCGGGGCCGGCTTCGCCGCGCCGGCCGGAACGGGTGACGACACGGCGATCGGGCGCTTCGAGGTGGAAATGCCGGGCTACACCGGCCGGGTCCTCATCGTGCACCCGGCCGCGGAGACCACGGCCGAGACGACCGAGGGCTCGGCGTTCGTCACGTCCACCTGATCCCGGTCCGGGAACCGGGGATGTGCATGGCCCGACCCGGGAACCCTGATCCACGACGAGCGCGGCACTCGCGCTCGTCGTGGATGCCCCCGCGGGCATCCCCCCGTCCATCGGTGGGAGACCCCATGACACGCCCAGACAGCACGCCGGCCGACGGCCGCGCCCCGGATGCCGCGACGGTCACCCGGGGCTCGGAAGCCCCGCGCGATCCGGTGACGGGACGCGACGACAACCCGACCGGCGATGCCCAGGCGGCCGAGAACGAACGCACCGACCCCGTCGCCTGAGTGCCGGGTCGGCGTTCGAATGTTTCAGCATCGACCGGGGTAGTGGATCACCCATCGACGCGGTCGGTGTGAGATAGTGAGTGGCGAGGTCAGATTTTTCGTCGTTCACCCTGTGCTTGACGGTTTTCACCACTGCGTGACTTCCGGATGTTGCTCGTGATGACGTCGATTCAGACGGTCTCAGCACGTGCCGACAACATCCTCGGCGCTACACCCTCCGGAAGGAAATGCAACATGGCTCAGGGCACTGTGAAGTGGTTCAACGCGGAAAAGGGCTTCGGCTTCATCACCCCGGCTGACGGCGGACCGGACGTCTTCGTCCACTACTCCGAGATCCAGGCGACCGGCTACCGCTCCCTCGAGGAGAACCAGCAGGTCAGCTACACCGTCACCGCCGGCACCAAGGGCCCGCAGGCCACCGGCGTCACCCCCGTCTGATCGGGAGCGTGATCGCTCGGCACTGCCGAACGTGAACTCAGGGGCCGTCCGACTCGTCGGGCGGCCCCTGACTCGTTTCTGCACGCCGTCACCCGTCCGAATGACGGCGGGCCCGACATCCCCGCCGGGCGCCGGTGACGGTGTCACGCTCCGGCGATGCAGGTCCACCTCGTCTGGCACGTCCGGCACCACGCCACCGGCGGGCAGGTGGTCCACGCCCGCGACGGTGAGCTGAGCTGGGAAGAGACCGACGGCGACGACGTCAAGCTGCTCGGCGTGTTCAGTACCCGGGACCGGGCGGACGAACGGATCGCGCTGGCCCGGACCCAGCCGGGCTTCCGGGACGAACCCGACTGTTTCCTGGTCGACGCCTACACCGTGGACCTGCCCGCCTGGGACGAGGGCTTCGGCCAGTGGATCCCGCAGCGGGCGAGTCAGCCGTAGAGCCGATCGAGCCGCCGGGCCTCCCCCTCGGCCAGCGGTCGCAGCGGGGAGTCGGGCGGCAGGATCCGCGCCTGACGCCGCCACATCTCGACGTCGTCGGCCCCCCAGCGGGCCCGCGTCCAGGCCACCATCAGGTCGGCGTCCCCACTGGCCAGCACCGCGGACCGGAGCTGCTGCTGCAACTGGTCGCGGCGGTCGACGACGGCGGGCGCCTCCGAACGCGGCAGCAGAGGACCCCGGTAGGCCCGCAGGGCCGACCGGACGTCGCCGACGGTGAGCCGCGCCGTGACCTCCAACCAGTCGGCCTCGACGGGCACCTGCAGGCGGTAGGGCCGGGACTGCAGCACGTCGGGCCCGAGCAGGGACCGCAGCCGGGTCATCTCGGCGCGCACCGTCGACAGGCTGACGTCCTCCGCGTAGGCCTCGACGGCGAGCTGTTCACCGGTGACGCCGTCCGGTCGCTCGGCGAGCACGATGAGGATCTCGCTGTGCCGGGAGCTGAGCCGCAGCGACCGGCTGCCGGTGTCGACCTGGCAGTCGGGGCGCCCCAGGGCGTCGACCCGCAGGCCGACGACGTTCAACGGCGCCCACAGGCCGGCGCTCGTCGTCCGGCCCCGGCCGACCGCGGCCAGCCGGCCGAGTTCGGCCTCGGCCATCCGGGCCGCGGCCCGCACCATGGCCAGCGTCTGCGGGGTGCCGACCGCGTGACCACCGGTGACGTCCACGACGCCGAGCAGCGTCTGCGTCTCCGGGTCGTGGATGGGCGCGGCGGCGCACGACCAGTTCTGCACCCGACGGGCGTAATGCTCGCCCGCGCGGATCTGCACGGCGGCGTCCAGGCGCAACGCGGTGCCGGGCGCGTTCGTGCCGGCCTCCCGCTCGGCCCAGACCGCGCCCTCCATGAAGTGGATCTGTTCGGCCTTGCGCAGCACGCTCGGGCGGCCGCAGACCCAGAGCAACTTGCCCTCGGCGTCGCCGAGGGCCATCACCGCGTCGCAGTCCTCCGCCGCCGCCCCGAGCACGTCGTAGAGCAACGGGAAGACGCGGGACAACGGGTGGTCGCTGCGACGATCGGGGATCTCGTCGATGTCGTCGGCGACGGGGGCCACGCCGTCCTCGGCGTCGACGCCGGCCGCGGCGGAGCGCATCCAGGAGTCGACCACCAGCGCCCGGCCGGGGGCGTGCTCGACCGGGCGGGACGGTGACCGGACCCCGGCGCCGGACGGACGCCGAGCTGGCGGTCCGTCCGCCCGGGACGGCGGCCGACGTTCGGGTGGGGCCGACACTGGCGCCTCCGAGGGCTGGGGATGTACCCCATTGTGCGGTATGCCACGCCGGGTTGACCCGCCCATCCGACGCCGACCCTCCCGCGGGAGAGTCGGCGCCGGCCGGGTCAGGTCAGCGTGACCGCCCAGAGCGGGGCCGAGGTGGGCTGCGGCGACCCTCCCGTCGGCTCGGCGGTGATGCCGATGGCCGTGTCACCGGCGCGGGTCGTCGCGGTCCACTCCTGCGACTGGCCGGTCGCGGCCGTGTCGAGCAGGGTCACCGAGCGGGCCTGGTCGCCGGCCAGCACCCACAACTGGTAGGTGCGACCGGACGGCAACGCGGGCAACCCGCTGACGTCGACGACCGCGGCACCACACGAGGGCGCGAACCGCACGACCCCGTCGGCGGCGGCCCCCGGGTTCAGGACCCGGGTGTCGGGCGCCGCCGACACGCAGTCGGCCAGCGCCACCTGGGTGTCCGGAGTGGGGGTGACGGAGCGGACGACCCCGAAGGTGCCGACCGCCAGGACGGCCGCGGCCGCCGCCGCGGTCAGCCAGGCGGCGGGCCGCTGGTACCAGGCCCGGGCCGCCTTCGCCCGGGCCGGCCCGGCCGGCGCCCGGTGCCGCGCCTGGTCGGCGACGACCGGCGGGAGCTGCGGGGTGCGCCGGGCCGCGGCCAGCACGGAGGTGCGCAGCGACGCCGGCGGTGCCTGGGCGAAGGTCGAGCCCAGCAGCGCGACGGTCTCCCGGAAGCCCTGGAGTTCCAGCGCGCAGGACGAGCACCCGTCGAGGTGGTCGAGGAAGCGTTCGGCCTCCTCGTCGGACAGCGCGTGCAGGGCCATGGCCCCGGTGTCCAGGTGCGGATCGGTCCCATCGGTCCCGGTCCGGCCGGGATCAGCGAAGTGGGTCATGACGCCACCCCCAGGCAGTCGCGCAGCCGGATGAGGCCGTCGCGGAGTCGTGTCTTGACGGTGGGCAGCGGCGTGGAGAGCAATTCGGCCACCTCCCGGTAGGTGTATCCGCTGTAGTAGGCCAACGTGATGGATTCACGTTGGCGGTCGGTGAGCGTGCCCAGGCATCGCTGGACGGCCCGCCGTTCGAAGCGCTGCTCGACCTCCTCGACGACGGTGTCGACGTCGCGCTCGGTGGTGGCGGCGGCGACCCGTACCTCGCGATCGGTGGCCGCCTGCGCCGACCGGACCCGGTCGACGGCCCGGGCGTGGGCCAGGGTGAGGACCCAGCCGGTGGCCGAGCCCCGACTCTCGTCGAACCGACTGGCCCGTCGCCAGACCTCCAGGAACACCTCCTGGGCCACCTCCTCGGCCTGGCCGGGGTCGCGGACGACCCGCCGGACCAGCCCGAACACGCGGGACGCGAACAGGTCGTAGAACCGTTCGAAGGCGTCCTCGTCGCCGCGGGCGACCCGTTGCAGCAGGACCTCGGCCTCACCGCCCTGGGACCGGCCGTCGCGCTGCCGGACGCCGGAGTCGGCGGGACCGGGGTCGGGCACCGCGGCGAGCGCGGGCCTGTCCGGTTCGTGAGCGGGTGATGGCATCCGCTGTTCCTCCTTGATCACCGGCCCGGGGGCTGTCCGGTCGTTCCCACGCCGGGGTCCTCATCCCAGCAGCTGTCTCTCATTCGTCGCCGACCGCGACCCGGATGGGCGGTGTCGGTGTGGTCGTGGCGAACCGTGGGCATCGAGCGGATGTCGTCGACCTCCGAATGACGGGCGTCCGTGGAGCTCCCACCCCGCGCACCCCTCGAGACGGTGACAGCGATCGGGACCGCCGCCGGCGACTCCGGGTCACGACCACCCGTTCGATCCCATCCGGACACCCGCCCGCATCGAAGGACCCACATGAACACCGACAGCCTCACGACCCCCGGTGCCCCCGCCCGCGAACCGTCCACCTGGCGGCCCGGTGTGGGCGTCGCCGCGCTCGGCGGCCTGGTGTCCATCGGGCTCGGGCTGGCGTTGGCCGAGCTGCTGGCCGTGCTCGGCGGCCGACTGTCGCTGACCGGCGCGGCGGCCTCGCCGCTGACCTCGCTCGGCCAGTCGTTCATCGGCCTCACGCCGGAGTGGCTCAAGCAGTTCGCCATCTCGACGTTCGGGCAGAACGACAAGGTCGCGCTGACCGTCGGCATGGGGGTGACGGTCGCGATCGCCGCCGCCGTCATCGGCATCGTCGCGCGGTGGCGGCTGACCGTCGCCGTCGTCGTGGCGGCCGCCCTGCTGGTGGTGGCCGGCATCGCGATCCTGACGCGCACCGGTTCCGGACCGGTCGATCTGCTGCCGCTGGTCATCGGCGGGGTGGCCGGCGTCGCGCTGCTCATCACCCTGTTCCGCCGGGCCGGCGACCCTGAGGCTGCGCTGACCGGTGAGGTGCACAGCGGGTCCGGTGGCCGCGCCGACCGCCGCCGCTTTCTGCAGTGGGCGGGCATCGGCGCAGCGGGTGCCGCCGTGGCCGGTGTGGCCGCCAGGTTCCTGCCCAACTCGGCCCAGTCCGCGGCGAGCCGCGGGTCCATCACGCTCCCGACGCCCACGGACGTCCAGCAGATCGCGTCGGACGTGGCGCTCGACGTCCCGGGACTCACCCCGTTCGTCACCGACAACGCCAACTTCTATCGCGTGGACACCGCGTTCGTCGTCCCGCAACTGACCACGCAGGGATGGCAGCTGCGTATCCACGGCCTGGTCGATCGCGAGATCACCCTCGACTTCGACGCGTTGACCGGGCGTCCCGCCCTGCAGCGGATGATCACCTTGACCTGTGTCTCGAACCCGGTCGGCGGCGACCTGGCCGGTAACGCCACCTGGCAGGGTGTGCGCCTGGCCGACCTGCTGGCCGAAGCCGGCCCCCAGGACGGCGCCGACTGCGTGCTGTCGACGAGTGTCGACGGCTTCACCGTCACCACTCCCCTGGCCGCCCTGACCGACGGCCGGGACGCCCTGCTCGCCTACGCCATGAACGGCGAACCACTGCCGGTGGAGCACGGGTTCCCCGTGCGGATGGTCGTTCCCGGTCTGTACGGCTACGTCTCGGCGACGAAGTGGGTGGTCGATCTCGAGGTCACGAAGTTCGCGGACGTCAGCGCCTACTGGACCGACCGGGGCTGGGCGGCGCAGGCGCCGATCAAGACGGCGTCCCGCATCGACGTGCCCGCCTCGTTCGCCAACCTGCCCGTCGGCACGGTGACCGTGGCGGGAGTGGCCTGGGCCCAGCACCGCGGCGTCGCCAAGGTGCAGGTCCGGGTGGACAAGGGCGAGTGGCAGGACGCGACGCTGTCCGGTGACGTGAGTGTCGACACCTGGCGGCAGTGGGAGTGGCAGTGGCCGGCCGACCGCGGCCAGCACACCATCGAGTGCCGCGCCATCGATGGCAACGGCGACGCCCAGGCCGAGCAGGTCGTCGGCACAGTACCCGACGGAGCGACCGGACTGGATTCGCGCGTCGTCACGGTGACCGTCTGACCCGCTCGACGGCCGCTGGACGTACCCCGTCGTTCGTTCGGACCCACCTGACCAATTCGTTACGAAATTTCCTGCCTACGCACCAATCCGCCTGGGTACGTGCACCGAAGAGCAATCAAGACAGCAGCTTTCAGGCAGGTACCTCGAACGAGGACTCCAGATCGCTTTTGTCGCAATGCTTTTCCTTTCCCGTCCCCCTGGTCGCACCACCCGGTGACGATCGCCGAACAAGGAGAGAATCCATGGCCTTCAAGCGCACCGCAGGACTCATCGCCGCCGCCGGCACCTGCCTCGTCCTCGCCGCCTGTGGTGGCGGAGCCGGCTCCGCCGTCTCCAGCGCCACCTCCGCGGCCGGGAGCGTCGCGAACGGCGCGACCTCCGCCGCCGGCAGCATGACGTCGGCCGCCGGCAGTGCCATGTCGAGCATGACGTCTTCCTCGCCGTCGTCCTCGTCGGCGATGGCTTCCGGCTCCATGAGCTCCGGCGCGATGGCCGAGGGTGCGAGCCTGGTCGGCCCGGGTTGCGCCGACTACGCCGCCGCGGTTCCGTCCGGCGCCGGCTCCGTCGAGGGCATGGCCGCCGATCCGGTCGCCACCGCCGCCTCCAACAACCCGCTGCTGAAGACCCTGACCGCGGCCGTCTCCGGACAGCTCAACCCGCAGGTCAACCTGGTCAACACCCTCAACGGCGGCGAGTTCACCGTCTTCGCCCCGGTCGACGAGGCCTTCGCCAAGGTGCCCGCCGCCACGCTCGAGACGCTGAAGACCGACTCCGCCACGCTGACCAGCATCCTGACCTACCACGTGGTGTCCGGGCAGCTGTCCCCGGACCAGGTCGTCGGTGAGCACACCACCGTCGAGGGCAAGACGCTGACCGTGACCGGCTCCGGCGACTCGCTGAAGGTCAACGACGCGAACGTCATCTGCGGTGGCGTCAAGACCGCCAACGCGACCGTCTACCTGATCGACGGTGTGCTGACCCCGCCGGCCAGCTGATCTCACCGGCGTGCCGTCAGGCACGCCAAGGGGAGCACCGCTTCCCACCACCGAGCCCGAAGGCCCGACCGGAGACGTCCGGTCGGGCCTTCGGCCTGTCCGGGAACGGGCAGCTTTCAGCTCACCCGGCGCCGGGTGATGGGCCCGTCCGCGAGCCGGTCGGTGAGCTGGTTCAGGACCGTTCGGCGGCGCAACACCGGACTGCCGGTCGCGTCGGCCGCCCGCACGCCTGCCACCGTCTCGTCCAGTGCATCCAGCGAGCCGTAGCCCGGCTCCCACCCGAGAAGCTCACGGGCGCGGGTGGTGTCGAGCAGCGGGACGGCGTAGGCCAGGTCGATCCAGCCGGCGTCGATCCGGGAGACCCGGGCCGCGAAGGCGAGGCGCGCGGCGCGGCCGATGGCCCACGGCGGGAGGTCCACCGACCACGCCCGCAGGCGATCGGCGATGTCCACCCCGGTGATCGGCGGGTCGCTGGCGAGATTGAACGGCCCGGCGGCCCGGCGGTCGACCGCCGCCAGCAGCGCGGCGGCCACGTCGTCGGCGTGCACCACGGGGACGTTCAGCGACCGCCCGACGGGCAGCACGGGGAGCAGCGCCGGCGCCCATGACGGCAGCAACGCGGGGGCGCCGTAGCGCAGCAGACTGCTGCCGGCCGCCCGCTGCAGCACCAGACCGGGGCGCAGCCGGGTGATCACCGGATCCCGACCGGTCTGTTCGAGTTCCGCGCGGTCCAGCAGCCGTTCCGCCGCCGCCTTCTGCCGGCTGTAGACCGACGTGGCGATGCCGTCCGTGGGCCACGACTCGTCCACCCGCTCCTTGCCGGCCGGCCCGGTCGGTCCGGCCCGGTAGGCGCCGACGGACGACACATGGACCAGATGCGGCACCGCCGCCTCCCGGGCCGCGGCCAGTACTGCCGTCAGGCCCCCGACCCCGACCGCCGCCAACCGTTCGGGATCCCGGGCGGGTTGGAAGCCCCACACCAGATTGACGACCGCGTCCGCACCGCGGAAGACGCCGGCCAGCCGCCCGGCCGTGTTCTCGGCGGTGACATCGACGGCCACCCACTGGGACGTGTCGTACGGAGGTTCCGCCGCCGGGATCCGCCGGGCCACCGCCACGACGTCGACATCGGTCCGGTCGCGGCGGATGCGGTCGAGCAGGGCGGTGCCGAGGTTACCGCTGGCTCCCATGATGACGATGCGCATGGCCGGACAGTTCCCCACTCCGGCCGTCCGGACCGGACTGGCTCAGCCGCCGGTCGTCCCCCGTCGGGCCCGGGCGCGACGCTTCCCCTCGTGCATCGCGGCGACCCGGGCCACCGGGATGGTGTGCCCCTCGGCGACGATCTCGGCCGGGACGAGCTGCGGCGGCGGCCGCTCATCCCGCCAGGGATCGGCCGCGGCCAGGCGCTTCGGCACGACGTCGACGGTCAGGTCCGACACCCGGCCGACCGCGTCGAGCTCGAGCCAGGACAGCGGGCAGGAGACGGGTACTCCGGGGCGGACCCGTGGGCTGTAGGCGGCGATCACGGTGGCGCCGCGGGACCGTGTGGCGTCGACGAAGATCCGGCCGCCCCGGTCGGCGACGATGTACTCGGTGGTGGACAGCCCGGGAGCCAGCGCAGCGGCCCGCACGGCCAGGGCCCGGGTAGCGGCCGCGGCGTCGTCGCTGCTCAGGGCGTCCGTCCCGGCCGTCTGGAGCGGGACGACGAGGTGGAGCCCCTTGGACCCGCTGGTCTTCACCGCCGCGTCCAGTCCGACGTCGGCCAGCGCCTGCCGCGCGGCGCGGGCGACGACCACGACGTCGGCGAACTCCGCCCCGGCCGGCGGATCGAGGTCCAGCACCAGGGCATCCGGAGGCGCGGCCTGCGGGTCGTGCCCCCGGTGGAGCGGCACGTGGAACTCGACGGACCGCTGGTTGCCCAGCCACAGCAGCGTCCGCCGGTCGTCGACGACCGGATACCGCACCTGCCGGTGGGAGGCCTCCGACCAGACGGTGATGGTGGGGATCCAGTCCGGGGCGTACTCGGGCAGGTTCTTCTGCATGAACGCGGGCTGCCCCGGGCGGACCCGGACGACCGACAACGGCCGACCGGTGAGCTCACCGATCAGCCGGTCGGCCATCACGTCCAGGTAGTCGATCAGCTCTCGCTTGGTGACCCCGGTATCACCGGACAGCGGTTGGTCGAGCGAAGAGAGCTCGACCCCGCCGCGGGTCTCGTCGGGCGCGCGCCGGGCGCTCACCGTCCGGACTCAGCGGCGGTTCAGCGCCGGTAACCGCCGACCTGGCCGCGCTTCTTGTTGTTGGCGATCGCGGTGACGGCCCAGATGCCCAACGCGATCAGGGCGATCCAGAACAGGCCGGCGAAGACCTTGCCGATCAGCCACAGCACCAGGCTGACCGCGAAGAAGATGACGACCGCCGCGCCGACGATCTTGAGTGCCTTGTCCATGATCTGAGTCCTCTCGTGGTGAGTTCGGCCGGGGTCGGTCGCATTCCTCGTCGGCGGCGGCACGTGCCCCCACCGTCGATGTCCACTGTGCTCCCCCGGGCACGGTCGGCGCCTCCGGCAAAACCCCTGATTCCCCACCCTGATGATGCAGGTGGATCAGCCAACGGAACCGAACCGACGACCGGCACTCTTCCCGTTCCCCGTCGGCCGCCGTTTCAACGGCCGAGGAAGGTGCGCAGGGCCGCGAGGGCCCCATCCACGGTGGCGGTCGCCCCGGCGAAGGAGAACCGGACGAAGCGGTGACCGTCGACGGGGTCGAAGTCGATACCGGGCGCCGCCGCCACCCCGGCCTCGGCCAGCAGGCGGTCGGTGAAGGCCAGGCTGTCGGGGGTCGTTTCGTCGAGCAGGTGGCCGATGTCGGCGTAGACGTAGAAGGCGCCGTCGGCCGGGGCAGTGCGGTCGATCCCGAGATCGGCCAACCCGCGGAGCAGGCGACGGCGGTTCTCGGCGTAGCGGACGACGTGGCCGTCGCATTCGGCCGTGCCGTCGAACGCGGCCAGCGCCGCGTACTGGGCCGGGGCCGGCGGGCAGATGGCGAGGTTGCCGCCGAGGTCGTCGATGGATTCCCGCAGGTCGTCGGGGGCCAGCAGCCAGCCGATCCGCCACCCCGTCATCGAGAAGTACTTCGAGAACGAGTTGACGACGACGCCGGACCGGTCGGTGCTCCAGGCGCACGAGGTCCGCCCGCCATAGGTGATGCCGTGGTAGATCTCGTCGGAGATCAGCCGGACGCCCGTCCGGGCGCAGTGGCTGGCCAGAGCGGCCAGCTCATGCTCGTCGAGCATGGTGCCGGTGGGGTTGGCCGGGCTGGCGACGACCAGCCCGTCCAGGCCGGATTCGGCGACCATGTCCACCGTCGGCTGGAACCGGGTCTGCGGACCGCAGGGCAGATCGACGACCTCGCAGCCGAGGCTGTGCAGCAGGTTGCGGTACGCCGGGTAACCCGGGCGGGGAACCCCGATCCGGCTGCCGACGTCGAACGCCGTGAGGAAGGCCAGCAGGAACGCCCCGGACGAGCCGGTGGTGACGACCACGGAGTCCGGGTCGACCGACAGGTCGTAGCGCCGCCGGTAGTGGCCGGCGATCGCCCGGCGGAGCGGAGCGATCCCCGTCGTCTCGGTGTAGCCGAGGATCTCCTCGTCCAGCATCCGGTGCGCCGCGGCCAGGACCGGGGCCGGGGCGGGTGTGGACGGCTGACCGGCAGCCAGGTTGTGGACCGGGAGACCGGCGTCCAGCCGGCGCTGCGCGGCGGCCCACACCTTCATGACGTAGAACGGCGGCGCCGCGGCCCGTCGCGCGGGACCGAACGGGCGCGCCGGCGGGCCGCCGATCGTCATGACGTCACGCCGTCCCGGGGACGCTCACCCGGCCGTCGACCGCGGCCGCCGCGATGTCGGTGCGGAACTGCGCGCCCCGCAGACTGATCTGCGCGACCTTGCCGTAGGCGTTCTCCCGGGCCTGGGCCAACGTGTTCCCGGTGGCCGTCACCGACAGCACCCGACCGCCGTTGGACACCACCGAGCCGTCCTCGCGACGGACGGTGCCGGCGTGCAGCACACCGTCGAGGTCCGCGCCGGTGATGACATCGCCGGTGGTCGGGCTACCCGGGTAGTTCTCGGCCGCGACGACGACGGTGACCGCCGACCACGGCCCCCAGGAGAGCGGACCGACCGAGCCCAGCTTGCCGTGGGCGGCGGCGTCGAGCAGCCGGCCGAGCCGGGAGTCGAGCAGTTCCAGGACCACCTGCGCCTCGGGATCACCGAACCGGCAGTTGAACTCGATGATCTTCGGCCCGTCCTTGGTCAGTACCAGGCCGGCGTACAGCAGACCGGCGAACGGCGTTCCGCGCGAGGCCATCTCGGCCAGCACCGGGTCCAGGACAGTGCGCTGCACCGTCTCCACCAGACCGGGCGGAGCCCAGGGCAGCGGCGCGTAGGCCCCCATCCCGCCCGTGTTGGGGCCGGCGTCACCATCGCCCAGACGCTTGAAATCCTGAGCGGGCAGCAGCGGGACGGCGATCTCGCCGTCGCAGATGGCGAAGAGCGACACCTCGGGTCCGGCGAGGTATTCCTCGACCAGGACCGGGTGCCCACCGGCGAGCACGGCCCGCGCATGGTCCTCGGCGGCGGCCCGATCGGTGGTGACCAGGACGCCCTTGCCGGCGGCCAACCCGTCGTCCTTGACGACGTACGGCGACCCGCAGGCGTCCAGAGCGCCGGCGATGCCGTCCTCGGCGGTCACGGCCACACTCGCCGCGGTCGGGACACCGGCGGCCGCCATGACGTCCTTCGCGAACGCCTTGGAGCCCTCGATGCGCGCGGCGGCGCGGGTCGGCCCGAACGCCGGGATGCCCCGACGGACCAGTTCGTCGACCGCGCCGTTGACCAGAGGCAGTTCGGGACCGACCACCACCAGATCGGCCTTGATCTGTTCAGCCAGGTCGGCGACGGCGATCGGATCGGCCACGTCCACCGGGTAGGTGGTGGCCAGGGCCGCGGTACCGCCGTTGCCGGGCGCCACGGACAGCGCGGACACCCCCGGGTCACGGCCGAGCGCTCGCAGCAGCGCGTGTTCGCGGGCCCCGGAGCCGATCACCAGAATGTGCACGGACCTGAGGTTATCGGCAGCGGCGGGTCCGTCGGAAACGTCGCGGACCACGGCGCCGGCGGTCCTGACCGGCACCCGGACGCCCGGGAGGTTCCGGACATCCCGCTCGCACGGCGATCTGACCCGTCACGGATGCGGTGATCATGTGATGCTGCCCGTATGTCCCGCGCCGCCCCTGCCCCCATGACCGTTGCGACGGCGTTGCAATTCCTGCGGCGGGAACGCGATCTGATGGTCGAGACCATCGGCGACACCGACCCCCGGGACCGGGTGGTGACCGCGCCGGAGTGGCGACTGGTCGACCTGGTCGCGCACGTCTCCGGCGTGCACCGCTGGGCGACGGCCGTGGTGCGCGACGGTCGCACCGAGAACCTGTCCGACGACGAGCTGGCTCCCCTCTTTGCCGGTCCGGGTCGGCGGGGCAGCGCGGCCCTGCAGGACTGGTTCGCCACCGGGGTCGACCGGTTGGCCACCGCGCTCGAACAGGCCCCCGACGACCTACCGGCCTTCACCTTCCTGGCCGATCCCCTTACGCCGCGACTGTTCTGGGCCCGCCGACAACTCCACGAGACCACCATCCACCGGGTCGACGCCCTCACCGCCCGCCTCGGCCGGCTGGCCTCGACCCACGAGGCCGACATCGACACCGCCGTGGCCGCCGACGGTATCGATGAACTGGTGACCGGTTTCGTACCGCGCCGGCGGAGCCGGCTGCGCAGCGACGAGACGTTCCGGTTCGTCATCGCCCCGACGGACCTCGACCTGGCCTGGACCGTCACCGTCTCTGAGGAACCGCCCGTCGTCGTCCGCGAAGCCGCGCCCGACGCCACCGCCGTCATCTCCGGCACCGCCGCCGGGGTCTACCTCGGCCTCTGGAACCGTGGCGACGACATCGCCGAGACCGGCAGTGAGGACGCCCTGGGCCTTTGGCGGGAGACGGTGCGGATCAGCTGGGTGTGAAGGTGCTGCGTGCGTTCGCCAGCTACCTGCCGAGCTCACCCAGGCCTTCACTGGTCGGCTAGCTAGCCAGCTTTCTTGATAACCAGAAATACGGATTACCGTATTGCTGGTAATTGAATACTTGACCCGCGGTAAATCGCTGCTACAGTTCGGCCTGCCGACGGCGAAACGCGCTGCATGACGGGGAGGGTTTGACCCGATGAGGGCCTGGGCTCGCAATTTATTGAAATGGCCAGCAGTCGCCAGCCTGCTGGTCAACCATGTATTCAATCAACTGGGCGGCACCCTGGCAGCAGTCGCTGCGCTGGCGTGGCTCGCGGTTCGAGAGCCGCGCCACTGGGCAGACATTGCGGCGGGCACGCCGGCATCCACATTCCCCCGGTGGGTTTTCGACTACGGCGCCCGGCTACTGTGGGCCGCAGCAGCCATCACCGTCGGCCTGCGGGTCAACGAAACCAGCGACCTTTTGTGGGCCGTCCCGGTGGTCATCTGCGCCGCGTACATCATCTTGAACGACCCCACCCACGGGTTCTGGACCCGCGCCGCGACCATCTCGGTCGGCCTAGCCATTGTGGCGACCACAACCGTAGCATTCGACGCCATTCGAGCACTTATCGACCGTCTCGAATCAATTGACGCCACCTGGTCCGGATTGAGCGTGGCGATCATGACAGCAGGCATGACACTCGTCGGCGGATATTTGATTCTGTTCCGCGCCTCACCCCGAGTCGTGCTCACACTGATTGGTACACCTTTCGCCATTGCCGGCGCGGTGTCCACCACCCTCGCCGCACTGGAAGCAAACGGATCCACCCCATCCTCGACGATATGGGGCACGAATGATCATCACTTCGCGGGGATATTCACCATCGCGGGTGGCGCAGGGATGGTGTTCCTTGCCTTGGCCGTTGTCGCTCACCGGCGGTCTGTACAGAACCATGCCAGTTTTTGCGTCGCCGCACTCTTGGCCGGGGGCGTCACGACCTGGGTAGCGGGCCTCCAACAGTTCGCCGTGGCGACCACTGCTGCGTCGCTCGCTCTGGGACTCGCACTATCGGTGACCCTGACGAGCCGGCGGGCGCGACTGGTCTTCACCTCGGTACTGCTCGGCGCCTCACTCCTGGTTGCGTTAATCCCTCTGTGCGTCAGTGCATCGCAGGACACGCCATTGCTCGCCTCGTCCCCCGTCGTCGGCGGCGTCGCGGTCCTCACGGTCGTCACGACAGTTGGATGGAAGGTCCATTCGATGACCGACGCGGACATCGCCGCGATGCCATGAGCCCCCCGGTTGTCGACCTGGGCAGCAGGTGGGCAACCAGCACTACGTTTTCGCCGTCTCGTCAAGGCTGATGCATCTGGGAGAACACATGTACGAACTAGACACACGTTCGTACTAGCGGTTACGATGAGGCATGTTCGTCGCAGACTCCCCGCTGGCGCAGTGGCGTTTCGATGTCGCGTCCGCTCCGCCGTCGGGGTTGGCTCCCTTGTTGGGGTCGCGGCCGGAGCGTCCGGTGGGGTGTTCGGCGCGGGACTGGGCCAACGTGCTGTTGGACGCGGTGATCGCCCGGCAACGGTGGGTCGCGTACGAGTCGGCGCAGCAGATCCATGATCTGGTTGAGTTGTCGGCGGCGGCGTCTGAGGATCCGGGCGGGGTACAGGAGTTCCTGGCCACCGAACTGGCCCTCGCGCTCGGGGTCGCCGAATCGACGGCGGGTCGTTACCTGCTGGAGGCGACGGAGTTGACGGCCCGCTGCCCGGCCACCCTGGACGCGTTGGAGCAGGGCCGGATCTCCCCGGGCAAGGCGTCGGTGATCTGCCGGGGCACCGCCGACCTGACCGCCGAGACCACCGCCCAGGTCGAAGCCGATGTCCTCCCGGGCGCGGGGGCGTCGACCATCCCGGGCTTGCGCAACCTCGTGACCCGCTCGGTGATCCGCCGAGACCCCGACGGCGCGCAGCGCCGCCACGAAGCCGCCCGCCGCCGCCGGTACGTGTCCCGCCGTAGTGAATCGGATGGGATGGCGTGCCTGTCGCTGTACGGGACCGCGCAGGACGTCGCGGTGATCTGGGACTGCCTGACCGCCGCCGCCGACGCCGCCAAGACCGACGCCGCAACCGGGGATGACCGGTCGATCGGGGAACGGCGGGTCGATGCCCTGGTCGACGTGTGCACCCACATCCTCGACCGCGGCCTGCTCCCCACCGACCAACTGCTACCCACGGCGCAGCGGCGACGCCCCCACCTGCTGGTCACCCTCCCCGCCACCGCCCTGCTCGACCCGGAGTCCGGGCGTGGGGAGGTCGCCGAGTTGGTCGGGCACGGACCCATCACCCCCGCCCAAGCGAGGGTCATCGCCGCCGACGCCACCTGGCGGCGCCTGGTCTGCGACCCCGTCACCGGAACCCTGCTCGACTACGGGCGCACCACCTATGCGCCACCCACAGCGCTCACCGATTTCGTCCTCACCCGCGACCAGAGTTGTGTGATGCCGGGCTGTCGGCAACCCGCCCACCGCTGCGATGTCGACCACCGCGAACCCTTCCACCCCGGCCGACAGATCGGCGGCGACACCTCGGCCGAGAACCTGGCCGTCCTGTGCCGCCGCCACCACCGCGCCAAAGACACCGGCGGCTACCAGCTCCTGCGCACCGAAGACGGCGACCACCACTGGACTACCCCCCTCGGCCGCACCTACACCCGACCACACACCCGACATTGGGAGCCACCCGAACCCAGCTCGGCAACAGCACTTCTCGAGAGAGAGGCAGACGGCGATGACCCGCCACCGTTCTGAGGCGGCGGGTTTCCAACCCGCGCCCGTGCTACACGTTGAGCATGCCCCGCACCTCGATCGCCTTGGTCGCGGTGACCCCCGAGCACACCAATCTCATCTGGGGCTGGCTCGACGACGATCCCGACGGTCAAACTCACTCGGCTTCTTCCGTGACCCGACGGCATGGTTCCCGCTGCTGTCCGCCCAGCGGCATGGGTGGATCGCCGTCACCGACGACGAGTCCGTGGGCCTTCTCGACCTGCAGGTGGACGGCCCTACCGGGTTCTTTTCGTACTACATCGCGCCGCAGTTCCGCCGACGTGGCCTCGGCACGGCGCTGCTGCTCGGCTTGCGAATGCGGTGCGCGGAGCTCGGCGTCAATCGGGTGCTCGGATACGTCGAACCGACCAACACCCCCAGCCTGGCCACCCTCCGCCGAGCCGGCTTCACCGTCGCCGACCACCTCGACGACGAGGGCATGCTGGAGGTGAGCAGGGCCCTGGCCGAACCGTGACCGCGCTCAGCCCAGTACGTCGTGCAGGACGATCGTCTGATCCCGGCCCGGTCCGACCCCGATCGACGACACCCGGGCGCCGACCAGTTCCTCGACGCGACGGACGTACGCCTGGGCGTTGGCCGGCAGCTCCTCGAAGGTGCGGCAGCCGCTGATGTCCTCGAACCAGCCGGGCATCATCTCGTAGACCGGCTTGGCGTGGTGGAAACCGGTCTGGGTGGGCGGCATCTCGTCGCAGCGCTCGCCGTCGACGTCGTACGCGACGCAGATCGGCACCTGCTCCAGCGACGACAGCACGTCCAGCTTGGTGAGGAAGTAGTCCGTGATGCCGTTGACCCGGGTCGCGTAGCGACCGATCACGGCGTCGAACCAGCCGCAGCGCCGCAGCCGACCGGTCGTCACACCGACCTCGCCACCGGTCTTGCGCAGGTACTCGCCCCACTCGTCGAAGAGCTCCGTCGGGAACGGACCCGACCCGACCCGCGTCGTGTACGCCTTGAGGATGCCCAGGACCGCGGTGATGGTCGTCGGGCCGATGCCCGCACCGACCGCCGCCCCGCCCGCCGTCGGGTTCGACGACGTCACGTACGGGTAGGTGCCGTGGTCGACATCCAGCAGCGTGCCCTGCGAGCCCTCCAACAGGACGTGCTCACCGCGGCCGATGGCCTGGTTCAGGTGCAGCTTGGTGTCGGCGATCCGGTGCTTGAACCCCTCCGCCTGTTCCAGGACCTCGTCGACGATCCGGCCGGCATCCAGGGCCTTGCGGTTGTAGATCTTGACCAGGATCTGGTTCTTGATGTCCAGGGCCGACTCGACCTTCTGGGCCAGGATCGACGGATCCAGGACGTCCTGCACCCGGACCCCGAGTCGGGCCACCTTGTCGCCGTAGGCCGGACCGATGCCCCGCCCGGTGGTGCCGATCTTGGCCTTTCCGAGGTAACGCTCGGCGACCTTATCGATGGCCACGTGGTACGGCATTATCAGGTGCGCGTCGTGGCTGATGAGCAGGCGGCTGGTGTCCACGCCCCGCTCGTCCAGCCCGGCCAGCTCCCGCAGCAGCACGGCCGGATCGATGACGACGCCGTTGCCGATGACGTTGGTGACGCCGGGCGTGAGGATGCCCGAGGGGATGAGGTGCAGGGCGTAGGACTGGCCGTCCGGCAGCACCACGGTGTGACCGGCGTTGTTGCCGCCCTGGTACCGCACCACCCACTGCACGCGCTCGCCGTACAGATCGGTGGCCTTGCCCTTGCCCTCGTCGCCCCACTGGGCGCCAATCAGCACCATCACCGACATGGCACACTCCCACCGATTCGCAGTTCCGTCCGGCCGCGTGCCGCTCGCCGACTCCCGGTGACCACGACGGCGCGACGCCAGGGGGAAGGGTAGCCGTTGTCAGCGGACGAAACGGTCGTGGTCCTGGACTGCCGGCCGGAACCAGCCGCCCCGCCCCCCGGCCTCGACCCCGACGACGCCCCGCGACACGTCGGCCCACGCCCCGGGAAGACCATCGACCCGCTGCTGACAGGTACGAACCGGGCGATCGTCCTGGGGACCGACGCCGACCTGGCCGCCGTCACGGTCCGACTGCTCCGCAAGGACCTGCTGGCCTCGGTGACCGTCGGTTTCCTGCCCACCGCTCCGGGTCGGGTCGCCAGACTGTGGGGCCTGCCCGACGATCCGGCGGCCCGCGCCGACACCGCCCGGAACGCTGCGCCGGCGCCGACACCCCTGGTTCGCGACGACGCCGGCGGCGTGCTGATCGGGCGCGGCGAACTCAGCCCCATCCATGCCACCGTGTATGTCGACGCGGCGCTCGTGCTCCGTGGCGCGGCGAGCAGCGTGCAGGTCGAACCGGACCCCGACCACGGTGTCGCGGTCGCCGTCCGCCACCGGCGACTGCTGGGTATCGGCCACCGGGAGACCATCACCCGGGGACGAGCCGTGCAGTTCGGCCTGCGCCCGGGCAGCACGATCGTCCGGGACGGCGAGACCTATCCGCGCCCGATGGACCGGTGGACGTTCTACCGACACACCGCACCCATGTGGGTGGCCCGGCCCCGCTGAGCGCACCCGGCGTCGGTTCCGGCCGTCCGGGATGACACTCTGATCGGATGCGGCAGGTCACCCAGAGCTTGAAGTTGCGCGGCGTCCGGTACGACGTGCGAGGACCGATCCTCCAGGAGGCCGAGCGCCTCGAGGCCCAGGGCCACAAGATCCTCAAGCTGAACATCGGCAACACCGCACCGTTCGGCTTCGAGGCCCCGCCGACGATCCTCGCCGACATGATCCAGCACCTGCCGGACTCGCAGGGCTACAGCGACTCCCGGGGCATCTACTCGGCCCGGACCGCCGTCGCGCAGTACTACCAGTCCAAGGGCCTCATCAACACCCAGGTCGACGACATCATCATCGGCAACGGCGTGTCCGAGCTGATCTCCATGGTGCTCACCGCCTTCGTCGACGACGGCAACGAAATCCTCGTCCCCGCGCCCGACTACCCGCTCTGGACGGGGGCGGTGACGCTGGCCGGCGGCAAGGCGGTGCACTACCGCTGCGACGAGGAGAACGGCTGGATCCCCGACCTCGCGGACATCGAGTCCAAGATCACCGACCAGACCTACGCGATTGTCCTCATCAACCCCAACAACCCCACCGGCGCGGTCTACTCGCCCGAGGTGCTCCGGGCGTTCATGGACATCGCCCGTCGCCACGACCTCGTCGTGATGGCCGACGAGATCTACGAGAAGATCATCTTCGACGGCCGCATCCATCACCATGCCGCCGCCATCGCCGGTGACGACGTGCTGGTGCTGACCTTCAGCGGCCTGTCCAAGGCCTACCGGGTGTGCGGCTACCGGGCCGGGTGGGTGATGATCTCCGGCCCGAAGCACACCGCCAAGGACTTCCTCGAGGGCCTCACCCTGCTGGCCAACATGCGGATGTGCGCGAACGTCCCCGGTCAGCACGCGATCCAGACCGCCCTCGGCGGCTACCAGTCGGTCAATGAACTGATCGTTCCCGGTGGCCGGTTCTACGAGCAGTCCAAGCTGGCCTGGCGGATGCTCAACGAGATCCCCGGGGTCAGCTGCACCGAGCCGGAGGGCGCCCTCTACTGCTTCCCCCGGCTCGACCCGGAGGTCTATCCGATCGAGAACGACCAGGATTTCGTGGTCGATCTGCTGCGCACCAAAAAGATCCTGGTCACGCACGGCACCGGATTCAACTGGTTCGAGCCCGACCATTTCCGGCTGGTCACCCTGCCGGACGTGTCCGTCCTGGAGGAGGCGATCACCCGGATCGCCTCCTACCTGGAAACGTTGCGAGCCGGCTGAGCCGGCCTCGTTCGCCGACCGAACGGCGACTACGGGAGCAGTTCGGCCGGGATCTCCGGGTCCGCGTCGAGCAGGAAGGCCCGGACCCGGGTGACCTCGTCGGTCTCCTCGATGAGCGCCGCCGCCTGCCCGAGAGCCGACAGGGCGCGCAGGAAGCCGCGGTTGTTCTCCGTCGCCCACGGCACCGGACCGGCGCCCTTCCAGCCGTGCCGACGCAGCACGTCCAGACCGCGGTGGTAACCGACCCGCGCGTAGGCGTACCCGGTCACGTCCTGCCCGGCGTCCAACGCCTGTTCGGCCAGGACAGCCCACACCAGGCAGGACGCGGGGTAGGACCGGGCGACGTCGATGGCCGGCACCCCGGCCGCGAGATCGGCGGCGGCCGGATCCTCCGGCAGTGAGACCGGCGGCGGGCCGAGCAGGTTGACGGGGCTCATCGGGAGGCCGCCGAGGGCAGGTTCGGGCACACGATCATGGGCTCGATCCTGCCATCGCCGGCCGGCCCGACCACCCGGCCACCGTGCGCCCGGCGCGCTCAGCCGAACTGCGCGGCCATGGCCGCGTCGACCTGCCGGTAGCGGACACCCGCATCCCCGACGCTGACGGCGAGTTGCTGCAGCATCGCCTGCCGCGCGTCCGCCGCGGCATCCCACCGGGACTTCAGCGCCCGGTACGCGGTCAGCGTCTCGGCCGACATGTCGCCGGTCGCGGCCACCTGACCGTCCAACTGCGAGAGCAGGCCCTCGATCCGCGACCACGTCGCGACCAGTCCCTCCGAGCCGGAGGCCAGGGCCGCGTACGACACCGTGATGGTCGCCATGTCACACCGCCCCCGGGACGGCCGCGGCCAGGGCGGATTCGGTCGCGGCGAACCGGCCGGCGACGTCGGACAGCGCGGTGCCCTGGCTGAGCAGGGCGTCCTTGAGCTGGGACGCCTCGAGCAGGTGGTTCTCCATGGCGGCCGCGAACCGGGGCGCCGCCTCCGACGACTGCCAGCCGGACCGGATCTGCCCCAGCAGGTCCTGCATGGTGCCGATCTCCCGGGCCAGCGCGGCGCTGGTGTCGGTCACGGCCGACGCGGTCCCGGCCACCCTCTCGGTGGTGAGCTGCAATGTGGTCACGGTGCGGTCCCTCTCTGACCCGGCCGGCTTCTCCGGCGTTGACCAGGATGCTGCCGTCGGGGGTGCGCACACCCCAGCGCCGTCGATCGGTTGTGGATGGTGCGCCGGTATGTGGACAGCTCCCCCCCGCCGCGGGGTGGCTCTCGCACGTCTGGCCGGCAGTGGGCAGGATGCGCGTCGTGACGACGCGCAGGCGGGGTGACGGATCAGCCGACCAGGCTCCGACGGGGTCGGCGGCCGAGGTGTTCCGGGTGTTCCTGCGGCTCGGACTGACGTCGTTCGGCGGGCCGGTCGCCCACCTCGGCTACTACCGCGCCGACCTCGTCGAGCGGCGCCGATGGCTGACGGACGCCGCCTACGCCGACGTCGTGGCCCTCTGCCAATTCCTGCCCGGGCCCACGTCGAGCCAGGTCGGCATGGTGCTCGGGCTGCAACGGGCCGGGTACCGGGGGATGCTCGCCGCCTGGGTGGCGTTCACGATGCCGTCGGCGCTGCTGATGATCGGCCTGGCGTACGGCATCGATGCCGTGCCGACCACCGGGGCCGGCTGGTTGCGCGGACTGCTGGCCGCCGCCGTGGCCGTCGTCGCGCTCGCCGTGCTGTCGATGGCGCAGACCCTGACCCCCGACGCCCGCCGGGCGACCATCGCCGTCGGCGCCATGATCGCGGTCCTGGTGCTGCCCGGGCCGTGGACGGCCCTGCTCGTCCTGCTCGGCGCCGGGCTCGTCGGGGCGGTCTGGCTGGCCGGAGCGACGGCGGGGACCGGTGCCGCGGACGCGTCGGTCCCCGCCCGGTCCCCCGTCTCCCGTACCGCGGCGGCGTCCTGCCTGGTCCTGGCGACCGTCCTCTTTGTCGCGCTGCCGGCGCTGGCCACCGCGACCGGGAACGGCGCGCTCCGCCTGGCCGAGGTCTGCTACCGGGCGGGCGCGGCGGTGTTCGGCGGCGGTCACGTGGTGCTGCCGCTGCTCGAGTCGTCCGCAGTGCCGGCCGGGCTCATCGACCAGGACGTGTTCCTCGCTGGATACGGAGCCGTGCAGGCCGCGCCCGGCCCACTGTTCTCGGTCGCCGCCTTCCTCGGCGCGGCCAACGAGCAGTCACCGTCCGGCGTGGTCGGCGGTCTCGTCGCCCTGGTGGCGATCTTCCTGCCCGGCGCACTGCTCGTCGTCGGGGTGTTGCCGTCCTGGGCCTGGCTGCAGCGCACCGGGGGCGACGGAGCCCGGCGGACCCGACGCGTGGTGGCCGGGGTGAACGCGGGTGTCGTCGGCGTCCTCGCGGCCGCCCTCTACACCCCGGTCTTCACCAGCGGGGTGACATCCGTCGGATCGCTCGCCGTGGCCGCCGCCGCCTTCGTGGCGCTGAAGATGTGGCGGGTGCCCCCGTGGGCGGTGGTGGTGGCCGCGGCGGTCGTCGGCGCCCTGCTGCTCTGACCCCCGAACCGGGCATCACGGATGATCAGGGCAGCAACCGGAACAGGCGAATTCGTCGGCACTTTCGCGTATTTCCCGCGGCGCTGCCGACTCCTTCACGCGCGGGCCGCGGCGGCCAACCCGACTGGGTCGCCGCGGCCCTGCCTACGATGGGTGGGACGACCGGTCCGGTGTCGGCCCCGAGCCCACCGCATCCCGGGGATGCCGCACCGACAGCCGCACAGCCGCGAGGAGACGAACAGCCCGATGACCGATCTCGACCTGGGTGGCGGCTCGTCCGCCACCGGAGCCTCGTCCACCGACCTCGTGCTCACCCCGCCCGCCCCGGTGCAGGTCGTGCAGCCGCAGCAGGCCGCCAGCGCGGTCCCGGTCGCCGATCCGCGTAAGAACGAGTTGCAGCAGCGCGCCTCGTCGTTCGCCATCGAACTCGCGGCGATGGACGTCCGCTCCCCCGACTTCACCCGCAAGATCGAGTCGATCACCAACCTGGGTGATCGCGAGATGCGCGAGTCGGCCAACGTCTCGAACCGGATGCTGGAGCGGCCGGCGGCGGCCCTGTCCGGCAAGAAGGGCGACGCCCAGACCCGGGTCGCGTCCACCCTGTCCGACCTGCGGGTGACGATCACCGAACTGGACCCCAACCGGGCCGACCTGACCGGGATCAAGAAGGTCCTCAAGTGGATCCCGGGCGGCGACAAGATCGACCGGTACTTCGCCAAGTACCAGTCCGCCCAGTCCCACCTGGACGCCATCGTGCGTTCCCTGGCCTCCGGCAAGGACGAGCTGGCCAAGGACAACGCGGCCATCGAGGTCGAGAAGAACAACATGTGGACCCTGATGGGCAAGCTGGGCGAGTACAACCAGCTCGCCGAGGCCCTGGACGCCGCGGTCGCCGACCAGGTCACCATCCTGGAGAACCAGGGCAAGACCGACGAGGCCAACACCCTCAAGTCGGACGCGCTGTTCCCGATCCGCCAGCGCCGCCAGGACATCCAGACCCAGATGGCCGTGGCCGTGCAGGGCTACATGGCTCTTGACCTGGTCCGCAAGAACAACCTCGAGCTGATGCGCGGCGTCGACCGCGCCCAGACCACCACCATCGCCGCGCTGCGCACCGCGGTCATCGTGTCCCAGGCCCTGTCCCGGCAGAAGTTGGTCCTGGACCAGATCACCGGGCTGAACAACGCGACCGGCGACCTCATCGCCCGCACCTCGGAGCAGCTCAAGATCCAGGGTGCGGCCATCAACGAGCAGGCCGCCAGCGCCACCGTGTCGGTCGAGAAGTTGCAGCAGGCGTTCGACAACGTCTTCCAGGCGATGGACGCCGTCGACACCTTCCGGGCCCAGGCCGTCGACAGCATGGCCCAGACGGTCAACGCCCTGGAAGGTCAGATCCAGCGGGCCCAGCCCTACCTGGAGCGGGTCCGCCGCGGCGAACTGTCGTCCGGCTCCTGATCCGATCGGACGTCACCGTGGTGCTCAACCGGCTGTTCGGCCGTTCCCCGGGCGAGGCGGCGTCGGCCGTCTCGAACGCGCTGGCGCCCGAACCGCCGGACAGCCCGAAAGAACTGGCCGCCGAGCTCTTCCGGGTGGTGCGGTTCGTCAACGCCTCGGCCGGTCAGCTCCCACCCGCGGCCGTGGTCACCGCCCGGCGGATCACCGACACCATCAACCAGGTACTGCTGACCACCCGGGACCGTGAGCTAGACATCCACGCCCGGGTGTCCCTCAACGGCATGCTGCGCGACTACCTGCCGACCACCCTGCGCACGTTCCTGGCCCTGGACCCGGCGGGCCGGGCCCGGCCGGCGCCCAACGGGATCACCCCCACCATCGCCCTCACCGAACAGCTCGACTTCCTGCTCGGGGCCGCTCTCGAGGCGCTCACCGCGGTCCGCAACGATGACGCCAACGCCCTGCTCGCGCAGGGCAGCTTCCTGCGCACCAAGTTCGCCCGATCGGAGCTCGATCTCTAGATGGCCCCCCCGCTCAAGCGCGGCGCCAACGTCGCGCTGACCCAGGAGATCCCCCACCTGCGCGGCGTCGTCCTCGGCGTGCGGTTCAACGCCGGCGCCGAGGCCGCCCTGGCCGGCAACCTGGTCGCCGCGACCATCCTGTGCGACCAGGACCACCGGGTCCCGTCGGGCGACCACTTCGTCTTCTTCAACCAGCTGACCAGCCCCGACCTGTCGGTCAGCCAGCTGACCCAGGCGCTGGGCGACGACAGCGAACAGATCGAGGTGGACCTGTCCGCCGTTCCGGCCGACATCGAACGGATCGTCGTCGCGCTGTACATCAACGAGGGCCCGGGAGCCCGGCGTACCCTCGGCCAGCTGCGCGAATGCGCGATCCGGGTGCTCGACCTGGCCAACGGTCAGGAGCTGATCCGCTCCGAGAACCTGGCCCCGGCGCTCCGTTCGGAGACCGGGATCTGCCTCGGTGAGCTCTACCGGCACTCCAGCGGCTGGAAGTTCAAGGTCATCGGCCAGGGCTACGACAACGGCATCACCGGGATCGCCGCCGACTACGGGGTGCCGCTGTGACCCTGGCCCCGGACCAGGCCCGACCCCGCCCCGACCTGACGTTCCTGCGTCACCGGCGGAGGCCGGCGACGTCCAACCCGGTCATCGCGGAGTTCATCGCGAGTCACTCCCCGCGGCCTGGGGCCGCACGGCCCCCCGCGGTGGCGGCCCCGGCGGCCGCGTCCCGACCGGTAACGCGAACCGCCCCTGCGCCCCGCCCGGCGGCAGCCGCCCCACCGTCGTCCCGCCCCGCCGCCAGCACATCCCTGGACCTCGACGCACCCGCGGCCGGCGGCGCCCCGACCTCCCTGGATCTCGGTGGTCCTCCGGCCGTCCCGACGAGTGGAACCACGTCCCTGGACCTGGACGCCCCCGCTCCCGCTCACGCTCCCAGCGGGGGCTCCACGTCCCTCGACCTCGACGCGCCGCCGGCTCCTCCGACGCCCGCCGGCTCCACGTCCCTGGACCTGGACGCCCCGGCCCCCGCGACCGGTGGTGGATCCACCTCCCTCGACCTCGGCGGACCACCCGCGGCCCCTGCGCCGCCGGCACCGTCCAGCTCGACATCACTCGACCTCGGCGGACCACCCGCGGCCCCCACGCCGCCGGCACCGGCCAGCTCGACATCACTCGACCTCGGCGGACCACCCGCGGCCCCTGCGCCGCCGGCACCGGCCAGCTCGACATCACTCGACCTCGGCGGACCACCCGCGGCCCCGGCGCCGCCGGCACCGTCCAGCTCGACGTCACTGGACCTCGGACCGACCCCGACAGCCAGTCCTGCCCCGGCTGCCCGCGCGACCGGTTCCGGCACGTCCCTCGACCTGGGTGGCGGCGGATCGCCGTCGGCGCCGGCTCGTCCGACCGGCCCGGCGACCCCGCCCAGCACCTCGATCTGGCGCCCGGCCCGGACCGACAACCGCATCCCGACCGTTCTGCAGCCGAGCGCACCCGAGGTGGTGCTCGACCGCCGTCAGTCGGCGATCGGAACGCTGACCATCGACGCGGTGGTCGGCCCCGGCGTGGGCGATCTGCGGCTGGGTGCGGCCTACCAACTGACCTCCGGACTGGCCTCCACCGTGCAGCACTCGACCGGTCGGCGCTTCGGACCGGCGCACGAACGGCAGCGACCGATCGTGCTCGCCTCGCGCGGACCGGCCGAACAGCTGGAGATCGATCTGCGTCAGGTCCGGGACCTGGAACGGGTGGTCGTCTACGCGTTCTCCGGCAACGGGGCCCCGCTGCAGTGGGGCGGCACCCTGCGCATCACCACGTTCGGCGGCGCGAAGATCGAGATCCCGCTGGACCAACCGCCGAGTGCGGTGGTCACGGTGGTGGCCGCGATCTACCAGGTCGACGGCGAGCTCGTCGTTCGGGCTGAACGGGATCTGGCCGGTCGCACCGTCAAGGAAGCGTGCCGGGCCTACGGGTTCGACCGGATCAGCTGGCTGGACGACCAGACGCCGGTCGACTGAACCCCGACTATCCCCCCGGCGGCGGGGCCGCGGCTCCGGCCCGGCCATTGCCGGCCTCGGCCCCGGCCGAACCCTCGTTCGCGAAGAACGACACCTGACCGTTGGCCTCCAGGACGGCCAGCCGGATATCGGCGAACCGTTCGAAGCCCTGCTGCCGGGCCGCGGCCATCAGGTCGTCCAGCGACATCCGCTCGGCCCGCAGGGTGTCCAACAGCGGCTCACCGTGCTGCACGACGACGATGGCGACGCCGTGGGTGACGGCGCGGATCGCCGGCCACCGGGCATTCGCCCAGGACAAGGCGATGGTCAACACGGCGAAGACGGAGACGGCCAGCACTCCCCCGGTGACCGAGTAATCCTGCTGGGTCACCGCCTGCTGGATCATGTCGCCCATCGTGATGAACAGGATGAGCTGGAACGTGCTCAGCTCGCCCAGGGTCGACCGGCCGACCACCCGGGTGACCAGCCACAGGAAGAAGAACATCGCGGCGGCCCGAAAGACGATCTCCATGCCGACTCCTTCCGACGGGCCGCCCGCTCAGGGCAGCAGGGTGGTGGTGATGTCGACGGCGGCGACCTCCTGCTCCTGGCCGTCGACCGGGATGAGCAGCGCGATGCGGCTGTTCGCGCCCAACTGGGCCGACGGTTGGATGTAGGCGTCGAAGTCGGCCTGGAAGACGGCGGCGTCGGCCGGGGTGTCGAACTCCAGCTCCACCCGGTCGCCGTCACCGGTGGACGATGACGGGTCGGGGTTCCAGCCCTGGGTCTCGAACAGGTCCAGGTAGGCGCGGTCGATGGCCAGGGTGACCGGCCGCTGCGCCAGCGGGCCGGGCGCCTGGACCCGGATCGACAGCGGGACGTCCCAGCCGGCCCGGGCGGTCGCCGCGTAGGTCACCGTCAGCGACCACGTCCCGTCGCCGCCGGTCACTGTGGCCGTCCGGGTGTCGGACCGAACCCCGAGCAACCCCGCACCCCCGGCGATCACCAGGGCGACGAGCGCCGCGGTCGCCGATCGACGGGCCCACAGGGCGGCCGGTGGCCGTCGCCCGACCCGGACGGCCCTCAGCGTCGAGTCACCGTCGTCGGTGACCGGTCGGTGCGGGCGGAAGTACGTGACCGGCGGATCGCTCACCTCCACAGCAGTACCCGGTCGGACCGATTCGTCACGGTCGAGGATGCGTACCCTGGTAATCCCTGCCTCCGGTGACCGTCACGACGGCCCCGCGAGCGGGCCGGACGCGTCGACGAAGGGGTGGATCGACCATGGGTGTGAGCCTGACCAAGGGCGGCAACGTCAGCCTGACCAAGGCGGCGCCCAACCTGACGACCATCGCGGTCGGGCTCGGCTGGGACGTCCGCTCGACCGCCGGCCAGGACTTCGACCTGGACGCCAGCGCGCTGGCGCTCGGCGCTAACCACAAGGTGCTCGGGGACGAGTGGTTCGTCTTCTTCAACAACCTGACGTCACCGGACGGGTCGATCGCCCACCAGGGCGACAACCTCACCGGCGAGGGCGAGGGTGACGACGAGGTCGTGGTCGTCGATCTCAGCGCGGTCCCGCCGCAGGTGTCCTCCATCGTGTTCCCGGTGTCGATCTACGACGCCGAGACCCGCCAGCAGTCGTTCGGTCAGGTCCGCAACGCGTTCATCCGCGTGGTCAACACGGCCAACGACGACGAACTGGCCCGCTACGACCTCACCGAGGACGCCTCGGTGGAGACCGCGATGGTGTTCGGCGAGGTGTACCGGCACAACGGGGAATGGAAGTTCCGGGCGATCGGCCAGGGGTACGCCAGTGGCCTGGCCGGCATCGCCCGCGATTTCGGCGTCAACGTCGGCTGACCCAGCCGACCCACACCACTACGCGGACGAAGGAGTTCACGCATGGGGATCAGCCTGGTCAAGGGCGGCAACCTGTCCCTGACGAAGGCGGCGCCCGGGATGACGGCGGTGACCGTCGGTCTCGGCTGGGACGCCCGGACCACCACCGGCGCCACGTTCGATCTGGACGCCAGCGCCCTCGGCCTGGGCAGTGACGACACCGTGCTGTCGGACGCCTACTTCATCTTCTTCAACCAGAAGCGATCCCCCGAGGGTGCCATCGAGCACCAGGGCGACAACCGCACCGGCGAGGGCGGCGGCGACGACGAGGTGATCGCCGTCGATCTGGCTGCGGCACCCGACACCCTGACCAAGGTGGTCTTCCTGGCCTCCATCTACGAGGCCGAGGCCAACGCCGTCACCTTCGGTCAGGTCCGCAACGCCTACATCCGGGTCGTCAACTCCGAGGACGGCACCGAACTGGCCCGCTACGACCTGTCCGAGGACGCCTCGGTGGAGACCGCGATGGTCTTCGGCGAGCTGTACCGGCACAACACCGAGTGGAAGTTCCGGGCCATCGGCCAGGGCTACTCGACCGGCCTGGCCGGCATCGCCAAGGACTACGGCGTCAACCTGTAACACCTGCATGTCCCTGTTCCCCAGCGAAAGGTGCACCGTGGCAGTCAATCTCAGCAAGGGCCAGACCGTCAGCCTGACCAAGGACAACGGCGGAGGCCTCTCGCAGGTCCGCATGGGCCTGGGCTGGGACGCGATGAAGAAGAAGGGCTTCTTCGGGGGCACCAAGGAGGTGGCCGTCGACTTGGACGCTTCCGCCCTGCTGCTGGACGCCCAGGGTCAGGTGCTCGACGTCGTCTACTACGGCAACCTGCGCTCGCGGGACAACTCGATCATCCACACCGGCGACAACCTCACCGGAGCGGGCGACGGGGACGACGAGTCGATCATGGTCGACCTGCCGCGGGTGCCCGCCGCCGTCACGCACATCGTCTTCACCGTCAACAGCTACAGCGGCCAGAACTTCGGCCAGATCGAGAACGCCACCGCCCGGGTGGTCGACTCCGCCGACCACGACAAGGAACTGGTCCGCTACACGCTGACCGGGTCCGGCTCGCACACCGCCGTCGTCATGGCCCGGCTGTCCCGCTCCGGGACCGGCTGGACCTTCACCGCCATCGGGGCCCCCGGCAACGCGCGTACCGCCGACCAGCTGGTGCCGCTGGCCCGGCAGTCGCTCTCGTAATCCCGGGTCGGTGAAGAATGCCGCAACCACGCCAGTGGTAGCGGCATTCTTTACCGACCCACACCGGGATCGGCGCCGGGCGTCAGTCCAGGGCGCTGCGTTCGGCCGCCTCGACGGCCGCCCGTGAGGTGTCCTTGAGGGCGACCCCGGAACGGCCCAGCGCGCGGGCCCCTTCGACGAGACCGGCCACCACCCGGGCGGCCTGGGCGTAGCTCAGGCCGCCGGGCGGGTGGATGTTCGAGACGCAGTTGCGGTCCGCGTCGGTCAGCCCCACCCGGGGTCCCTGGGTGAGGTAGACGCCCAGGCTGTCGGCCACGCTTAACCCGGGCCGCTCCCCGATGACCACGATCAACGTCCCCACCTCGAGCGCGGCGCCGATGTGGTCGCCGAGTGCGACCCGGGCCTGGGTGGCGATCACCGGCGGCGCGATCGACCACCGGTCACCCAGCGCCTCGACGATGGCGCCGACCAGCGGAGCCCCGTGCTCGGACAGGGCCCGGGGCGACAGCCCGTCGGCCAGCACGACGGCGATGTCCCGCCCGCGGGGGACGTCGTCCAGGGGGCCGAGATCGGCCGGGTGTCGGCCGAAGTCGGGGCGCCGCAGGTACTCGCTGCGCCCGGCGGCGCGGCTGGCGACCGTCACCGGGTCACCCAGGCCGAGGGCCGTCACCTGCTCGGTCAGGGCCGCGACATCCAGCGGCTCGTGGACGGCGTCGCGGGCGGCGGCGTGCGCCGACCGGAACTCCAGCAGGTGCCTCGTGGTGATCGCGTCGCCGGTACGGGCGAGCCCGATCCGCGACGGCGTCGTCTCCCGCAGCCGGGTCCAGAAGTCGGGGCCGGTCGGCGGTCCGGTGGTCTCCGGGGTGGTGCTCATCAGGACACCGCCGTCAACTGCTGCAGGGCCGAGCCGGAAGGGTCGATGAGCCGGATACCGCCGCGCTCGTCGCTCAGACCCACGGTCTGCAGCCAGGTCTCGAACTCCGGTGCCGGCCGCAGCCCGAGGACGGAACGGGCCGAGAGCACGTCATGGAAGGCCAGGCTCTGGTAGCCGAGCATCACATCGTCGGCCCCGGGCACGGCGATGACGAACCCGACCCCGGCCGCAGCGAGCAGCATCAGCAGGCTGTCCATGTCGTCCTGATCGGCCTCGGCGTGGTTGGTGTAGCAGACGTCCACGCCCATCGGCAGGCCGAGCAGCTTGCCGCAGCAGTAGTCCTCCAGCCCGGCCCGGATGATCTGCTTGCCGTCGTAGAGATACTCGGGTCCGATGAAGCCGACCACGGTGTTGACCAGCAGCGGGTGGAACTCCCGGGCCAAGCCGTAGGCCCGCACCTCCAGGGTCTGCTGGTCGACCGGCCGGCCGTCCACCCCGAGGTGCGCGCCGGCCGAGAGGGCCGAGCCCTGGCCGGTCTCGAAGTACATGACGTCGTTGCCGACGGTGCCGCGTCCGAGGTTGAGCGCCACATCTCTGGCTTCGGCAAGCATCTCGATCTCGACGCCGAAGGAGGCATTGCCGCCCTGGGTGCCGGCGATCGACTGGAAGACCAGGTCGACCGGGGCGCCCTGCCGCATCAGGTCCAGCGTGGTGGTGACGTGGGTGAGAACGCAGGTCTGGGTGGGGATGTCGAACCGGGAGCGGATGTCGTCGAGCAGCCGCAGCAGCTCGGCGACGGTGGCCGGGGAATCGGTCGCCGGGTTGATGCCGATGACCGCGTCACCGGAGCCGAGCAGCAGACCGTCCAGCACCGCGGCGGCCACGCCCTTGGCGTCGTCGGTCGGGTGGTTGGGCTGCAGCCGGGTGGCCAGCCGGCCGGGCAGGCCGATGGTGTTACGGAACGCCGTCGTGACGCGGGCCGCCTTGGCCACCGCCATCAGGTCGGCGTTGCGCATGAGTTTGCTGACCGCGGCGACCATCTCGGGCGTCAGGCCCGGCGCCAAGGGGGTGAGCACGTCGGCGGCGTCCGGTCGGGCGGCCACCGCCAGCAGCCAGTCACGGAACTCGCCGACGGTCAGTGAGCGGACGGGCGCGAACGCGGCGGCGTCGTGCCGGTCGATGATCAACCGGGTCACGTCGTCGGTCTCGTACGGCATCACCGGGTGCTGCAGGAAGGTGGCCAGCTCGACGTCGGCCAACGCCCACTGCGCGGCGGCCCGTTCCGCGTCGCTGGTGGCGGCGCAGCCGGCGAGCTCGTCGCCCGAGCGTTGCGGGGTTGCCTTGGCGAGCAGGTCGACGATGCCGTCGAAGGTGTAGGTGTGCCCGTCCAGCGTCTGCCGATAGACCGTCATGGCTCAGTGTGCTTCAGGTCGTCCTCGGCCGCCGCCAGAGCCGCGAATTCCTCGTCGGGCGAGGCGGCGACCAGGTGGTGCCGACTGTAGAACCCGAACCAGGCCATGAACGCGGCGAACGCCCCGAGGCACCAGAGGGCGGCGGTGCTGTCGACCAGGAACGTGGCCACGACGGCGAGGACGGCGACGACGAGCGCGAACCCGGTGGTGATCACCCCGCCCGGCGTCCGGTACGGCCGGGGCATCTCAGGTTCGCGGACCCGCAGCACGATGTGGCTGACCATCATGAGCACGTAACTGACCGCCGCGCCGAAGACGGCCATGTTGAGCAGCATCGCGCCCTGCCCGGTCAGCGACAGCGCGAAGCCGATGACGCCCGGAACGATCAGGGCGAGCGTCGGGGCCTTGCGCCGGTTGGTGATCGACAGGCTGGTCGGCAGGTAGCCGGCCCGGGACAGCGCGAAGAGCTGGCGCGAGTACGCGTAGATGATCGAGAAGAACGAGGCGATCAGGCCGGCCAGACCGATGTAGTTGACGACGGTGGCCGCCGCGCCGCTGCCCAGCGCCTCGACCAGCGGGTTGCCCGACTCCGACATCGCCGCCGCGCCACCGATCCCGGGGACCAGGAACAGCACGACCGCCCCGCTGACCAGCAGCACCGCCATCGCGGCGATGATGCCGCGGGGCACGTTGCGGGTCGGGTCGGCCGCCTCCTCGGCGGCCAGCGGCACCCCCTCGACGGCCAGGAAGAACCAGATCGCGAACGGGACCGCGGACCAGATGCCCAGGTAGCCGAACGGCAGGAAGTCGGTGGCCCCGGCCGCGTCGGTCGGGGCGATGTCGAACAGGTTGGCCCAGGAGAAGCCGCCGATCGCGGCGACGGCGAAGACGACCAACCCGACCAGCGCGATCGCGGTGATGACGAACATGACCTTGAGCGCCTCACCGACGCCGGCCAGGTGGATGCCGATGAAGAGGGCATAGACGGCCAGGTAGATCCACCAGCCGTCGGTGATGCCGAACAGGCCGAGTGACTCGACGTACGCCCCGATGAAGGTGGCGATGGCCGCCGGGGCGATGGAGTACTCGAGCAGGATCGCCGTTCCGGTGGCGAACCCACCCCACGGTCCCAGCGCGCGCCGGGCGAAGGTGTAGCCGCCGCCGGCGGCCGGCAGGGCCGACGACATCTCGGCCATACCCAGCACCATGCACAGGTACATCGCCGCGATGACGACGCCGGCGATCAACAGGCCGCCGAACCCGCCCTCGGCGAGACCGAAGTTCCAGCCGGAGTAGTCGCCGGAGATGACGTAGCTGACCCCGAGACCGGCGAGCAGGATCCACCCGGCCGTTCCGGTGCGCAGTGATCGCCGAGCCAGATAGTCGGATTGGGCGGTGTTCTCGCCGGCTCCGGCGGGGAGTGCGGTGGTGGCGGATGTGTCCGACGGCTTCATGGTCGACGACCCCTCGTCCGGGAATGCCGGTGCAGCGATGACGGCGTCAGGCTAGGAGCGTCATGTAAGGACATTGTTTCGGGCACGGGTCGGTTGGTGGTCGGGGCGGCTCGTCAACGTCCCTTGACGGAGGAGCCACCGTCAAGCAAAGTTGACGGCATGATCGCGCGCGACGAGGAGGTGGCCGAGTTGGCAGCACTGGTGGCCCGGGCGGCGGACGACGACCCTCTGGAGGCATTGGCCGCGTTGGCCGCGGCCCGCCGCCAACTGGAGACGCTCGAGGAACTGGCCGTGCGCCGCGCCCGGGTCCGGTCGGCGTCCTGGGCCTCGATCGCCCTGGCCATGGGCGTGAGCAAACAGGCGGCGCACCAACGGTTCCGCCTCTGCCGCTGGGGCGACCGCTGACCGAGCCCGCGACCCTGCCACCCGACGCCAAGGACCGACGAGCCGGGCTGCGCAGCCTGCTGCCCTACCTCCGCGCCCACCGCGGACCGCTGGCCGCCGCCGCGGCCCTGTCACTGGTCACCGCGGCCACCGGGCTGGCCCAGCCCCTGCTGGTCCGGCAGGTCATCGACGGCGTCCAGGTCGGTGCCGCCGTCACCGGGACCGTCGTCCTGGTGGTCGTGGTGCTCATCGCCGGCTCGGTGATCGGCGCGTTCCAGGAGTTCCTGCTGCAGCGGACGGCCGAGGGCATCGTGCTGCACACCCGCCGGCGGCTGGTCGACCGGCTGCTGCGGCTGCCGGTCGCCGACCTCGACGCCCGCCGCACCGGCGACCTGATCTCCCGGGTCGGCTCGGACACCACGCTGCTGCGGGCGGTGGTCACCTCGGGTCTGGTCGAGGTGGCCTCGTCGGCGCTGCTGGCCGTCGGCGCCGTCATCGCCATGGCCCTGGTCGACCTCACCCTGCTGGGCGTGACCCTGCTGGCCGTCGGCGTCGGGGTGACCGCCGGAGTGCTGGTCGGCCGACGGCTGCGCGCGCTGGCCCGTCTGTCGCAGGAACGGGTCGGCGCGATGACCGCCGCCGTCGAACGGGCGCTCGGCGCGGTCCGCACCATCCGGGCCTCCGGGGCCACCGACCGGGAAGTCGCCGCCGTCGGGGTGGCCGCGGAACAGGCCTACGACGCCGGAGTGCGGGCGGCCCGGGTGCGGGCGGCCATCTCCCCGCTGGTCGGCGTGGCCGTGCAGGGCGCGTTCGTCGCCGTCCTCGGCGTCGGCGGCTACCGGGTGGCCAGCGGCGCGTTGACCGTGGCCGACCTGGTCGCCTTCATCCTGTACCTGTTCCTGCTGGTGCTCCCGCTCGGCCAGCTGTTGGGGGCCTACGCGCAGCTGCAGCAGGGGTTGGGCGCCCTGTCCCGGGTCGAGGAGGTGCTGGACCTGCCCGAGGAGGACCCCGGCCCGCCCACCGTCCCGACGTCGCCGCGCCCGCCGTCGGGCGCACCGCTGCTGGCGGTCGAGCGATTGACCTTCGTCCATCGCGGTGGCGACTCACCGGTGCTGCAGGACGTCTCGTTCACCGCGGCGCGGGGCACCCGCACCGCGCTGGTCGGGCCGTCCGGGGCCGGCAAGTCCACCCTGCTCGGCCTGTTGGAACGGTTCGACGACCCGGCGGCTGGCCGCATCCGGCTCGACGGCGTCGACCTGCGCGACCTGCCCCGGGCCGCCCTGCGGGCCCGGCTCGGCTACGTCGAGCAGGAGGCCCCGGTGCTGGCCGGCACGCTGCGGGAGAACCTGCTGCTGGCCGCGCCGGACGCGACCCCGGCCCAGGTCGACGCCGTGCTGGTGGCCACCGGCCTGACCGCGGTGGCGACCCGTTCCCCGCTGGGGCTGGACGCGCAGGTCGGGGAAGGCGGGGTGCTGCTGTCCGGCGGCGAGCGTCAGCGGCTGGCGATCTGCCGTTCGCTGCTCGCCCGCCCGGAGTTGCTGCTGCTCGACGAACCGACCGCCAGCCTGGACGCCCGCAACGAGGCCGCCCTGGCCCAGGCGTTGCGGGCGGTGCAGCAGCACGGCGACGGGACGGCCCTGGTGGTCGTGGCCCACCGCCTGTCCACCGTGGTCGACGCCGACCAGATCGTGGTGCTCGACGGCGGCCGGGTGGTGGGGGTCGGCACCCACACCGAACTGCTCGACCGCACCCCGCTCTATCGCGAACTGGCGGCCACACAATTGCTGGTGGCCGACGAGGGTGTCGCGCCCCCGCGGCCGGACGCGCCGCCCGTCGCCATCCCGACCCCCGGCCCTACCGACGAGGAGAAGATGTCGTGACCCAGGAGATCGTCGGCGGCGGCCTGCCTCTCGGCTCGCTCGGACTCGGCGGAGCCCCGCTGGGCAACCTCTTCACCAGGATCGACGACAGCACCGCGCAGGCCACCGTCGACGCCGCCTGGGAGGAGGGGGTGCGATTCTTCGACACCGCGCCGCACTACGGGCTCGGGTTGTCCGAACGTCGACTCGGCCGGGCCCTGGCCCACCGCCCGCGCGACGAGTACGTCGTTTGCTCGAAGGTCGGGCGGCTGCTGGTCGAGCAACCGGCGGCCGGCCGACGTGACGACGAAGGTTTCGACGTCCCGGCCACCCACCGTCGCGTCCGCGACTACAGCCGCGACGGGGTACTGCGCTCGATCGACGCCACCCTGCGGCGGACGGGGCTGGACCGGCTGGACGTCGTCCTCGTCCACGACCCTGACGAACACTGGGCGCAGGCCGCCGAACAGGCCATCCCGGCATTGGCCGAGCTGCGCGATCAGGGCGTCGTCCGAGCGATCGGGGCCGGGATGAACCAGAGCGGCATGCTCACCCGGTTCCTCACCGAGACAGCCGCGGACATCGTGCTGCTGGCCGGCCGCTACACCCTGCTCGACCAGCAGGCCCTCGACGATGTCCTGCCCGCCGCCGACCGGCTCGGCAAATCCGTGATTGCCGCCGGCGTCTTCAATTCCGGACTGCTCGCCGACCCCGACCCGGACGCCACCTACGACTATGCCCGGGCGCCGGGTCATCTCGTCGAACGCGCCCGCCGCATCGCAGCGGTCTGCGCCGACCACGGCACCACCCTCACGGCCGCCGCCGTCGCGTTCCCACTGCTGCACCCGGCCGTCGTCTCCGTCGTCGTCGGAGCCCGCTCGCCCGAGGAGATGCACGCCGACGCCCAGGCCCACCGCGCGGCCGTCCCCGCGGCGGTGTGGACCGCATTGCAGGCGCGGGGCCTGCTGCGGCCGGACATCCCGGTGGGCTGACCGTCAGGTCAGCCGGGCCTCGCGGCGGTGCGGGACGGTCCCGGCCGTCGCGGTCAGTCCCGGCGGGCGCCGGCGGCCGGGCTGACCGGACGGACCACTGGCGCTGTCCAGCCACGCTCGGCGAACGCGGCGATGACCGCGTCGCCCACGCCCGCGGCGGACGCCGTGGGGACCAGGGCGATGATCGACCCACCGAATCCGCCGCCGGTCATCCGGGCACCCAGCGCACCGGCGGCCAGCGCCACCTCGACCGCCACATCGAGCTCGGCGCAGGACACGTCGTAGTCGTCGCGCAGCGAGACGTGGGATGCGGTGAGCAGGTCCCCGATCTCGTCGATCCGGCTGGCCCGCAGCAGCTCGACCACCTGCACGACCCGCGCGTTCTCGGTGACGACGTGGCGGACCCGGCGGCGCAGCTCGTCGTCCGGCAGGGCGGCCAGGGTGCCGGCCAGATCGTCCAGCCGTAGGTCGCGGAGCTGCTCGACACCGAGGATGTCGACGGCCCGCTCGCAGGAGGCGCGGCGGCGGCCGTACTCGCCGTCGGCCAGCGAGTGGGACACCCGGGTGTCGACCACCAGGACGGACAGGCCGGCCGCACCAGGATCGAACGGGATGTGGTCGATCGTGCCGGCCCGGGTGTCGAACAACAGCACCGAGCCGGCCTCGGAGGCGGCCGAGGCGGTCTGGTCCATCGGGCCGCAGGGCACCCCGACGAACGCGTTCTCGGCCCGCTGGGCGATCCGCGCCACCTCCAACGGTTCCAGCGACTGGCCGGCCAGACCGGCGACCGCCAGGACGACGGCGCATTCCAGCGCGGCGGACGAGGACAGTCCCGCCCCGCTGGGCACCGTCGAATCCAGCGCCAGCGCCAGGCCGGACACCGCGACGCCCGCCTCCCGGGCGGCCCAGACGGAACCGGCGACGTAGGCCGCCCAGCCGTCCACCGCACCCGGAGCCAACCCCGCCAGCGGGACGGTCACCACCGCACCGGGCCGCTGCGCCGACACCATGCTGACCAGGCCGTCATCGGTGCCGGCCGCGGCGATCACAGCGCGGGCGTCGATGGCGAACGGGAGCACCAGTCCCCCGCTGTAGTCGGTGTGCTCGCCGATCAAATTGACCCGGCCGGGGGCGGAGAACACTCCGTCCGGCTCCCGGTCGAAACTGGCGCGGAAGAGCGCACGGACGTCGATGTCGGCAGGGCTCATCGGATGGTCGTTCCCGTCGTGTGGAAGTGCCAGGCGTCCTCGATCATCTCCGACAACCCGAGCTCCGGGGTCCACCCCAGCCGGTGGCGAGCCACCGCGGAGGAGGCGATCAGCCGCGCCGGGTCGCCGGCCCGGCGCGGGCCGACCGAATGCGGCACCGCATGCCCGCTGACGCGCTCCACCGCGGTGAGCACCTCGCGCACCGACGAACCGTCGCCGCTCCCCAGGTTGCAGATCAGGTGCTCACCGGGCCGGGCCGCGGTCAGGGCTCGCACGTGAGCCCGAGCCAGATCCAACACGTGGACGTAATCCCGGATCGGGGTGCCATCCGGCGTGGGCCAGTCGTCACCGAACACCTGCAGGGGTTCACCGAGCCCGCGCGCCGCGCGGATGGCGTTCGGGATGAGATGGGTCTCCACACCGTGTCTCTCGCCCACCCCGAGGGCGGCGCCGGCGACGTTGAAGTAGCGCAGCGACACCGCGGCCAGCTCGGTGGCAGCGCACTCCCCCGTGATCATCATGTCGACCGCGAGCTTGCTCGCCCCGTACGGGCTGGTCGGTCGGGTCGCTGCGGACTCGAGGATGGGCACCGTCTCCGGGTCACCGTAGGTCGCGGCCGTGGACGAGAACACCAGCACCGGGACCTGGTACTCGGTGATCGCGTCCAGCAGGGCCCGGGTGCCGACGACGTTGGTCCGCCAGTACAGACCGGGCTCGCGAACCGATTCACCGACCAACGACTTGGCGGCGAAGTGCAGCACTGCGTCGAACCCGGCTCCGGCCAGGACCGAGCCCGCGGTGCCGATGTCGGCCCGGACCAGTTCGACGCCCGACGGAACCGAGTCGGCGTGGCCGGTGGAGCAGTCGTCCAGGATGACCACCTCGTGGCCCTGGGACAGCAGCAGCCGGGTGACGACCGACCCGATGTAGCCGGCCCCACCGACCACCAACGCCTTCACAGCACTCCCTCCCCAGCAGTCTCCAGGACGACATCGCGCAGCCGCTGGGCAGCCGACTCCGGGGCGATGTCATTGACGAAGGCGCCCATCGCCGACTCGGAGCCGGCCAGGTACTTGATCCGTCCCTCGGAGCGGCGGATGGTGAAGACCTCCAGGTGCAACCGGTAGTCCCCGTCCCGGGCGTGGACCGGGGCCTGATGCACGCCGGTGATCGCCGGCAGGCTGTCCGCGAAGACGCCTTCCATGCGCCGGACCACCTCGAGGTACAGCGCCGCCAGGTCGTCCCTCTCCGCCTCGTCCAGACCGGTCAGGTCCCGCACCGGCCGCCGGGGATAGAGGTGCACCTCCACCGGCCAGCGGGCCGCGAAGGGGACGAACGCGATCCAGGTGTCGTTCTGTGCAACCACCCGCACCTCGGCGTCGATCTCGGCGGCCAGGATGTCGGCGAACAGGTCGCGACCGGTGCGCTGCCGGTAGTCGGCAGCCGACCTCAGCGCAGCCGCTGTCTTGGGGGTGACGAACGGGTAGCCGTAAATCTGCCCGTGCGGGTGCGCGAGGGTGACACCGATCTCCACGCCCCGGTTCTCGAAGCAGAACACCTGCTCGACGCCGGGCTCCGCGGACAGCGCCGCGGTGCGGTCAGTCCAGGCCTCGATGACCGTGCGCATCCGTCGGACGGGTAGCCGGGACAGCACGGTGTGGTGCTCGGACGTGAAGCAGACCACCTCGCATCGGCCACTGCCCGGTCGGGACTGTCCGATCCACGCCGCTGGATCGCCGACGGTCGCCGTGCCCTCGCCGCCGGCGAAGGACGGGAAGCGATTCTCGAAGACGACCACGTCGTAGGTGGGCGAGGGAATCTCGCTCGCGTTGGCATCGCTGGACGGGCACAGCGGGCACGCGTTCGCCGGCGGGTGATAGGTCCGGGTTTGCCGGTGGCCGGCGATGCCGACCCACTCGCCCAACAGGGCGTCGTAGCGCACCATGGACGCCGGCAGCACCGTCGGCAGCTCACGCGGGTCGTGCAGAACCCGGCCGGGATGGTCGGTCTCGTCGAAGTAGAACAACTGACGACCGTCGGCCATCCTGGCCTCGCTGCGGGTGACGGGAGTGGTCGGGGCGGGGCTCGGCACGATGCCGTCCAATCTGCGCTAGAAGTGCTGGATCAGGGTGCGCCGGAATCACGGCAGCGGACTCGCTGCTCGTCTCGCTGCGGTCAGGCCAGTCCGATGGACGACTCGAGCAACTGCTGCAAGGCGACGACGGCCGCGCCCCGAGCCCATTCCAGGAAACCGAACTCGGCGACCTCGATGGGCACGCGGGGGGCCGCCCAGTGTTCGACCTCGCGGGCCCGCTGCTCGACGACGTCCATGACCAGGGGGACCATCGGGACCCCCTCGCCGGAGATGATGACCTTGCTGGGCCCGGCGATCGATGCCACGAGCCCGACGACTGTACCCAGGGCGTAACCAGCGTCCCGCAGGATGCGCCCGGCCACCGGGTCGCCGTCCGCGGCGAGGCCGATCAGACCCTGGTAGGTCAGGTCCGGGTGGCCCAGGGCGGTGGCCCCCTGGGCCACCATGAGCGAGGAGGCGAGGTAGGAGCGGACGCAACCGCGGTGGCCGCGCTCGCACAGCGGACCGGAATCGGTGACCGGTAGATGACCGACCTGGCCGGCGGCGCCACTGCGCCCGTCGACCAGACGGTCTCCGATGACCACTCCGCAGCCCACTCCGGCACCGATGGTGACCAGCGCGAAATCGGTGGCCCCGGCGGCGGCGCCGAACCAGTGTTCGGCGGCGGTGAGGGCGCGGACATCGTTCTCGATGACCACTGGGAGACCGATCTTCTCGCTCACCAAGCGCGGTAGCGGCACGTTCTGCCAGCCGAGAAAGGGTGAGTGGGTGACGATCTCGGAATGCGGGTCGACCGGCCCGGCCAGGCTGATACCGACGGTGGCGACCGATGGGTCGACGGCGACCTCGGCCAGGACCGCGTCGGCAATGCACTGCACCGCGTCCGCGACCGCGTGGGACGGCAGGGGAACGGTGCGGTGGGCCAGCACGGTGCTGCGCATGTCCGTGCGCACCAGGTCCATCTCGCCGGCCAACAGCTTGATGCCGATCAGGTGGACGGCATCGACGTTGACGTCCATCGCCTGGGACGGCCGGCCCATGCGCTGGGGGACGGCGGCCTCGGCGTCGACCACCATGCCGCCGTCCTCCAGCGAACGGCCGATACGGGTGAGACTGGCGGCGGACAGTCGCAACTGTCGGGCCAGGTCGGCCCGGGAAGCCGGGCCGTGCACGAGGAGCCGGACGAGGGTGTCGCGGGAGGCGCTGGACAGAGGGGGAACCGCTCCTGCCCGTTCCACCATGCGCTGCACTCTAGCGGCGACCGCCAGGTCACTCGTCACGTTTGCCTCGTTCTCCCGCGGGGCCCGTCACGGCCGGTCGGCGCCGGCGGGACCGGGACGGGTGCGCCCACCCGTCCCGGCCGCGCCGGGTCGTTCGGTGCTACTTGAACAGCGCGTTGACCTGGTCGTTGACGTCCTTGAAGGAGGACGCGTCCGCCTGGCCGCCCATGTAGGCCTGCAGCGCCGGCGCCATCAGCGCGGTGACGTCGGCCGCGTGATCGGTGATCGGGGTCAGGAAGGTCGTGCCGTCCTTGACCTGCACGGTGAAGCCGGACATGTCGATGCCCTTGGCCTTGAATGCGTCCTCGGCCTTGGTGGTCGACTCGGGGATGGCCGGAAAGACGACGGCCTGCGCAGCGACGAGGTCCTGGCATTCCTGCGAACCGGTGAACTCGACCCACTTCACCGCGGTCGGCTGGTTCTTGGACGCGGCGTTGACCGAGTCGGCCAGACCGTTGAACATGGAGGCACGCTTGCCGCTCGGTCCGACCGGGGTCGGGGCGATCTTGAGGTTGACGCCCTTGCTGAGGTAGCTGCTGGTGTTCCAGCTGCCCTCGAAGACGGTGGCGAAAGTCCCCGCCGCCAGCTGGGTGCCGGTGTCCACGCCCACCGTCTTGTCGATGGTGGGCGAATAACCCTTGTCGCTCAACGACTTGTAGAAGGCCATCGTCTCAGCGAACTTGTCGTCGCCGTAGTTGAACTGGGTACCCCACGGATTGACATTGGTGTAGTCCCACCCGTTGCTTCCGGTGAAAGGACTCCACTGGGTCTGTCCGACACCATCGGTCAGGTTCTCCTGGCCGAAGCCGTAGGTCTTGACGTTCGCCTTGTCGAATCCGGGCTCGTCACCGCGCACGCCGTTGTTGTCGATGGTCATGTGGGCGATGAACTTCTCGAACGTTCCACCGTCGGTGGCATTCCAGGTCAGGTTCTGCACGTCGGCGTCGGTGTACCCGGCCGCCTTGAGCATGTCCTCGTTGTAGAACATCGCAATGGTGTCGAAATCCTTGGGCAGGCCGTAGATCCCACCGTCCTGCGCGGTCCAGAGGCTCAACAGACCCTTCTGGTAGATGTCCTTGTCGGCACCGTCGGCCTTGAGGGCATCGGTCAGGTTCAGGATGTACTGCTTGTTGACGAATTCCGGGTACTTGGACAGGTGATCGGTGAACACATCTGGTCCGGTGCCCGAGGTGAAGCCATTGTTGACCTTGGCCCAGTAGTCGTCCCAGCCGTACTGGGTGATGTTGACCTTGGCGCCCGGGTACTTCTTGGCGAACGCGTCGGCACACTCCTGATAGGCCGGCAGCTGCAGGGAGTCCCACAGCCAGTACTCGATGGTGCCGTTGACATCGCCACCGGCGGCGGCGGTCTGGGCGCCGCCGACGGAAGCGACGGTGGAGCCGGCAGTGTCGCTGCTGCCGCCGCCACAGGCGGTCAGGGCCAAGGCCACGGCGGCCCCGCCGGCGACGATGGCCGCGAACGACCTCCGAGATCTCTTCATCGAGAACTTTCCTTTCTGACGGCCTGGCGGCCGGTGATGGCCCGTGGGGCCGTGGGGTACCGGGAAGACCCGGTGGGGAGGTGAGGATGCGCGCCGACGACGCGCGGCCTCGCAGGAGGAAGGCAGCGGTGGAAAGGAACCCGATCGCGGGGCCGGAACTCCCGCGACCGGGATCCCGGCTTACTTGATGCCGGAGAACTGGATCGAGTTGACGACCCGCCGGCCGAAGGCGACGAAGAGCAGGATGATCGGTAGCGCGGCCAGCAGCGTCATCGCCATCAGTCCGGCCCAGTCCGGCGAACCACCCGGCGTCTGGGACCGGAAGATGCCCAGTGCCAGGGTCAACGGCTGCGCGGACGCGTCCCGGGCGACCAGCAGCGGCCACAGGTACTCGTTCCAGGACGCGATGAAGGTCAGGATGGCCAGGGTGGTGATCGGCGCCGAGCTCATCGGGACGATGAGCTTGAAGAAGATCCGGACGTTGCTGGCCCCGTCGATCTTGGCCGCCTCCTCCACCTCCCGGCTCAGACCCAGGAAGAACTGGCGGAGGAAAAAGACCGCGAACGGCGTCATGAACAGGAACGGCAGGATGATGCCGGGCAGCGTGTTGATCAACCCGAGATTCTTGATCAGCAGGAAGTTGGGCAGGCTGGTGAAGATGGGCGGCACCATCAGCGCGGCCAGGAACAGGCCGAACACGAGATCACGGCCGGGCCAGACGAGCCGGGAGAACGCATAGGCGGCCATGGCCGAGAACAGCGTCTGGCCGACCGTGATGACCAGCGAGATGATGACGGAGTTGCGCAGGGCCAGCCAGAAGTCGATCGATGCGCCGGATCCGCCCTGGGCCCGGGCATCCTCGATCGAGGACAGTCCGAGCACGCGCTGGAAGGCTCCCCAGGTGAAGTTGACCGGGAGCAGGCTCCCCGGGTTGGCGGCCAGGGTCGAGCCGTTGGAGAACGCGGTCCGCACCATCCAGTAGAACGGGAACAACGTGACCAGCATGATCAGCCCGGTCACGACCCAGGCGAGCAGGCGGCCGAGCGAGAACGACTTCTTCTCGGGGGCGACCGGTCCGGCGGCGTCGGTGTCGAGCGGTCGATCCAGCAGATCGGGATCGCGGACCGTGTCGGTGGTGGGGGGAATGGTCATCGGTGTGCTCCTACGCCAGGTCCGACTCGCGGCCCCGCAGGACCTTGAACTGGACCAGGGCGACGACGATGAGGATCACGAACAGCAGCACGGAAATGGCTGCGCCGTAACCGAAGTGGCTGCGGTTGAACGCCTGGTCGACGATGTAGTACTGGATCACGTTGGAGGCGTTGGCCGGTCCGCCGCGGGTGGTGACCGCGACGGTGTCGAAGACCTGGAAAGATCCGACGACCGACGTGATGAGCACCAGGACCAGCACCGGACGCAGCAGCGGCAGAGTGATGGTGAAGAACTGCTTGAGCTCCCCGGCGCCGTCCAGCGATGCCGCTTCGTACACACTGGACGGGATTGTCTGCAAGCCGGCGAAGATCAGCAGCGCCGTGTACCCCATGTAGCGCCAGACGTTGATCAGCGCGATGGTGGGGATGACGAGACTGCCGTTGCCGAACCAGGACTGACCGTCCAGACCCACCTTCTCGATCAGGTCGTTGACGATGCCCAGGTTGGGATCGAGCATCCAGAACCAGACCAGCGCGACGATGACGTTGGCGATGAAGTACGGCAGCAACAGGATGCCCCGGGCCAGCGTGGACTTGGCGACCCGCTGCATGAGGACGGCGATGAGGATGGCCAGGATCGTCTGGACGACGATGTTGATGACCACGTACTCGAGCGTCGCTAGCAGCGACTTTCCCAGGACGGGGTCGCTGAGCATCTGCTTGTAGTTGGCCAGGCCGACCCAGCCTGGCGTCCGGTTACTGCCGTCGAAATTGGTGAAGCTCAGGTAGATGCCCCGGATGGTCGGCCAGACGAAGAACACACAGAAGCCGAGCAGGGCGGGGGCGATGAACAACAGCGCGATCTTGAGGTCGCCGAGTGAGCGGCGGGGCTTGACCGGCGCGGTCTTGGTCTGAGTGGTCGGTGCGGCGGTCGCGCTCATGGCGTCCTCCCGCCTTCGATGCGTGCGTGTGGATTCACGACAGTCACTCCTTTGTGGCCGGTGAGGCAGGGCGGCCGCCGTGGTCGACGGTCTCGTCGCCGACGGCGCGGGCACGAACGATGTGGGTGAAATCCGGGAACATGGCCGGCATCTGGAGCCCCACCTCGTGCAGCACGTGGCCGGTGAGGGTGACACCGGTGTCCCACCAGGCCGGCAGCTGGGTGCCGCCGGGCAGATGGTCGGCGGGCGCGACCGGGGTGACCGTGTAGCGGGTGTCCGGATCCAGCCCGGGCAGCGCGATCCGTCCGGGCGGGAAGGTGTCCGGTCGGGCCACACAGGTGATGCCGAAGACCGCTTCGGACCGATCGGTGGCGACGACACCGTTGACCCAGAAGGCCGGGTCCGGATGGTCGCCGACCACGACATCGCCGGTGTGCAGCAGCGGGCGCAGGTCCTTGTGCAGGTCGACCCACCGGCGGACCTCGGCGCGCTTGCCCGGGGACGTGGCGGTGAGGTCCCACTCGATGCCCATGTGACCCCAGATCGCGGTGGCCGCCCGGAAGGCCAGGTGGTGCCGTCGACGGGTGGTGTGCGCTTCCGCATCGCCGAGATGGGTGCCGACGAGCTCCGGCGGCAACAGCAGCTGGGTGTACCGCTGGATCTGTTGGCGCTCCAGGGCGTCGATGCAGTCGCTGGCCCAGACCCGGTCGGTGCGGTCGAGGATGCCCAGGTCGATGCGGCCGCCGCCGCCGGCGCAGGACTCGATCTCCAGACCCGCGTGGCGCTCCCGCAGTTCGTCCATCAGCCGGTAGACGGCTCGGGTGTGCTCGTGCACCCCGGGCGCTCCCTCGGGGCCGTGGCCGGCCTCGACGACCATCCGGTTGTGGTCCCACTTGAGGTAGCGGATGTCGTATTCGTCCAGCAGGGCATGCAGGCGGCCGGCGATGGTCGCGTAGGCCTCGGGGTGACCGAGGTCCAGGACGTACTGCTGGCGGGACGGCAGCCCGGCGCGGCCCCCGGCGCGGAAGATCCACTCCGGGTGTTCGCGAGCGAGATCGGAATCCAGGTTGATCATCTCGGGTTCAACCCACAGACCGAACTGCATTCCGAGCTCGTCGACCTTGTCGATGAGCGGTTTGAGGCCGTTCGGCCAGACCGCCGGATCGACGATCCAGTCACCGAGACCGGCGGTGTCGTTGCGACGGTGCAGGAACCAGCCGTCGTCCAACACGAAGCGCTCGACGCCGGCCTCCGCCGCTCGCTCGGCCAGCGCGATGAGCCGGTCGAGGTCGTGGTCGAAGTAGACCGCCTCCCAGGTGTTGGCCAGCACCGGACGGGGGGCGACCGGGTGCTGCGGGCGGGAGCGCAGATAACGGTGGAAGCGTTGGGCGACCTCGTTGAGTCCGGTGCCGGCGACCGCATGGATCACCGGCGAGGTGTACGACTCCCCGGTGGCCAGACGGATCTCGCCGGGCAGCAGCAGCTCGCCGGCGCCCAGCACGCGGTGACCGTTGTAGAGGCGCTCGGCGTAGGCCACCTGATTCCCGGACCAGCCGACGTGCAGGCCCCAGATCTGACCGGTTTCCCAGCCGAATCCCTGGGTCCCCGCGGCGAGCAGGAACGACGAGTCCAGGCCCGGACGGCCCTGTCTCGACTCGCGGGAATGGATACCGACCCCGAAGGGTGCCCGCTGCGGCACCCGCTCGCGGGCATGCCGGCCGGTGAGGTCGAACAGTTCGTTCGCCCGGGTCGGTACCGGGAGGGTCATGACGAGACCGTCGACCTGGTACTCCTGCGCGCCCCGGTTGGTCAGGGTCGAGCGCAGCTGGACCAGACCGGAGTGGGTGAGCGCGATCTCGATGCTCAGCTCGAGTGCGGCGACCTCGTCCACCGCGTCGAACCGTCGGCCGACGGCAGTCACCTCGTCACCCGCGACGGGGTGGCTGCCGGCGAGGGTGAAGGACGGCGAGAAGTCCCTTCCAGCCCGGCTTCCGGTGATGCCCGGGCGACCGATCCAGGCCTCGGCCGGTGTCGGGAGGACGCTGACCCGCTCGGGGACGTCGAACCGGGTGTTGCCGAACGGCCCGTGCGAGGACCGTAGGAGTTCGCCGAGGTCGGACGCGGTCAGGTCACCGAGTGCGGCACCCCAGTAGACCACCGAGGGGAGCCGATCCTCCGACGTCTCCAGTACGAGACTGACGCCGCCGGCGGTCAGGTGCACCACGTCAGGGCGGGCCTGATCCGACATCGACTCTCCAGTGAGCTCGGTCTTACTTCCAGGTGGTTACTAACTTGATGAAATCATACGGGCGAAGAGTGGGTCAACGGTCTGGGGTACGGGAATATGGAGCGACTTCGCGTGCCCCCTGGCGTCCGGCCTCGATCCGCCGACCGCATCGTCATGATGGCTGCTCAGGGACCTGGCGATCGCGATCCACGAGGGCGAAGCCGATGGTGGGCCTCCGCCGCAGCCACCGCAACTCAGTCAGTCTGCCGGCGACCCGGTTGTGATCATCGGTCTGACGTCCAGATTTTGTTTGTTCATGGAATCAACTGGACTCAAAGGGTCACAACCGGACAAAAGACACCCGTTCGCAGCCCCACAGGCCGCCGATCCCGGACCCGGACGGCCGCTCGAGCCGCCGACGCCCCACCGACGTATCTTTCTCCTTGGAAGTTGCCGGCCCCCGCTGGTGAACCGGGAACAGGGCACTGCACGTCCACGGTCGTCCTCGACGGAAGGTCGGGTGCCGCAATGTCGCGCAGAGCCGGTGTCGCCGCCGTCGCCGTCATCCTCGTCTTCCTCATCGCCGGGCCCACCCGGCGCCAGGAGGTGTCCGGGCTCGCTGCACCGGCCGCGGTGGACCACGCCCTGGCGGCCGGCCTGTGCGTGACGGAAACCGATCGGGCCCGCCCGGTGCAGTGCACCGATCCACACACCGAGCAGATCATCCGGACCTGGAACACCGGCGGCGAACCGTTCGCCCCCAGCCTGCTCGGAGACCTCAAGCGTGGATGCTGGCAGCGTGGCCAGACAGTGCTCCAGCCGCTGGGACTCGACCGGCGCGACCCGTTCTCCGCCCCGGTACCCGGGGCGGCGTGGGCCGCGCCGCCAGTCGTCTTCGACACCGACATCGTCGCCATCGGCTCGGAGGCCGGGCCGGACGTGTCCGCCTGCGTGATCACCCCCCGGTCCGCCGTCACCCCGGACGTCAGCGGCCCGCTCACGCGGGTCGGAACATTCACCGGCACGTTGGGCGATCTGATCCCCATGGCGTCGCGGCCGATGAACCTCCGCGCCTGCTACGCCGTGGCCGATCGACTCCCCGACACCGTCAGCTGCAGGTCCTGGCATCGCGGAGAGGTCCTGGCCATCCGCAGCGCCGACGACGGCACGCCGACCCAGGACGACGACACCGTGTGCCGGTCCACCGCCGCCGAGCTGATGGGCACGCGGGATCCCAGCCGCGGCGGCCGGCTCACGGTGAGGGTCGACGCACGACCCGCCGCCGGGCAGATCACCGTGCTGGCCGAGGGGCAGGAAGATCTGTTCCTGTTCCGCTGTGTGGTGGAGAGCAGCGACGACAGGTTCCTCACCGACAGCGTCGTCGGTCTGGGCGACAACGCGCCTCCGCTGAATTGAGCGGTGTACCTATCGAAAGGAACACGCATGAGGACCGACGAATCGCCACAGCGGCCGCGCCGATGAGCACACTCGCCATCGTCGGCGCCGGCGCCGGACTGGGCCTGGCCGTCGCCCGTCGTTTCGCCCGGGAGGGCTTCGCGGTCGCCATCATCGCCCGTCGTCCGGAGTCGGTCGAGGACCTGGTTGCCCGACTCCACGGCGACGGTCACCGTGCGGCGGGCTTCGTCGCCGATGCGCGCCACCCCGACGCGGTGACCACGGCGCTCGACCGCGCCGCCGCCGAACTCGGACCGGTGCAGGTGCTGCAGTACAGCCCGGCACCGGCCCGCGAGTTCATGAAGCCTGTGCTGGAGACGACCGTCGACGACCTGGTCGGCCCGGTGCAACAGTCGGTCTACGGACCGGTGGCCGCCGCCCGGCAGGTTCTCCCGGCCATGCGGGCCGCCGGCCGGGGCACACTGCTGTTCGTCAACGGGGCCAGCGCCGTCCGACCCCGCGACGCGGTCACCGGGACCTCGGTCGCCTTCGCGGCCGAGAGCGCCTACGCCCGACTCCTGCACGAGGTGCTCGCCCCGCACGGCATCCACGTCGCGCAGCTGATCATCCCGTTCGGCATCGGCGACGGACCGCCCGGCCACGCACCGGAGGCGCTGGCCGATGTGCTGTGGTCCCTGCACACCGAACGGGACGCGTTCCGCACGTTCGCCGAACCGCTGGACGCCTGCGGGTTCGCCCCGACCGCGGCCGGAGTGCTCGACCGGCGAGACACGCCGTCCGCGTGATCGAGATCAGCCGTCCGTACGGCGGAACCAGGGCAGGGTCGAGAGGGTCACCGGGACCTCTGCCCACGCCGCTCCTTCGTGAACGGTCCCGTCGGGGGCCGACCAGCGGCCCGCCGGGAACCAGACCCGCCGGCTGGTCGCACCCTTCTCCAGCACCGGGGCCACGAGGATGCCGCCCCCCAGGGTGAACTGGTCGGTCACCTGCTCGGCGACGGTGTCCCCGGCGAAGTCGTAGGCCAGTGCCCGCAGGATCGGTTCACCGGTGCGCGCGGCATCGTCCACCCAGTCGAGCATCTCGGGCAGCAGGTCCTGCCGCAGCCGCACGACATCGAGAACGGCGTCCAAAGCTGCGGTGTCGAGCACGCGATCCGGGGACAGCGAGAACTGCATCATCGGGAACAGCGCCGCCACCTGGGCGTAGCGGACGAACAGTTCCTGGTCCAGGTCGGACCGTTCGGTCAATCCCAGCGCTCCCCCGCCGACCATGTCGGCGCAGTTGAAGGAGTAACCGAGCAGGCCCTGGGCGATGCCCTCGGGGATCAGCGACAGCAGCCCCGACTCGTCCCAGGTCCCCGGCTTGTCGTGCAGACGTTGGGCCAGCGGCTGACCGCCGCGTTTCCACCCCGACCGGTACTCGTTGAACGGGTAGGACAGGCCGATCTCACCCCAGGCCCGGCTGTGCTCGGCGATATCCGTGGTGTGCAGGCCGATGTCGCCGTCCAGGTAGTCGCGCGAGTCGCCCCCGTCGAACTTGAACCCGTCGACGCCGAAAGTGTCGACCAGGACGTCCAGTTCGGTCCGCAGCCACCGCAGCGCCGCCGGGTTGGACGAGTCCAGGATGGCGCTGTACCCGTTCCACCACCGGCGGATCGCCGTCCCGCCGTCGGCGTCCCGCAGCAGCAGACCGTCCGCCTCCAGGCGGCGGAAGTTCGGGCTGTCCGGGCTGATGTACGGCACCAGCCACAGCACCACCTGACAGCCCCAGTCGTGCAGCTGGTCCACCATCCCCCGCGGATCGGCGAAGGCGGTCGGGTCGAACCGCCAATCGCCGTAGTCGATCGACCAGCGGTCGTCGATCATCACGACCCCGGGCGGGAAGCCGGCGTCCAGCAGGCCACGGACGTAGTCGAGCACCCCTTGCTGCGTCGGGGTGTACGGCAGCTCCATCCAGGTGTTGTACTGCGGGCCGGTGAACATCTCGGCGGCCGGCGCCCGACCGCTGGGTGGGAAGTAGGCGGCCGAGGCCGCCCGGAAGGCATCGGCCAGCGTGGAACCCGCCGCCACCAGGATCGGCTCTCCGCCGATGACGGTCAGCTGCCCGGCGTCGATGGCGAACGCGAATGCACTCTCCGACCACACAGATCGACCGCGGCTCGAGATCAGCAACGGCGCAGCCTGATTCGACCCGTCGGCGGGGTCGTCGGGGAAGCCGACATTCACCCGCAGGTCCCGCTCGTGGGCACGGTCGCCGAACGGCATGGCCTTCCCGTCGGCAACCGCACCGCCCCACCAGCGCTCGCCCGGCAACAGCTCGACGCGCATGGTCGCCCCGTTCACCGGGGGCCCACCGCGGTCAGATGGGCCAGCAGAACGGTCTGCGGCCGACGACGCGGGATCCATAGGCCGGTAGCGGCGAGCGTCCGGCCGGTCACCGGCACCCCGCCGGTCGGCCCGAGCGGATCGACGCCCGGAGTGTCGGTGAGCCGTCGCCCATCGACCGGTCCCTCCCAGCAGACCTGGTACGTCTCGTCGTCCACCAGCCCCGGGATGCGGACGCGGACCCCGCGGTTGCTGACCGACTCGTCCATCTGGACGTGGGCGATCAATGCCTCGCGCCCGTCCTCGGCGACCACGCCGTGCAGCAGCACGGCCGGGTCCTCGCTGTCGATCCGGGTGACCCGCCCGCCGTGCAGCAGCGGCTGGAACCGGCGGTACCGCTCGATCCAGCCGGTCAGCTCGTCCAGGGCGTCGTCGTCGGCCTCCGACAGGTCCCACTCGATACCGAACGCACCGAACAGGGCGGTGGCCGCCCGGAACGCCAAGGGCAGGGTGCGTGCCGTCTGATGTGAGGTCGGGGCGGAGATGTGGGCGCCCAGATACTCCGGTGCGGCGACCTGGGTCGTCCACCGCTGGATCTGCTGTCGGGCCAGGGCGTCGGTCATGTCGGAGGTCCACACCCGCTGCACCCGGGACAACACCCCCAGATCGATGCGGCCGCCGCCAGAGGCGCAGGACTCCCAGGCCACCCGCGGGTGGGCCGCCCGAAGACGGTCCAGCAGGGCGTAGTAGCCGAGGGTGTGGGCGTGGACGGCGGGCGCCCCACCGCGGGTCCCGGACCCCGCCTCCAGCAGGTCGCGGTTGTGGTCCCACTTGACGTAGCTGATGTCGTTCGCCGACAGCACCGCATCCATCTGGGCGAACAGATGGTCGACCACCTCAGGACGACTCAGATCCAGGACGACCTGGTTGCGGTGGGGCAACGGCAGCCGACCGGGTACCGAGAGGATCCACTCGGGGTGGGACCGGAAGAGGTCGGAGTCCGGGTTGACCATCTCGGGCTCGAACCACAGACCGAACTCCATGCCGAGCGAGGTCACGTACTCGATGAGCGGGGTCAGACCGTCGGGCCAGGTCGACGGATCGACCCACCAGTCCCCCAACCCGGCGAGGTCGTCCTTACGCAGGTGGAACCAGCCGTCGTCCAGCACGAAGCGCTGCACACCGACTCGGGCCGCCCGGTCGGCGATGTCCTTCAACCGAGCCAGGTCGTGGTCGAAGTAGACGGCCTCCCAGACGTTCAGGGTCACCGGCGGGACCCCGGGATGGGTGGGCAGCGATCGCTGCCACCCGTGCAGAGCCGCCGCCAGACCATCCAGGCCGCGAGCCGTTGCCGTGACGAAAACCCATGGGGTCGAATAGGACTCGCCCGCCAAAAGCTCCATCTCGCCGGTCAGCAGATGCTCCCCGCCGCCGATCGTCGTCGCGGACGCCCCGTTGCGCTCCTGCCGCAGCAGGTGATTGCCGCTCCAGGCGACATGCACGCCGAGCAGCGCGCCACCGGCGAACCCGAACCCGGCCGGACCGGTGATGAGCAGGCCGGCGGCGTCCAGGCCCGGCCGACCCTGCCGGCCTTCGCGGACCCAGAGGCCGTCGGTGATCGCCCGCCGCTGGGGCGTGCGTTCGCGCTCGTGACGACCGGTGAAGTCCAGGCTCTCGACGTGGTCGTCCGGGCACGGAACGACCACGTCCAATCCCTCGACCAGGTAGCGATCCGCTCCGTCGTTGATCACGGTGTGCCGTAGGCGCAGCGATCCGCCGGGCAGGGACTCGACCTCCGTGACCAACCGCAGCTCGGCGTCCGGGTCGGCCGCGCGGACCACGAGCCGGGTGTCCGTCACCTCGACGTCGCTGGTCAGGAACCTGGTGGACCAGGCCCGCCCGGATCCGCCGCCCGTCGCCATGCGGTGGCCGCGCAACGCCGGTCGAGTGGTCACCTTGTCCCAATGTTCAGGCAGCAAGGAAGTCGCCCACGACCCGGCCGCGGCCACGACACCGCCCGGATCGCCTCCGACGCGGCCGGCGGTGTCGACTGCCACCACCCGAGGAAGCTGGTCCTCAGCCAGATCCATGACCAGGACAGTGGTTTCGGCATCCTGTGGGCTCGAAGGGAATTGCAGCGCGCCACTGGTCGGTACAGCGGGCACAGCGGAAGTGGCGGTCGGCCTGACAGAGAGGGTCACCGTTGTCCTCTATCGATCACGGGGCGGGGGAACTTAGTAACCGTAGTGAATTTAGTAGGGGTTGACCAGTGGCGTCCTCAGTCCGGACTTCCCGCCTGCTGTGCTGGCATGCCGATCAACGTTCAGTTACAGTTACTCACTGTCGGTGACTTCGGGGGGAGGCCGTCCATGAATGCGCGCCAACCGATGGTGACCGCCGAGGCGGCCGGTGTGCGTCTCCGCCGTACCTGGGTGCTGACCGACCTGCACCTGAGTGTCGCGGCCGGTCAGCGACTGCACCTGGCGGGGCCCAACGGGGCCGGCAAGACCACCGTGCTGCGTTGCCTGGCCGGCGCCCTACGGCTGCGACAGGGCCGGATGACCGTCGCCGGGCACCCCACCGGGACGCCGGCGGCGCGCGCCGCCCTCGGGCTCTGCCTGAACCCGGAGAACGGACTGCACCCCCGCCTCACCGCGAGCGAGAACGTCGTCCTCGGCGCCCGGCTGCGACTGGCCGACCGACCCGCGGCCACCGTCGCGGCGGCCCACGTCGTGGACGAGATGGGCATGACGGCCTACGCCGCCCAGGAGATCCGGCACTGCTCGGCCGGGCAACGGGCCCGGGTCAGCATCGCCCGCGCCCTGGTCTCCGACCCACCCGTCCTGCTCTTCGACGAACCGACCCGCAGCCTGGACGCCGACGGACGCGACCGGTTCTGGGCCGCCCTGGACGCCCGCCCGCAGGCCACCGTGGTCCTGGTGTCCCACGACCCGCAGGACGCCGAACGCTGCGCCGCCACCGTGAGCCTGCCGGCCCGTTCCGGCCCGGGTCCGCGTTGACCGCCCTGCAGACGACGGGACCGGTCACCGCCGCGACCGTCCCGGCCGCAGCCGCCTTCCGGGCCCTGGTGCGCGCCGGCCATCCCCGCCGCCGGCTGCACCGGTCCCCGCTCGTCCTCGACGCCGTCTTCGGCCTCATCAATCTGGGCAGCTTCGCGATCCTCACCCACTGGCTGGTCGCCGCCGGCCCGGATCGGGCCGCCACCTTCGGCTTCGTCGCCGTCGGGATCGCCGCACTGATGCAGATCCAGGTCGCCGCCGGGCAGACCGTCGCCCGGACCCAGGAGTCGCTGCGCTCGGGCGTCCTGGAGTGGACCCTGTGCGGGCCGACCCGCCCGCCGGTGCTGGCCCTGGCCAGCGCGGCCGGGCCGACCCTGCAGGGCCTGATCCGCTGCGTGCTCTACCTGGCGCTGGCCATCGCCCTGCTGGGCGTCCCCGTCGGACACGCCAGCTGGTGGGGCGTGACGGTGGTGCTCGTGACCGGCACGCTCGTCACCTGGGGGGTCTGCATCCTCTGCGCCGCCGCCGCCGTCGCCCTGTCCGCCGGCGCCACCGTCGCGCGGATCCTGCTCGCCGGCCTCGGCCTGGTCTCCGGCGTCTTCGCGCCGCTGTCCCAACTGCCTACGCCGCTGGCCGCAGTCGGTGAGGTGCTACCGACCCACACCGTGATCGCCGCACTGCGGGCCGCACTGTCCGGCGCGCCCTGGGCCGGGCTCTGGGTGCTGCTCGCCCCGACCGCCGTCATCCTGCTCGTTCTCGCGACCGCCCTGCACCAGGGGGCCGTCACCATCGCCCGTCACCGAGGAGGACTCCACCGTGCCTGAATCTCCGTCGACCGTCACCGGGCCACGCCTGCGGATCGACACCGCCCGCTGCACCTGGCGATCCCTGGGCGAGCACGTGGTGGTCCTCGACCTGGCCGGCTCGGCCTACTTCGAGCTCAACCACACCGCCGCCCTGCTCTGGCCGGCTCTGGTCGACGGAACCGACGAAGCCGCGCTCGTCGGTTCCCTCGGCCAGGCGGGTCCGGCCGATGCCGCCGCTGACGTCCGCACCTTCCTCGACGAGCTGCGGGCGGCCGGGCTGCTGGTCGAAGAACGGCCCGGCGGATGAGCACCACCCCGAGCGGCGGGGACGGTGACGCGTTCGTCTACGGCCTGCGCTTCCCCGGGCTCGCCGGCGTCCCCGGCCTGCCCGTCGCCACGTCCGATGATCCCGCCGGACCGGCCGTCACCGTCCGTCAGGTCGACCGGGTCGCGCCCGCCCCGATACCCATCGGTCCCCGCCCGGTCCGGTCGGTGCGCACGCTCACCGACGGCCGGGTGCTGATGATGGAGCCGACAGTGGGATCCGGCCGGGTCGACGGGGTGGCCACCCTGCTCGGCCCCGCGTTGGAGCCGGCCGATCTGGCCCACCCGTACCTCACCCCGATCGCATCGCCGTTCACCCGATGGAACGGCCGGGAGGCCTTCCACAGCGGGGTGTTCGGCCTGCACGGCCGGGCCTGGGTGGTCCGCGGGGGCCGGACCGCGGGTAAGAGCAGCCTGATGGCCGCTCTGGCCGGCCGGGGACTCACCGTGCTCGCCGACGACATGGCGATGACCGAGGGCGATCTGGTCCACACCGGGCCCCGGAGCATCGACCTGCGGCAGCCCGTCCCCGGCGTCGACCTTCCGCACCGCACCGCCCGCGGCGCTACCCGCCGCCGGTTGCTGCTCCCCGAGGCGCCCCGGTCGCTCCCCCTGGGCGGGTGGCTGTTCCTGCACTGGACCGAAGACCTGGGCGCCGAGGTCGAACTCCGCCCCGTCACCCCCACGGCACTGCTGTCCCGGCTGGCCCGGACCCGCGCCTACGCCGACTGGGACTCCGACCCCTCACAGCTGCTCTCCCTGGCCCTGCGCCCGGCGTTCGACCTCCTGCGTCCGCGGCGCTGGGACGCGGTCCCCGACGTGATCGCCGCGCTCGAGCACTCCCTCCGTCCACCGAGGGCGCTTCCGCACCAGCGGACCACGACACCGGCCCCGGGCCCGGGCGCACCACTCACCGGGCGTCGTTCGTGACCGCGCCCACCACCCCGGCCCGGCCCGGCCGGTCTGCGGCCCTTCGCTGCCTGGCCCTGGATCAGCTCACCGCCCACACCGTCGGCCTGCTGCTGGCGAACCACATCGACTGTCTCCTGCTCAAAGGACCGGGGCTGGCCGTCCGGCTCTACCCGGAGGACCCGGCGGCCCGCGTCTACACCGATGTCGACGTCCTGGTGCGCCCCGGTGACTTCGACGCCGCCTGCCGGGTGCTCGTCGCTGCCGGCTACCGCTGGCGGCTGCAGGGCGTCGGCGAAGGCGAATTCCCCTGGTACGAAGCCCCGCTCGCCGCACCCCCCGGGCTGATGGGCGCGATCGACCTGCACCGCGGATTCGCCGGGGTGGCGCACCCCGGGAAACTGTTCGACCTGCTCGGTGGCGAACGGGAACCGATGATGGTCGGCGGAACGCGCGTCGACGTCCCGGGACCGGTCGGCAGCACGCTGCTCGTGCTGCTGCACGCCGCATCCCCCGGCAAGGCCCGGCACCCGAAGGTCGATCTCGAGCGCGCCGACGCCCTCGTCGATGCCGACACCTGGCTCGCCGCCGTCCGGTGGGGCCGCACGCTGGGCGCCGATGACGCGCTCGCCGCGGCGATCGACCTGCTCTCGCCCGCCCGCCGCGACGAACTCCGCGGCCCGCTGGGTCGGACGGGGTCAGCGGTGCCCGCACATCTGTGGCTGGCCGGCCGGCAGCAGTCCCGGATCAGCGTCAACCTGGCCAAGGTGCTGCATGAACAGCACGGCCCGCGGGACATCGCCCGGCAGGTCGCCCGCCGGGTGTTCCCGTCACCGGCGTTCTTGGCGCTCGGGGATCCGCGGGCGACCCAGGGACCACGCGGACTGGCCCTGGCCTACGGCTCGCGGCTGCGCCGTGCGGTCAGCGGTGCCCCGGGTGCGGTCCGGGACCTCCGGCGGGCCCGTCGGTCCGGGGCGGCCATCACCGGTGGCGCAAGACGGCGCCGGTCGGGTCTGGTGGACCCCCGTCGCTGGGCGGCCGCCGGTTGGGCGCTCTGGTCCGCGGCCGTCCTGCACCGCCGGCTGCGCCGGACCCCGATCGACCAGGTCCGGGTGCCGACCCCACCGCGGCCGCCCCGGTCCCAGGATCGGGGGGCCATCACCCGCGCCCTGCGCCTCGGGCGGGTGTCCTGCCTGCCCACGGCCCTGGTCTGGCAGGAGTGGCACGGCCGACTCGGTCGTCCCCGTGACGTCGTGGTCGGGGTCCGCCACGACGACGGCGGCGCCGTCCGGGCCCACGCGTGGCTGGACGGGCAGGACGCCCGCGGTGACTTCACCGCCCTGCACCGTCATCCGTGGGCCGGCTCGGAGGAACGGTGACCGACGGGGCCGGCCGGCCACCGCCCGCTCCCCTCACCGCATTGGAGATCGCCTACGGGTCAGCGTTGGAGACCGCGGACGCTCCGACGCGGGCCTGGTCGCGAGCCGGGCGGCCACCGTCCACCTCCGCTGCCGAGATGGCGCGGCGGGCGCACGCGGCCTACCAGGCCCTGGCGGATGCGGTCCGCCCCGCGCTGGCCGGCGGCCGCTGCCTGGTCAGCTTCTCCGGCGGGATGGACTCCTCGTTCGTCCTCGCCGTGGCGGCCGCGGTCGCCCGTACCGACGGACTGCCCCCACCGGTCCCGATCATCCTGCGGTTCACCGACGCCCCACGGGCCGACGAGACGGCCCGGCAGGTCGCGGTCCTCGGCGCACTCCGCGACCACGGACCGCTCGGCGAACCGCTGGTGCTGACCATCGGCGACGAACTCGACTTCTGCGGCCCCGTGGCCCTGCGCATGCTCGACCTGGTCGGACCGCAGGTGCCGGCCAACATGTACACCCACCTGCCGCTGCTCGAGGCGGCCGCGGGCGGCACGCTGCTCACCGGATTCGGCGGCGACCAGCTGATCGGTGGTCACGGCCGTCGGTTCCGGCCCCGCACCCGCGCGCTGGCGGCGCTCCCACTCGGGATGGAGTCGGCACTGCGGCCACCGGCCGATCTGCCCTGGTTGCAGCCGGCGGCCCGACGAAGGTGCCAGGAACTGCTGACCGCCCGGCGGCGGTGGCGGCTGCTGCCGGCCCGGCAGCGGCTGATCCGCGAGGCCGGGAGTCGCTTCACCCAGGTCGCGCTCGCCGGCATCGAGCGGATGGCCGACCGCTGCGACGCCCGGGTCGGGCACCCGCTGTTCGACCCGGTGTTCCTCACGCAGCTGGGTGACCTGCTCGACGTCCTCCCACCCATCCGGCGAACCCCGCTGTTCCACCTGTTGGCCGGGGGCCGGCTGCCCGCGGTGGTGACCGAGCAGCACCCGAAGGCCGTGCTGTCCGAGGCGTTCCAGCGGTCGGCCACGCGGGAGGCCACCGCCCACTTCGACCCCGATCAGCTGCCGACCGACGTCCGGGACCTGCTCGACGTCGACCGGCTGCTGTCGGTCTGGCGCGACCGGGGACCGGTCCGGAGCAACGCGCTGCTGCTGCACGTCGCCCTGGCGCGCCAGGGTCAGCCGATCTCGCCGCTGTCCCCGCTGTCCCCGCTGCTGCCCCCGGCCGGACCCGGGGCCGGCTGATCGATACCGGCGCTGCCGACCGGCGGCGACGGGGCAGCGGTGGTGGCCGGGGCCGGCGCCGCCGTGGTGGCGGGGTCGGCCGTGGTGGCCGGGGCCGGGGCGGCGGAGGCGGCCGGCGCGGGGGCGGCCGCCGTGGTCACCGGGGCGGACGACAACGCCGCCGTACTGGTGGGGGCGGCCGGCGCGGACGACGCCGGGGTGGATGAACCGGCGACGCTGCTCGTCGCGGACGCTGACCCGGAAAGGCTGCCCGAGGGCGCTCCCCCGGACGATGTCGGCGCGGCGGACGTCAGGGAACCGCTCGTCACGGGCGGTGTCGTGGCCGTCTCACCATTGCAGGCCGACGTGAACGCGACCGCGGCCAGGGCCGCGGACACGACGGCCGCCCGCGCCGCTCGACCGGCGGGCAACCCACGGCGCCGCACACCTTTGTCCCTCATGTGCATCAGAACCCCCCGATTCCATTTCGACGCCACCGGCCTTCCCCGTTCACCACCCGGCGGCCCGGTGTCATCCATTTCGACATTCCGGCATTCTGCAGCGGTGATCCGCCGGCTCGACACCCGTGGCCGCCCACCCCGGCGGACACGCAGTGTCATCGTGCCACGCCGACAGCCGGAGTCGTCTTCCCATGTCACGATGCCCTGATCCGGTGATTGGCGCCGAGCGTCGTGATCACACTCTGATGGGTAGAGCCATTTGGCGCACCGGTCACCGACCGCCCCTTCCAGCGCTTCCGCGTGCAGCGGCGGTGTCACCGGCGACCCGTTCCTGCCGAATTTTCTCACCGAACGTCATCGCCCAGGAATCGTCATTGATTCTGCGGTCATCAGTGGCCGGCCGCGCGTGTTTTACAGTTCGGTCGTTCATTCTCGCCAGGCCGCGGACATCGCGGGCCCGCCGTCACCAAGGAGCGCCGCAATGCCCGTGGACCACGCGCAGTCCGTCCCCGCCGGACGCCCGTACACCCGCCCGACCCTGACCGCGCTGGGCACGTTGGCCGACCTCACTCGGGGGGCCAACGAGAACTTCACCACCGACACCATTGGCAGCGGCACGGACTCGTCCGGCGACGACGGCAGCGTCGTCTTCAACTGACCTGTCCCTGACGCCAGACCGGCGGACGAAGCCCGAATACCAAGATCCCCGGACGCATCTGCGTCCGGGGATCTTCGGCGTTCAGCAGGCCCGGCGGCCCGCCGCTCAGACGTGCAGCTTCGCGTCCTCGGCGTGCCCCTCGGCGGCCAGCCGCTTGTTGCGGCGGACGCTGGTGAGGAAGGCGGCGCCGATGAAGAAGACGCCGAGCAGACCGGTGATGAACTCGCTGACGTGGAAGCCGATCGACACCATGAGGATCACGGCCAGCGCACCGATGGCCCAGTGGGCGCCGTGCTCGAGGTAGACGTACTCGGCGAGGGTGCCCTTGCGGACGAGGAAGACGGTCAGCGACCGGACGAACATGGCGCCGATCAGACCGAGGCCCAGGGCGATGATGATCGGGTCCGAGGTGATCGCGAACGCGCCGATGACGCCGTCGAACGAGAACGAGGCATCGAGCACCTCGAGGTAGAGGAACAGGAAGAAGCCGGCCTTACCGGTCGCCCGGACGAGCGTGGAGTTGCGGGACGCCTTCGCCTGCTCGGTCTGCCCGGCGGACGGGTCGGCCACCGCGGTGGTGTCCTGGGGGGCGTCGGCGTCCTGGTGGGCGCCGACCGTCTCCGGGTTCTCGAAGAGCTTGCCGAGTCCGTTCACGGCCAGGTAGACGATCAGACCCAGCAGCCCGGACAGCAGCACGACCTCGGGCTCCTCGGCCAGGAACTCGGCCGCGAGCACCAGGATGACCGCCGCGACCAGGATGGCCATCGAATCGAGCTTGCCCGCCTTGGCCAGCGGCTTCTCCAGGAAGCTCAGCCAGGTGTGCTCCTTCTCCTCGAACAGCCAGTTGAGGAACAGCATCAGCAGGAACATGCCGCCGAACGCGGCGATGATCGGGTGCGCGTCGGTCAGCAGCGTCTCGTACGACGGGCTGCCGTCCGGGAAGTACGCCGCCCCGTCGGCCGGCGGGTTCATGGCCAGGCGGAACGCTTCGACCGGCGGCAGGCCGGCCGCGGCCCACACGATGACGAGCGGCAGCAGCAACCGCATGCCGAACACGGCGATGACGATGCCGATGGTCAGGAAGATCTTCTGCCAGAAGTCGCTCATGCGTTCCAGCACGGTCGCGTTGATGACCGCGTTGTCGAACGAGAGCGACACCTCGAGGATCCCGAGGATCACGCACAGGATCAGGGCCTGCCAGCCGCCGTAGAAGAACGCCACCACGAGCGAGATCGCGGTGACGATGTACGACCACATGAAGATCTTGAGATGCACGGCCATCCTTCGACGGAGGGGATACAGCGGCGGGCCGGCTCCGTCTTCAGGACCGGAACGCCTCTCATCAGTCTCTCAGGCGAAATCGGCCGTTTCACACCATCCGGCGATGCCCGGGCCGGCAGCGGCCAGCCCGGGCGCAGCCTCAGACGTTGACGCCGAAGTCCCGCGCGATGCCGGCGAGGCCGGCGGCGTAGCCCTGGCCGATGGCCCGGAACTTCCACTCCGTGCCGCTGCGGTACAGCTCGCCGAAGACCATCGCGGTCTCGGTGGAGGCGTCTTCGGACAGGTCGTAGCGGGCCAGCTCGTTGTTGTCCTCGGTGTTGACGACCCGGATGAACGCGTTGCGGACCTGGCCGAACGACTGGCCCCGGGCGTCACCCTCGTAGATCGAGACCGGGAAGACGATGGAGCTCACCGAGGTCGGGACGGTCGAGAGGTCGACGGCGATGACCTCGTCGTCGCCCTCACCTTCGCCGGTCAGGTTGTCGCCCTTGTGCTCGATCGCACCCTCCGGGGACTTGGTGTTGTTGAAGAACACGAAGTATTCGTCGGAGACGATCTTGTGGTCCTCGCCCAGTCCCAGTGCGCTGGCGTCGAGATCGAAATCGGTGCCGGTCGTCGACCGGACGTCCCACCCCAGACCGACGGCCACCGCCTTCAGTCCCGGTGCTGCCTTGGTCAGCGAGACGTTGCCACCTTTGGTCAAGCTCACACCCATGCTGTTCTTCCCCTTCTGAACCTCTGTTGTTCGACACCCGCACGGCTGATGTTCACCGACCGGACGCGGTGGACCGGCGGCGCCGACCCCGGTGGCCGGTACGCTTCCCCGGTCATCCTCCGCCCACCGGCTGTTCCCCGGCGGCCGGGGTCGACCCGGAAAGAACCCTGATCCGGCCGGTGTGCGACGGCGTCGACGCCCGGGCCGGATCCTGCAGGGTGAACCGCCCCCGCGCCATCGGAGTTCCCCACGGGTCCGGATCAGACCGACCCGGGGCCCCACCCCAGCAGCCCGCCGGGCCGGTGACGACACCGCCGACCGGCGGCACCGACCGGCCGAAGGAGGCTTCGTGAGGCATTTCGAGCATCTGTCGGACGAGGTCCGACACCAGCTGTTCCTGCACCCACCCGGCGCGTTCGACCAATACAGCGAACGCGAACTGCTGGCCACCGCCCTCGGCGCCACTCTCTACATCCCGGCCACCAAGGCGGCCCTCGCCCCGACAGTGCGCCGGCAGGCGGCCGCCGGCGTGCGATCGATGGTGCTGGACCTGGAGGACGCCATCCCGGACGGTTCCACCGAGTCGGCCCTGTCGTCGACGGTGGAGACCGTGCGCGACCTGGCCGCCGACCCGCCGCCGGCGCTGGTCTTCGTCCGGGTGCGGGCGCCCGAGCAGGTCGGCTGGCTGGCCGACCAGCTCGGCGCCGATCTCGCCGCCGTCAGCGGTTTCGTGCTGCCCAAGTTCTCGGCGCTCCGCGGGGTCGAGTACCTGGACGCCGTGGGACAGGCCGCCGCCCACTGCCCGTCCCCGCTGTACGCGATGCCGGTGCTGGAGACCCGCGAGGTGCTCTACCGGGAGACGCGGGAAGCCGAGCTGCTCGGCATCCGCGGGCTGCTCGAAGCCCACCGGGACCGCATCCTGTCGGTCCGCATCGGGGCCACCGATCTGTGCGGGCTGTTCGGTATCCGCCGTGACCGGGACCTGTCGATCTACGACGTCGGGGTGGCGTCCGAGCTGATCAGCCACGTCGTCAACCTGTTCGGACGGGCCGACGGGACCGGGTTCGCCATCACTGGACCGGTCTGGGAGTACTTCGCCGATCATGAACGGCTGCTGCGCCCGCAGCTCCGGTACAGCCCGTTCGAGGAACGGTCGGCGGCGGGTCTGCGCACCGAGCTGCTGCGGGGTGCGGTCGACGGGCTCATCCGGGAGGCCATCCTGGATCGCGCCAACGGCCTCACCGGCAAGTCGGTCATCCACCCCCGGCACGTCGCCCCCATCACCGCCTTCGCGGTGGTCTCGCACGAGGAGTTCAGCGATGCCCAGGACGTGCTGCGGCCGGAGTCGGCGGGCGGCGGGGTCACGAAGTCCGGGTACGGCGACAAGATGAACGAGGCCAAACCGCACCGCAACTGGGCCCACCGCACGTTGTTGCGGGCCGAGGTCTTCGGGGTGGCCGCCGAGGGCGTGTCCTTCGTCGACCTGCTGACCGCCCACGTGCAGGCCCGGCCCGCCGCGGCGGACGCCCGATGACCGGTCAGGCCACCGTTCCCGCGCGGCCCGCCGATTACGTGACGGCGACCTTCGGGGTGACCAGCCGGCACCGGCACTCTCCGGTCGGTCTGGCCTTCGACGACCTCGTGCAGTTGGCGCTGCGCCGCAATCCGCGCCGCGCGCAGCTGCTCGTGTCCACGGTGCTGGGCAAGCACCTGCCCGCCGATCCGCTGCTGATCGCAGGACTGGGGCGGCTGCTGGGGGCGCTGGTCCGTCTGCGTCTGGACGCCGGACCGGACGGCCCCGCCGCTAGCCCGCCGCCGTTCTGGTCGGTGGCGACGCGCGCCGCGGTCGACGGTCGCCCGGGGGCCGCAGAGTCGCTGTGTGCCCTGCTGCTCGCCCAGGCCCCGCCGGCGGGCGACCCGCCGGACCCCGCTGGACTGCTCACCCTGGGGTTCGCCGAGACGGCGACCTCGCTCGGGCACCTGGTGGCCGACCAGCTCGGCTCGCCGTACCTGCACTCCACCCGGCGGACCGTCGGCGACGTGCCGGTGGCCGCCGAATTCAGCGAGCCGCACTCACACGCCACCGGGCATCTGCTGCGCCCGGCCGATCCGGACCTGCTGGTCGGGTCGGGTCCGCTGGTGCTGGTGGACGACGAGTTGTCGACCGGTCGCACCGCCCTGAACGTCATCGAGGCGCTGCACGCCCGGCACCCCCGCCCCTGGTATCTGCTGGCCGGACTGGTCGACGTCCGCACCCCCGAATCCGACGGGATGCGCACCGCCACGGCGGCCCGGTTGGGCTGCCGGATCGATGTCGTCGCCCTCTGCTCGGGGTCGGTCGAGGTGCCGGACGGCACGGTGGAACGCGTCGCCCGGACCCTGCCGGCGACCTCGCCGGCGAGCGCACCGGCCAGCGGTCCGGGGTCCGTCCACGCCCTGACCGCGACCTGGCCCGCCGGGGTGCCGACCGGCGGTCGACACGGTTTCGGTCCGTCCGACGTGCTGGCCTTCGACGCGGCCGTCCGGCGGGTGGCCACCGACGTGCGGTCCGCCCTGGAGGAGCTCGCGCCGGTGGCCGGCCGGGACGGGTCGCGGGTGCTGGTCGTCGGCACCGAGGAGCTGATGTACCTGCCGCTGCGGGTCGCGATGGACCTCGCCGGACTCGGCCTGCCGGTCCGCTACCAGTCGACCACCCGGTCGCCGGTGCACGTCCTGGACGACCCGGGGTATCCGATCCGTCGCCGCGTCGACCACCGGCGCCCGGCCGACGACGGCACCGGCGGCGACGTCGACCGGCTCGTCTACAACGTCGACTTCGACGGCGGGGAGGCCGACGTGCTGGTGGTCGTCGACGACGGGCAGGAATCCTCCGGGCCCGACGGGGTGGCCGCCGCGCTGGCCCGGGCCACCGGGCGGCCGGTCCTGGCCGTCACCGTCCCGGCCGGGGAGCAGCGATGACCGCCCTTCCCCCGCCGCTGCGCGGGCCGGGATTCGGCAGCTACCCCACCGACGAGGTCGCCTGGCTGCTGACCGATCTGTCGGCGGTCCGGCTGGAGGCCGACCTGGCCGCCCGGGAAGCGGCGATCCAGGCCGGCACCGCGCACTACGCCGAGTCCCTGCCGATCGAGTACCAACCCGACGCCGCCTACCAGGAGCTGTTCGCCGCCATCCTGGCGCAGACCGCCGACCGGCTGGCCCTGGCCGTCGCGACGGTCACCGAACTCGTCCTGGCCGAACGCGCCGCCGCGACCCCGGACGGCTCGGTGGTCCTGGCCTCGCTCGCCCGGGCGGGCACCCCGATCGGCGTGCTCATGCGCCGATGGGCGCGGTTCCGGCACGACCGCACGCTGCCGCACTATGCGGTCTCCATCGTCCGGGCGCGCGGGATCGACACCGTCGCGCTCGACTACCTGGCCGCCCACCACGACCCGGCGTCCGTCGTCTTCGTCGACGGCTGGACCGGCAAGGGGGCCATCGCCCGCGAGCTGACCGCCGCGCTGGACGAGGTCGCCAGGGCGGGCGGCCCACGGTTCAGCGACGACCTGGCCGTGCTGGCCGATCCGGGACACTGCGTCCGCACGTTCGGCACCCGCGACGATTTCCTCATCGCGTCGGCCTGCCTGAACTCGACGGTGTCCGGCCTGGTGTCGCGCACGGTGCTGAACCGCGCGTTGATCGGTCCGAACGACTTCCACGGGGCGAAGTTCTACGCCGAACTGGCCGACGCCGACGTCTCCGACCGGTTCGTCGACACTGTCAGCAGCCGGTTCGCCGCGGTGGCCGACCGGGTGCCCGCGGAGGTCGAGAGCGTCGGCGCCCTGGACCGCACGCCGACGTTCAGCGGCTGGGCCGCCGTGGAAAGGATCCGCGCCGAGTACGGCATCGAGTCCGTCAACTTCGTCAAACCCGGAGTCGGCGAGGCCACCCGGGTGCTGCTGCGTCGGATCCCGTGGAAGGTGCTGGTCCGGGAGGCCGACCACCCCGACCACGCCCACCTGCGGATGCTCGCGGAGCAGCGCGGGGTGCCCGTCGAGGTGGTGCCGGACCTCGCCTACAGCTGTGTCGGGTTGGTGAAGCCGTTGACCGGCGTGCAGGGCGAGGGGTGAGCGGGCGATGACCGGATCCGATCTGACGGTCGGCGGGACCGACCGGGGCGTGCCCGTCCCGACCGCGGCGGCCACCGTGGCCGGCGCGCCCCCCGTGGTCGCCCTCGACCTGGACCGCACCCTCATCTACTCGCGGACCGCGATCGACCGGTCCGGCGGTGACCCCACGGCCCAGGGTGCGGTCGACCCGGCCGACCTGCGCTGCGTCGAGGAACTGGACGGGGCCGAGCAGTCGTTCATGACGGTCGGCGCGATCGGCCACCTGCTCGACCTGCGGGAGCGGGCCACCGTGGTGCCGACCACCACCCGGACCCCGGCCCAGTTCGAGCGGGTCCGCGTCCCCGGCGGCCCGACGCGCTACGCGGTGACCAGCAACGGCGGCCGGCTGCTGGTCGACGGGGTCGACGACCAGGACTGGCACCGCTCGGTCCGGACGGTGCTGGCCGAGCGCAGCGCGCCCCTGGACGAGGTGGTCGCCGAACTCGACACCCGCCTCGGCGGGTGGACCCGCAGCCGACGCATCGCCGACGACCTGTTCTGCTACCTCGTCGTCGACCTCGCGACCATGCCCGACGACTTCCTGCCCCACTGGTCCGCCTGGTGCGGCGCGCACGGGTGGGCGGTGTCCCGGCAGGGCCGCAAGGTCTACGCGCTGCCCGTCGGCCTGACCAAGGACGCCGCCGTGACCGAGGTGCTGCGGCGCACCGGCGCGACCCGGCTGCTGGCCGCCGGCGACGGGTCGCTGGACGCCGGGATGCTGTCGCTGGCCGCCGCCGCCATCCGTCCGCCGCACGGCGAGCTGGCCGAGTCCGACTGGCGCCGTCCCCACGTCGCCGTCGCCACCGCGGCCGGCATCCGGGCCGGCGAGGAGATGCTCGGTTGGCTGCTGGCCCGGTTGGACCCGGACGTCGTCCCGACCAGCTGATCCGGCCTTCGTTCCGGCACCGGTCCACGCTTCCCGGCCGTCGCCGTTTATCCCCGTCCGCGGACGGGCACGCGCTTGTCAGGGCGAACATCGCTGTCCGCCGTCAGCACGTTCCCTCGCAGAGTCGGAGAATCACGCCATGTCCCTGAGCGTCCTGGTCACCGGCGCCTCCGGATTCGTCGGATCGCGTCTGGCCCCCCAGCTCGTCGAGGCCGGTCACGACGTCCGCGCCATGACCCGTCATCCCGACGACTACGACGGCGCCGGGACCGCCGTCTTCGGCGACGTGAGCGACCCGGACAGCCTGAGCGCCGCCCTGGACGGCGTCGACGTCGCCTACTACTTCGTGCACTCCCTGGATTCCGACGACTTCGTGGAGAAGGACGCCGCCGCCGCGAGAGCTTTCGGCACGGCCGCGGCGAAGGCCGGCGTGCGGCAGATCATCTACCTGGGTGGTCTGGGCAAGGTCGAGGACCACTTGTCCGACCACCTGCGCTCGCGGCGCGAGGTGGAGAAGTACCTGGGTGAGGGCGGGGTGCCGGTGACGGTGCTGCGGGCCGCGGTGGTGATCGGGCACGGCGGGATCTCGTGGGAGATGACCCGGCAGCTGGTCGACCACCTGCCGGCCATGGTCGCGCCGAAGTGGGTCAAGACGAAGACGCAGCCGGTGGCCCTGCGGGACGTGCTGCGGTACCTGGTGGGCGTCCTGGACAACCCCGCGGCCAAGGGCCGGATCTTCGAGATCGGCGGCCCCGAGGTGCTGTGCTACGCCGACATGCTCAAGCGGGTCGCGGCCGTCAGCGGGAAGCGGGTGCCGCCGATCCTGCCGGTGCCGTTGCTCACGCCGCGACTGTCGTCCCTGTGGCTGTCGCTGGTCACCGACGTCGACCAGTCCACCGCCCGCAACCTCATCGACTCGATGAACAACGAGGTGGTGGTCACCGACCACAGCATCCTCGACGTCGTCCCCGGCGAGCCGATGGGCTACGACGAGGCCGTGCGGGTGGCGCTGGCCGAGCGGGCGGCCGACCCCGCCGTCCAGGACGGCGACGACAAGGCCGGCCGGAGCGCCGCGGCGGCGGGCGGGTCCCAGCGGTGACGGCTGCGGGTACCGGACCCTCGGAGACCGGGCCGGACACGCGTCCGGCGCCGGGCCGTTCGCTGCCCGCTCCCCGCCGTTTCGCCCGCCTGCGCTCCGTCGTCGACCCGTTGCTGGTCGACCGCGTGGACCGTGATCACCGGCAGACCGACGCCGCCTTCCGGCGACGGCGCATCGTCGCCGCCATCACCCTGGTGGTCGGTGGCACGCTGCTCGGGATCTCGCTGAACGTGCCGCGGGAATCCGCGGCCTTCTATCCGCTGACCATCGCGCTGGCGGCGACCTGGGTGATCGGCGGTTTCGCGTCGGGTCCGCTGCATCTGGGGCGGATCCAGTTCCGCAATCAGCTGCGCCGGCCGATCATCACCCCGCTGCTGCTCGGGCTGCTGCTGGGGCTGGTCTTCGTCGGCGGCGCGCTGATGGTGCGGGAGGTCCCGTGGCTGCGCGGCGAGGTCGAGTCGATCCTCGACTTCGCCCGCTACCAGTGGCTGCCGGTCGTCGTACTCATCACGTTCCTCAACGGGATCGCCGAGGAGATCTTCTTCCGTGGCGCATTGTTCGCCGCCATCGGCAGCCGCCACCCCGTCGCCATCTCGACGGTGATCTACGCGGCCGCCACGATCACCACCCTGAACCCGATGCTGGTCTTCGCCGCGGTACTCCTCGGAGTGGTCGTCGGCCTGGAACGCCGGGCCAGCGGCGGCATCCTCAGCCCGATCATCACGCACTGCACCTGGTCGCTGACGATGCTGCTGGTGCTGCCGCCGCTGTTCAACGCGGTCTGAGCACGGCCGTGCTGCGGGCCCGGAACCCCGGCCGTGCCGCGGGCTCCGGCCCGGAACAGAAAAGAGGCCCGGAACCCCGGCCGTGCTGCGGGCCGGCCCGGAACAGAAAAGAGGCCCACAGCGGCGTGCTGCGGGCCTCTTTCGGCCGATCCGACGTCGGGCTTCAACGGCGGAAGGGCTGCGGGCGGAGGGTGACGGCGATCACGCGCTCCTGACGTCATTCTCGCGCTTTCCTCAGCAACTGTTACCGCCTGGACGCAACTTTGATAAGACGTGACCTAGCGTCACCCGATCAGGATGTGGGCGCCCAGTCGATCATCGCGTGTTGTCGGAGCGCGCTCCGGCCGAGGATGGTCCTGCGGTCAACCAGGTCACCACGGCGCGGACGCGCTGGTTGTCGTCGGGATCGGCGGCCAGATCGAGCTTGTCGAACACCGCACGCAGGTGGGCGTCGACCGTTCGGCGGGAGATGAAGAGTGCGGCGGCGATGCCGGCGTTGCTCCGTCCGGCGGCAACATGCCCGAGCACCTCTCGCTCACGCTCGGTGAGAACCGCCAGTCGGCCGCCGTCGCGGCGCACGAAGCCGTCGACGACGGCCGGGTCGATCACGGTGCCGCCGGTGGCCACGGCGCGCAGATCGTGCAGGAAGGTCGTGGTGTCCAGTACGCGATCCTTGAGCAGGTAGCCGAACGCCTGGGCGCCGTCGCGGAGCAGCATCGCCAATAATCCCGGGTCGGCGAGGTCGCTGAGCATCAGAGCGGCCAGGGTCGGGAACCGCCGGCGCAGTTCGGCGACCGCCCGGGCCCCGTCGTCGAGGTGGTCGGGGGGCATCCGAATGTCGGCCAGCACCAGATCCGGACGGCCGTCGTTGACGGCGGTCACCAACGACCGGGCGTCGCCGACCTGCGCGACCACCTCGTGACCGGAAGCCCGCAGCAGGCGCACCAGGCCGTCCCGTAAGAGCACCTGGTCCTCGGCGATCACGACCCGCACGGCAGCACCGCCTCGACAACCGTTCCCCCGGCCTCGTTATCGCGGACCAGCAGCACTCCGCCGTGCCCGGCGACCCGTTCGGCCAGCCGGCGCAGCCCGGTCCCGAGGCGCGGATCGGCACCCCCGCGGCCGTCGTCTCGGACGACGACCGACAGTCGCCGGCCGTCCGGGCCGGGATCCGGCCCGGTCACGTCCACCTGGATGCGGGCGGCGGCCGCATGCTTGAGGGCGTTGCTCACCGCCTCGCCGACGATGAAGTAGGCGGTGGCCTCCAGGGAGGCCTCGAAGCGCTGCGGGGTCAGCCGCAGGTCGACCAGCGCGGCGACCGGGTCGAGCAGGACCGGCAGGGCGGCGGGCAAGCCGCCGTGCACCAGCACCTCGGGCAGGCTGCCGCCGCCCAGCGCCCGGACGTCGTGCACCAGGTCCCGCAGTGAGCCGACGGTCTCGGCGACCAGCAGGCGGGCGGTGGGATCGTCGAGTTCGGCCCCGGACAGCTGTAGGTGCAGGGCCAACCCCAGCAAACGGCCCTGCAAGCCGTCGTGCAGGTCCTGGCGCAGCCTCTCCCGCTCACGCTCGGCCGCTGCGTCGGCCCTGATCAGTTCCCGGGCCACCCGGATCTGCAGCAGCGCGGGCCGCAACACCGCGCTGCAGTCGCCGAGCGCGGTCAACCTGCTGCGGACCGCGGCGGTGCCGGGGTGGGCCCGGACGGTGGCCCGGCCGTCCCCGTCCCGGGCGAGGTCCACCGGGTCGACGAAGCCCAGGGCCGGGACCGGCTCGAGATCGGTGTCGACCCAGGTCTCGTCGTCGACCCGCCAGCACAGTGCAAGCGTGGGGTCCTGCACGATGTCCCGCAGCACCTGCAGCGCCACGGCCGCCCGGGCCTCGTCCGGGCCGTTCCCGTCGGCGGCGATGGCGTCCGCGAATTCCCGTGCCGGGTCGACCACCCGGCGGATCCACGCCTGCAACGACATCCACGGCAGTGCGACGAGGGCTGTCGCCCCGGCACCGACGGCCAACGCGGCCGGGGCGGGCAGGTCGAGCGACGTGGCCATGAGCGCCACGGCCAGTCCGACGATCACGGCCAGCACGGCCAGCAACGTGTGCAGGGCGGCGACGACCGCCCGCACCGTGAGCAGACCACTGGCGGACGGACCGACGGCGACCATCGCCAGCCCGGCCGCGGCGGCGCAACCGACCGAGTAGCCCAGCAGCAGGCCGGTGACGGCGCTGTCGTCGCTCCAGCCCAGGCTGGTACCCAACGCGGCCACCAGCAGGCACCAACCGATGACGGCGGGCGGGAGCGGAGCGGCCAATCCGGCCACCACCGCTCGGCGCCGGGCCTCCCCGGCGGCGCCCCGGACGGCGCTCCACGCACCCGCCGGGGCCAGCACGAAACCGCCGAACCAGGTCAACTGGCCGACCACGAGCAGGGCCGTGACCTGGGGCAGGACCAGCAGCCCGAGCCCGGTGGCCACCGCGCTGACTCCGGCGGTGGCGATGACGGCCGTCTCCCACCGACGGTGACGCCGACCGCTCACCCGGCTCGCCGCGAGCACCGGGATCAGTTGGACCAGGGTCAGGGGCACGACGTGGAACGCGGCCGCGGCCAGTTCGGTCCCGGGGCCGCCCAGCCCGGCGGCCGCCACGCTCATCAGTACCGGGTACGCGAGCATGGCGACTCCGAGCGCGACGCCGAGCGTCGGGACCGATCGGATGCCGGTCCATCGACGATCGGCCCGGGCGTGCGCGGCCACCGCCAGGACGGCGGCGCCGGCCACCCCCATCGCCCAGCGGGTCGGGGCGGACAGCCGGAACTCCGGGTCCAGCCAGGGCAGCGTCGAGGCGACGACCACGCCCACGAGACCGGCGACCGACCCGAGCAGCGCTCCGCGGCCGCGGACGCGGGGTCGGGGATCGGTCGGGGCCATGTCCAGCATCGTGGCGGGGTGGGGCGCGGAGCGGAATAGGTCAGAGCACCGATGTCCGCCCCACCCCCGCCTTCCTAGCGTCGGCACCCATCACCCGTGGGCCGTCCCGGCCCGTTCGTGCCGATCAGCAGGGAGAACCGCATGACCTCGACATCGTCCGGCCCGGGGAGCCCGGTCCGATCCCGTCCGGATGCGCCACCGGCGACCGCAGCCGGACCCCCGGGGGCTGGGGTCGCCGGCGTCGTCGGGGCGCTGCTGCTGGCGGTCACCAATGCGCTGGTCGCCCTGAACCCGGTCGAGGACACCGCGGGGCTGCTGCGACTGCTGGCCGAACGGCCCGGCTACGGGCAGGTCACGGTCATCGTCGGGCTGCTGGCTGCCGTACTCCTGGTGCCCGGAATCTGGGCATTCACTGCGCAGTTGCGCGGGCGCGCTCCGGCGTGGTCCGCCGTCGGCGGCTGGTTGATGGCCAGCGGCTACGTGCTGTCGGTGGCCCTGTCGGCCGACACGGCGACGGCACTGTCGGTGGCCGCGACCGGGGGCGATCCGGCGGTCTACGTCGATGCGGTCGACAACCACACGTCCGCCGCGGCCGTCGTGATGTACGCCGGTTTTGGGGTGGGCGCGCTGGCCGGTGGCCTGATCCTGGGGATCGCCATGCTGCGTCAGCAGGGGGCGGTGCCGGCGTGGGCCGGGTGGGCGCTCATCGCCTGCGAGCCGGTGCGGGTCGCCGGGCTGCTGCTGGGCGTGCCGTGGCTGCCGGCGGTGGCTTCGATGCTCATCGCGGCGGCTTTCGCGGGAACGGTGTTCGCCCCGCGGTGGGGGCGGCGGCCGGGGAGCTGACGCATCTGACCGACGAAGGACGAAGGGGCGGCGCCGATGACGGCGCCGCCCCTTCGTCCGGTCCTGCACACCCTCGTCAGTTGCCTTCCCAGGCCGCGGCCCAGGTCTTCGGCCCCACGATGCCGGACGGGTTGATGCCCTGCTTCGTCTGAAAGTCGACCACCGCGGTCTTGGTGTTCGGCCCGTAGAAACCGGTGCCGATCAGGCCGTAACCGCGGGTGGCCAGCTGCTTCTGGAAGCACTGCAGCTGGGCGTCGGTGTCACCCTCGACGAACTGCCGTCCGGGCCAGGCCGGGGCGATGGCCGCACCGAGGCTGCACGAGTCTGCGGTCGGCGGGGTGTACCCGCCCCCGCCCCCGGCGGAACCGGAGCCGCCACCGGACGCGGACCCGCCACCCGAGGCGGCGTCTGACCAGGCCGCGGCCCAGGTCTTGGGACCGATGTACCCGACGACGTTCAGCCCCGCCTTGGTCTGCAGGTCGAGGACGGCGGCCTCGGTCTTGGGTCCGAAGTAGCCGGTGCCGGTGAGGTCGTAGCCGCGGCTGCCCATCTGCTTCTGCCAGGCCTTGAGGTCCTCGGAGTAGTCGCCCTGGGCGTAGGTGCGTCCCGGCCACTCTGGTGCGCCACCGGCGGCTTCCCCACCGCCGGAGTCGGACCCGCCGCCGGAGCCGCTGCCTTCCGAGCCGCCCCCGGACCCGCCCTGGTTGCCGGGCACGGGCGGGGCGACCCCGGAGCCGGCGTCACCGTCGTCGCTGAGCCCGACCAGACGGGCGCAGACCCACGGCTCCCAGCCGCGCTGCCGGTACAGGGTCAGGGCGCGGTAGTCCTGCTCCTCGGGCGAGGCCTGATCGGGGCGCCCACTGCCCCCGACCGACTGCCAGGTGGAGAGGTCGAATTGGTAGGCGCCGTAGTAGCCGTTGCCCGTGTTGATGTCGTACTGGTTGGTGGACTCGCACATCCGGAGCTGATACCAGTCATCCGCCGATGGGTCCGCCGACGCCGTGCCGGCGAAGCCGAGAAGACCGGCTGCGACGGAGGTGGCGACGACGGACGCGACGGCTAGAGCACGCCGCATGGGCGCCCTTCCCCGGTCCCGCGTCAGCCGGGTACGGGCAGCCGCCATCGCCAACGGTCGGGACCGCACGCACACCGACGAATCAGTCGATGGCAGAACACATCCCGACCAGTGACACGTCACTGGCGTCCCCGAACCTGCGGTGCCCCTTCCCCTTGCTCGACACCGCATGCCGCACGTCGTCCCCGCTCGACCGCTTCGTATTGCTCGAACCGGTCCCGACGGCGCCTGAGCGAGGTACGGCGTCTCGGGTGACGTCCCACACGGACGTTCGATTCACCGTAAGCGACGTGTCACAGCAGTCACAACAGTCCCAACTAACACTTCCTTTACTCAGCATGGACCGCCGTGACGGTGCGACACGCCGTCCCCCTCAGCGGTTCCGCCGGACGGGGTCGTGCCCCCGAACGGCGCCCCGACGGGCTCCGGAGCGTGATCATGGTCGCCGATCCGCGCCAGCCTGTCCCGATCCGCTGATCCGCCGAGCGACCGCCGAACGCACCCCTTTCGAGTGACGGGACGGCCGGTTCGTCGCGCGTTCTGCGCCGAACCGACGACCCGGGAAATGCCGAACGGCCGGCCGCCACGAACAGTGGCGGCCGGCCGTTCAGGTCCTGCCGGACGTGCGGGAGGCGGGTCAGGCCTTCAGCGACTTGCCAGCCGAGCCGAGCTGCTGGCAGGCCTCGACGACGCGCTCGGACATGCTGACCTCGGCGAGCTTGTTGTAGACGCGCGGGTCGTAGGCCTTCTTGTTGCCGACCTCGCCGTCGATCTTCAGCACGCCGTCGTAGTTGGAGAACATATGACCGGCGATGGGCCGGGTGAAGGCGTACTGGGTGTCGGTGTCGATGTTCATCTTCACCACGCCGTAGGACACCGCCTCGGCGATCTCCTCGGCCGACGAGCCGGACCCGCCGTGGAAGACCAGCGAGAACGGCTTGGAGCCGGCGGCCTGGCCCAGCTTGGCGGCCAGCGCGTCCTGACCGTCCTTGAGCACCGACGGGCGCAGCTTGACCCCGCCGGGCTTGTAGACGCCATGCACGTTGCCGAAGGTCGCGGCGACGATGTAGGAGTTCTTCTCCGGCTCACCCAGGGCGTCCAGGGTCGCGACGAAGTCCTCGGGCGAGGTGTAGAGCTTGTCGTTGATCTCGTGGGCGACGCCGTCCTCCTCGCCACCGACGACCCCGACCTCGATCTCGAGGATGATGTTGGCCGCCTTGGTCAGGGCCAGCAGCTCCTTGGCGATCTCCAGGTTCTCGTCGAGCGGGATGGCCGAGCCGTCCCACATGTGCGACTGGAAGATGGGCTGGCCGCCGGCCTTGACCCGCTCCGTGGAGAGCGCGATGAGCGGCCGGACATAGGTGTCCAGCTTCTCCTTCTGGCAGTGGTCGGTGTGCAGCGCGATGGTGACGTCGTACTTGTCGGCCACCACCTTGGCGAACTCGGCGAGGGCGACGGCTCCGGTGACCATGTCCTTGACGTTGACGCCGGACGCGTGCTCGGCCCCACCGGTCGAGACCTGGATGATGCCGTCGCTGCCGGCGTCGGCGAAGCCCTTGATCGCCCCGTTGATGCTGGTCGACGACGTGATGTTGATGGCCGGGTAGGCGAAGCCGCCCTCCTTGGCCCGTTCGAGCATCGCCGAGTAGGTCTCCGCTGTGGCGAGGGGCATGACGTGTCCTTCCGCGTGGTGCAGTGCGGCGAGCCGGTCGGCCGCCGGTCGTGCGAGTGCTGGGTCGAGGTCGGTGGTGGTACTGCGTGGTCGTACTGCGCCGGACCTCCGGGCCCGCGGGCTGCACCCGCCCACCGTGGTGGGCCGGCGAGCGCCCGCCTGGGGCAAGGCTATCGGCAGGTCTTCCGCGCGGCGCGCGGTCCCCCGCCCGTCGGTCGGCGGCCGGCGGCCCCGAGCGGGACGACCTCTGGGCGGTAGGGGGCGGACCGGGTCGGGGACCCGCTCACCGCGCGACGCCGAGCGGTCCCGTGGTGCCCCGGCGGATCAGTTCGGTGCCGACCGAGACCACCGACGGGGGCCGCGGTCCCGGGCCGGTCACCTGCTCCAGGAGCAGCCGGGCGGCGATGCGGCCCTGGTCCTTGACCGGCTGGGCGACGGTCGACAGGTCGAACAGGTAGGACAGGTCGTGTCCGTCGACGCCGATGATCGACAGGTCGCCGGGCACGCTCAGCCCCCGGGAGCGGGCCGCGTAGATGGCTCCCATCGCCACCTCGTCGCTGACGGCGAAGATGGCGGTGGGTGGGGCCACCCCCGGCTGGGAGAACACCCGGTGCAACGCCGCCTCGCCGCCGTCGATGGAGAACCCACTGACCTGGAACAGCTGAGGGTCGGGTTCCAGCCCGGCGTCCCGCATCTCGAGCTCGAAGCCGCGGGCGCGGTCGGTGGCGACGGTGAACCCGTCGGTATGGCTGCCGTCGTCGTCCCCGAAGAAGGCGATGCGTCGGTGGCCGAGGGCGAGCAGGTGGCGGGTGGCCGCGCGACCCACCTGCTCGTTGTCGACCAGCACACCGGACAGCCCCTGCACCGCGGTCCCGACCGTGACGACCGGGATGTGCAGCGTCTGCAGCGAGTGCAGCGAGGAGTCCATGAGCGGCACGTTGAGGGCGAGCAGTCCGTCGACCCGCTTGCCGATGGCCCGCGAGTTGATGACGTACCCGCCGCGGGGGTCGCTCGGGGTGGCGACGGGGTAGAGCAGCAGGTCGTAGCCCGCGGCCCCGAAGACCTCCTGCGCGCCGTCGATGACGGCGCTGAAGAACCAGCGGGAGACCCAGGGGGCGACGATGCCGAAGGTGTTGGTGCGCCCGGTGATGAGGGCGGACGCCGACGGCGAAGGGAAGTAACCGAGGGTGGCCGCGGCCTTCTCGACCGCCACTCGCGTGGAGGCCGAGACCCCGGGGAGGCCACGGAGGGCCCGGGACACGGTGGCCGGCGAGAAGCCGGAGGCCGCGGCGACCTCGACGATCCCGATGGGCGAGCCCAGCGGCAGAGATCCGATCTCTGCCGCCGGACTCCCGTTGGTGACCGGTGAAGCTGGTGGTTCGGGTTCCGACATCGGTGGAAACGTCCGTCTCTCGTGATCCGTCTCGGCGCTGTCGGACGTGGCGCTAGTCCGGGGCCGCGATCAGCCCTTCACACCGCCGGCCAGCAGGCCGCGGACGAAGTACCGCTGCAGACCGATGAACACGGCCAGCGGAACGATGATCGAGATGAACGCACCGGCCGAGAGCAGCTCCCACTGCGAGCCCTTGGAACCGGACAGCTCGGCGATGGCCGCGGTGATCGGTCGCAGGTTCGGGCTTGGGGCGAAGACGGTGGCGACCAGCAGGTCGTTCCACACCCACAGGAACTGGAAGATCCCGAAGGCCGCGATGGCCGGGATCAGCAGCGGCATGAGCACGACGAAGAAGATCTTCACGTGGCCCGCGCCGTCCACCCGGGCGGCCTCGACGATCGACCGGGGGACCTCCTTCATGAAGTTGTGCAGCAGGAAGATCGCCAGCGGCATACCGAAGATGGTGTGCGCGATCCAGACCGGCCAGAACGAGTTCTGCAGCCCGGCGTTGACGAAGAGCGTCTGCAACGGGATCAGGGCGACCTGCAGCGGGACGATCTGCAGGGCGAAGATCGCCACGAAGATGGCGTCGCGGCCCTTGAAGTCGATCCAGGCGAACGCGTACGCGGCCAGCAGGGCCAGGGTGATCGGGATGACCACGGCCGGCAGCACGATGACGAACGAGTTGAGGAAGAAGTTGCCCAGCCCACCGGCCGAGTTGCTCAGCGCGTTCGAGTAATTGTCGATCGTAAAGCCGGGGTTGGCGAAGAACGTCCACCACCCGCTGTTCTGGATGTCGCTGACCGGGCGGAACGAGGTGACCAGCAGACCGAAGGTCGGAATCGTCCACAGGATCGCGATGATGATGGCCAGGCCGGACGCCCACGGGGACGACAGCTTGGTCTTCGCGTCCTGCAGGCGCATCGCCTTCTTCTGCTGCCGGGCGGAGTACTTCTCCTCCGGCGTCGAGTCCGTGGTGATCGGCAGCTCGATCGCCTGACCGGATTGGCTCATCGGGTCTCCTCCACCAGGCGCATCTGCCGCACGTTGTAGGCGATGACCGGGATGACGATGATGAACAGGATGACCGCCAGCGCGGCACCGACACCGACACCGCCCTGACCCTGTCGGAACGACTGTGTGTAGAACTCGTTGGCCACGACCGAGGTGCCGAACTGGCCACCCGTCATGGTCCGGACCACGTCGAACGCCTTCAGGGTGCCCATGGCGATAGTGGTGAGTACGACGACCACCGCGGGGCGGATGGTCGGCACGGTGACCTTGCGGAACAGCTTGAAGCCGGTGGCCCCGTCGAGCTGGGCCGCCTCGATGATGTCGTCCGGCACGGCCTTGATGGCCGCGGACAGCACGGTCATGGCGAACCCGGCCTGGATCCAGATCATCACGATGATGAGGAAGAACGTGTTCCACGGCTCGGTGATGAGGAACTGGTAGGGCTCCAGACCCAGCCAGACGAGCAGCTGGTTGGCCAGGCCAATCTGGGGGGAACCGGCCTGGCGGTACTCGTAGACGAACTTCCAGATGATCGACGCGCCCACCATCGAGATGGCCATGGGCAGGAAGACCAGCGCCTTGGCGAACTTCTCGAACCGGGTCCGGTCGACCAGCACCGCGTAGATGAGGCCGATGGCGGTGGCCAGGATCGGTACGAGAAGGACCCAGAGGGCCGTGTTGATGAGGACCTTCTGGAAGCCCGCGTCAGAGAACACCCGGCTGTAGTTGTCCAGGCTGAAGACCAGCTCGGACGACCGCTGGCCGGTCGTCCGGTCGATGACCGGCTTACCGTTCGGACCGAGGACAGCCTGGCTGACCTGGAAGGACTGAATCGCCGTCTTGATGGCCGGCCAGAGCAGGCCGACGGCCAGCGCGGCCAGCACCGGACCGACGAAGCCCGTGACCACCACCCACGTCGGCACCTTGGGCCGGTCGATGGCCCAGAGGATGAGACCCATGATCGCGACGAACAACACGATCGCCACGACCATGACGAGCAGCTTGTCCGTGACGGACGTCGGCTGCAGGAACCAATCCATGTCAACGCTCCCTTCTGTCTAAGGACCGGGCACATGGGTCCCGCGGGCCGCGGCCCGCTCCGACTGGTCGAAGCGGGCCGCGGGTACCGACGGTGCTCAGGTGCCGATGGCGGTCAGGTCAGCTGGCCGGCCAGGCGGCTTCGATGTTGTTCAGCGTGGTCTGGTCGTCCTGACCGGTGACCCACGCGGTGAACTGCTTCCACTCGGCATCCGAGCCGACCGGAGCCGGCATCAGGTCGGAGGCGTCGAAGCGGAACGTGGTGTCCGGCTTCTGCAGGGTCTCGAGCGCGGTCTGCTGGATCGGGCTCGGGACGTTGGAAGCCTGCAGACCGCGGTTGGCCGAGATCCACGAGCCGGCCTTGGCGCGGGCGTTGGCGAACTCCGGCGAGGCGAGGAAGTACATCATCGCGTCGACCTCGGGACGGCCGGAGGCGGCGTTCGCGAACTGCGCGTAGAAGGTGCCACCACCCAGGACGGTGTTACCGAAATCGGTGGTCTTCGGCGGGAAGTAGAACGCGTTGACGTCACCGTCCGGGCCGAGCTTCACGTTCTTGAAGTTCGCGTCGAAGTTGGCGGCCTGCCGCGACAGGGTGCACTGACCGTCCTGGATCTTGGCGGACGGATCGTTGAACTCGGTCGAGGCGATGGTGTCCACGCCACCGAAGCCGGCGTTCACGTACTTCGGATCCTTCAGGACCTTGCCGACCTCGGCCAGCGAAGACGCGATCTTCGGGTCGTTGAAGGGGATCTCGTGCTTGACCCACTGGTCGTACACGTCGGGGCCCCAGTCACGGAGGACGTACTCCTCCAGCCAGTCGGTGATCTGCCAGCCGGTGGCCTCACCGGACTTGATGCCGATGCACCACGGGGGCGTGGTGGCCGCGACCTTGTCCTGCAGGGCGGTCAGCTCTTCCCAGGTGGTCGGGATCGAGTACCCGTTGTCCTTGTAGAGCTTGGTGTTGTACCAGACCAGGGACTTGAAGTCGGCGTTGTTCGGGATACCGAACGGGATGTCGTTGATGACCCCGTAGTTCATCCAGTCCTCGGGGAAGTACTTCCGGGCGAAGGTCTCGACATCGGGATCGAGCGGGATGACCTTGCCGGTGTCGTTGACCAGCTGGGAGATCAGGCCGGGCTGCGGGAAGATGCCGATGTCCGGCGGGTTGCCCGACTGCACGCGGACGACGATCTGCGCCTCGAACTCCTTGGAGCCCTCGTAGCTGACCTCGGCGCCGGTGCACTCGGTGAACAGCTTGTACGCGTCGATGTACGGCTGATCCTCGGGGGCGACGATCGTGGTGTAGACGCTGACCTTCTTGCCGGTCAGGTCGCCGTACTTGCTCTTGACGTCCTCGCACCAGGTGCTGGTCGCACCGACGGTGCCACCGTCGGTGCTGCTGCCGGACGTCGTCGCGGAACCGCCGCTGGTCGTCGTCGACCCGGCGCCGGCGGTGTCCGACGCCGCCGGGGTCGTGGAACCACCACCGCAGGCCGTCAGCACCAGCGCGGCCGCGGAAATGCCTGCGATCGCCATCGTCAGCTTCTTTGCCGATCTTTGACTCACTCGGCCGTCCTCCCATGCTCTTCCGATACGCGTGTGAGGGCGCTCACACGCTCGAGCCATGGAAACGTTTTCGTGGGTTTTCCGCAACTCGAACGCGGACATCCGTCGTAACAATTAGGTAACCCGGTCTAGCCGTCCCCTTAGGCCAAGTCCGAACGGGTGGCATCGGCGACACCCGACCAGCGGATGCGCTGTCGTATCGACTGAGCTCGCGGCCCCCATGCCGCTCGACAAGCCGTCGAACGGAGGAAAGATCCGCTGAGATCGCAGGTTTCGGGTCGTTGTCGCAATCGTTATTCGATCGACATTCGCCGGGAGGCCCCGGCCACCACCCGGCCGCCATGCCAGGATCGGAACCCGGAGCGAGAGACCGACGACGACAGCACACGCCGAGGAGGTGCGATGAGCGAGCCGCATCCGTCACCCGCGCCGGACCGTCCCGACGCGCACCACGCCGCGGAGCCGGAATCGGTGGTCGAACGGACGCTCGGCACCCTCGCCTCGCTCAACCCCGCCTACGCCGCCGACCACGAACCGCCGTCCCCGTCGCCCGGCCCGATCACCATCGACGACCTGTACCGCTCCCACCGCATGCAGATGGTGCGGCTCGCGATCCTGCTGGTCGACGACCTGGCCAGCGCGGAGGACGTCGTCCAGGAGGCCTTCGCCGGGCTCTACCGCAACTGGGGCGGGCTGCGCGATCGGGCCGCAGCGATCGGCTACCTACGCACCGCCGTCGTGAACGGCTCCCGCTCGATGCTGCGCCGCCGGCGGACCGCCCGGGCCTACGTCCCGCCGGATCCGGGTACCGCCCGCTCGGCCGAGTCGCTCGCGATGCTGTCCGCCGAGCACCAGGCCGTGGTGACCGCCCTGGCCGACCTGGCCCCCCGGCAACGGGAAGTGCTGGTGCTGCGCTACTACGGCGGGCTGTCCGAGGCCGAGATCGCCGCGGCCACCGGGCTGTCCAAGGGCACGGTCAAGTCCACCGCCAGCCGGGCCGTGGCCAAGCTGGGCGACATGATCAGGGCCCAGTCGTGAGCGTCGGGCCACCCCCCGACCGGCACCGGGACGGCCCGGCGAAGGCGCCGGACGACCGGGCCGAGCAGGTGCTGTCCCAGGCACTTCGGGTGATGGCCGGAGGCGGGCGGCGAAGTCCGGAAACGGCGAGCGCCGTCGATGCCCCCTGGTGGGACCGGGCGACCACCGTGCAACTGCTGCTCGTCGCGGTACTGGTCGGTCTGGTCGTGGGCGGCTTGGCCGGCATCGTCTCCCTCCTGCTCTGACCCCCGGGCCGTGACCGCTGCCCCGCCTCCCCGAAGGAGCCCAGTCTTGTCGACCGACACCACGTCCGCCGTCGAGTCGCCCGCCGTCCCGGCCGGGGACGATCCGCTCTGGTGGCGGACCGCCGTCGTCTACGAGGTCTATCCCCGCAGCTTCGCCGACGGCGACGGCGACGGGATCGGCGACCTGCCCGGGCTGATCGGGCGGCTCGACCACCTGGTGGAACTCGGGGTGGACGCCCTCTGGATCGCGCCCTGGTACCCGTCGCCGATGAAGGACGGCGGGTACGACGTCAGCGACTACCGGGCGATCGACCCGGTCTTCGGCACACTGGCCGACGCCGACGAGCTGGTGGCCCAGGCCCACCGGCGCGGCCTGCGGATCATCATCGACCTGGTCGCCAACCACACCTCCGACCAGCACGCGCTCTTCCAGGCGGCCCTCGCGGCGGGGCCCGGCAGCCCGGAACGGGAGCGGTACTTCTTCCGGGACGGCCGCGGACCGAACGGCGACGAACCGCCGAACGACTGGATCAGCGCCTTCGGCGGCCGGGCCTGGACCCGACTGACCGGCCCGGACGGCCGCCCCGAGCAGTGGTACCTGCACCTGTTCGCCCCGGAACAGCCGGACCTGAACTGGGAGCACCCGGACGTCGTCGCCCTGTTCAACGAGGTCCTGCGCTTCTGGTTCGACCGCGGCGTCGACGGCATCCGGGTCGACGCGGCGTCGGCGATGGCCAAGACGCCCGGCCTGCCGGACGCCGGTCACGCCCCGGGCGCCCTGTTCGACTCGGCGAACTGGACCGACAACCCGCACTGGGACGTCGACGACCTGCACACCATCCTGCGGCGGTGGCGCGCCATCGGCGACAGCTACGACCCGCCGCGGGTGTTCGTCACCGAGGCCGTCGTCAACGGGCCGGAGCGGCTGAGCCGGTACGTGCGGCCGGACGAGATGCACACGACGTTCAACTTCGGCTACATGAAGGTCGGCTGGGACGCCGACGGTATCCGCGGCATCGTCGACGCCACCCGCTCGGCGCTGGCCGGCACCGGCGCCCCGGCCACCTGGGTGCTCTCCAGCCACGACGAGACCCGGCACGTCACCCGCTTCGGTCGCACCGACACCCGCACCGCGGTCATGGGGTTCGACACCGGCTCCGGGGTCGACGTCGACCTGGGCCGGCGGCGGGCGCGGGCGGCCGCCCTGCTCACCCTGGCGCTGCCGGGCAGCGCCTACCTCTACCAGGGCGAGGAGCTCGGTCTGGAGGAGGTCGACGACCTGCCGGACGAGCTGCTGCAGGACCCGACGTGGGAACGTTCCGGCCGCACCGTCCGCGGGCGGGACGGCTGCCGGGTACCGCTGCCGTGGTCCGGCGAGGCGCCGCCCTTCGGTTTCGGTCCGGTGTCGTCGCGGCCGTGGCTGCCCCAGCCGACGCGCTGGTCGGCGTTCACCGCGGAACGGCAGGCGCAGGACGCGGCCTCGACCCTCTCGCTCTACCGCTCGGCGCTGCGACTGCGGCACTCCGAGGCCGGTCTGCGGGGCGAGGACTTCGCCTGGGTCTCCGGTGCCCCGGCCGCGGTGGTCGCGTTCCGGCGCGGGACCGGCGCGGGTCAGGTCCAGTCGTGGACCAACTTCGGCGCCGAGTCCGTCGCCCTCCCTGATGGGGCCCTGGTGCTCCTGGACAGCACCCGGGGCGGCTCAGCCGGCGGCCCGGCGGTCGTCGGACCCGACACGACGGTGTGGTGGAGAGCGGTTGCGTCCGTGTGAGAACACTCTCCGTGGCCGACGCACTCCTCTGTTGACCCTCGGTAACTCGGCGAACGACCGATACCCTCGGTCCTCGTGACCACCGCGAACCTCGCCCTGCTGCCCGGCTGGCTCGACCCGTCGAACCTGATCACCGCCATGGGCTCGTGGGCGGTGGCCGGCATCCTGCTGATCATCTTCTGCGAGTGCGGCATCCTGCTGGGCTTCTTCCTGCCCGGTGACACGCTGCTGTTCATCGCCGGCCTGTTCGTCGCGACCGGCGCGCTGGACATCAACCTGGTGCTGTTCATCGCGCTGCTGGCCGTCGCCGCCTTCGTCGGCAACATGGTCGGCTACGCCATCGGCTACCGCGTCGGGCCGCCGGTGTTCAGCCGGCCCAACGCCAAACTGCTCAAGCACGAGTACATCGAGAAGTCCGAGGCCTTCTTCGCCAAGTACGGCAAGGTCACCGTCGTCCTGGCCCGGTTCGTCCCCGTCGTCCGCACGGTCGCCACGGTGATGGCCGGGGCATCGCGGATGGACGCCAAGATCTACACGCTGTACTCCGCGATCGGCGGCGTCATCTGGGTCGGCGTGGTCACGACCGCCGGTTACTTCCTCGGCCAGATCGACTTCATCAAGAACAACGTCGACCTGATCGTCGTCGCCGCGGTGGTCATCGTGGTCGCCTTCAGCGCGGTGCCGGCAGCCATGCACTGGATGTCCAAGCGCCGGGGCAAGCCGGCCGTCGGCGAGTGAACCGGTGACCATCGACCTGTCCACCATCCAGACCACCCTCGTCTGGGTGCTCGTGGCGATCGGCGTGGTCGGCCTGCTCGGGGCCATCCTGCTGAAGAAGATCATCGGCAAGGTGATCGTGCTGGCCCTCGCCGCCGTCGTCGTCCTCGTGCTCTGGCAGCAGCGTCAGCAGGTACTCGACCTGGCCAACGAGCTCAAGGACACCGGCTGCCGCATGACGCCGACCTTCCTCGGCATCCAGGTGTCCCTGCCCTCATCGTGGTGTTCGCCTGCGTAGAGCAGTCTCCCGCGTGGATCAGACGCGTTGGGCCACCGTGTGGCCGGGGTCGCTCTCGTTGCGGGCCTTGGTGACGAAACGCCCGGTGCCGGTGTCGCGGTAGACCAGGCGATGGTTGGCGGTGCCGTCGCCGATCCGCTCCTTCATCGCGGTGCCCGGCGATGCGGCGGCCTCGCCGGACGAGACGAAACGACCGTTGCCGGCGCTGCGGTGGACAGAACGGGTCATAGCAACCACTCCCCCTGCCGAGCTGCCAGTCAGCTCGTCAAGCCGATTGTCGGCAGCCTCGGCATTCGGGGGAACTCCCTCGCCTGGACATCACACGACCGTGTCGGCGAGTCGTCGAGACGTCTGCTGGCGCGGTGATTGTCCGGTTCAGTGGGCGATCGGGGCGGCGGAGACCGAACGCTCGGTCGTTCCGCCCGACCCATCCGGGTCCGGGACGACGGCGTGCTGCCGGATCCAGGCGTGCATGGCGATCCCCGCGGCGACGCCCGCGTTGATGGACCGGGTGGAGCCGAACTGGGCGATGGAGACCACCCGGGCCGCACCGTCGCGCGCCGCGTCGGTCAGGCCGGACGACTCGGCCCCGAAGAGCAGCAGACAGTCCCGCGGCAGGTCCGCGGTCTCGATCGGCCGGGCCCCGGGCAGGTTGTCGACGGCCACCACGGTCAGACCGGCCCCGGCGGCGAAGGCCAGCACGTCCGCGACCGTCTCGTGGTGCCGCAGGTGCTGGTAGCGGTCGGTGACCATCGCTCCCCGGCGGTTCCACCGGCGCCGTCCGACGATGTGCACTTCGGCGGCGGCGAACGCGTTGGCCGTGCGCACCACCGTGCCGATGTTCAGGTCGTGACCGAAGTTCTCGATGGCCACGTGGAACGAGTGCCGGCGGCGGTCGAGGTCGGCGACGATCGCCTCCCGCCGCCAGTAGCGGTACCGGTCGACGACATTGCGGCGGTCGCCGTGCTCCAGCAGCTCGGGGTCCAGGCGCTCGTCGTCGGGCCAGGGCCGTGGGTGCGGCCCGACCCCGACGTCGGTCCCGGGGGACGTCCATTCGGTGGGGCCGGGCGACTCGTCCGCGGACGTCACATCGGAGGCAGGTCGAGGTCGCCCAGGCCGAGCAGGTAGCGGTACTCCAACCCCGCGTCGGCCAGGACCTTGTCGGCGCCGGTGCCGCGATCGACGATCGTCGCGACCCCGATGACCTCGGCGCCGGCCTCGCGAAGCGCGGTCACCGCGGTCAGCGGGGAGGCGCCGGTGGTGGTGGTGTCCTCCACGACGAGCACCCGACGGCCGACCACGTCCGGACCTTCGATACGCCGCTGCATGCCGTGGTGCTTGGCCTCCTTGCGGACCACGAAGCAGTCCACCGGTCGCCCCGGGGCGTGCATCACGGCCCCGGCGACCGGGTCGGCGCCCAGGGTCAGGCCACCGACCGCGGCATAGTCCCAGTCGGCGGTGAGCTGCCGGAGCAGGACGCCGATGAGCGGCCCCGCCTCGTGGTGCAGGGTCGCGCGCCGCAGGTCGACGTAGTAGTCCGCCTCCCGTCCGGAGGACAGGGTGACCCGCCCCCACACCACGGACAGCTCGCGCACCAGTTCGGCCAACCGGCTGCGGGCGGCCGCGTCGGGGGCCGGGCCGGTGTCGGGCGCTCCTGCCACCGGGAAACCGGTGAGCTCGGAGAGTTCGGCGGCGGGGCCGTCGGCGGTGGCGTGGGGGTTCGTCTCGGCGGCCGGATCCGGCAGAACAGTCACGCGACCAGGGTGTCACACCAGGTCATCACCGCCGCGCCGTGGCCGACCGCGCCGGACCTCAGGTGAAGATGCTGACCCCGCCCGGTCCGACGAGCAGACCGACGACGATGAGGACCACGCCCCACAGCAACTGCTTGCGGACGATGGCGACGATGCCGCTGATCACCAGGATGACGGCGAGGATCCACAGCAGAGTGGCCACGGCACAGCTCCTTCCACACGACGTGGTCGGGCGGTTCCCCGTCAGGGACCTCGGGTGCGATCACGCGGATCACCGTCCGGCCGCTGGGCGCATCAACATTTCCCGAGCCGGCAGTCTGCGAAACGGGGGTCACCCTCCCGGGGACGACCCGGTGACCGGTGGTTCCGGCCGAATCTGGGTATGTGAGGGAAGCGGGGGCCGGCGCCGCCGGCCCATCACGAGGAAGAGGTGGACCCGATGACGGACCCAGCGACGAACCAGCCCCCGGCGGACGGTGCGGAGACGGACGAGATCCCCAACGCCGAGACCGGCGTGGGAGTCGGCGCCGACGCGGAGCCGGACACCTTCGAACCGGAGGAGCCCTCGCACTGACTCTGCCGGGTCGGCCCGGCCGGCCCGGTGACCGGAGGGCCGGTCATCCCGCCGGGGATGGCCGGCCCTCGGCCGACGTCAGGTGCGGCCCTTGGCCTTGACCTTCGCCGCCGATCTCCGTACGAGGCTGCGCGGGGCGAGCTTGGTGAACAGGTAGATCCCCTTGTAGAGGGCACCCGGGATCGACAGCGGCTTGCCGGCCCGGAATTCGGCGAGCGAGGTGGCGACCAGCTTGTCGACGTCCACGTAGGCCCACCCGGGGGTCGAGCTCATGTCGATGCGGGCGCGCTGATGGAACTCGGTACGGACGAAGCCCGGACACAGGGCCTGGACGTGGACGCCGGTGCCCCGCAGGGACATGGCCAGGCCCTCGCTCAACGACACGACGAACGCCTTGGTCGCGCCGTACGTCGATCCACGCCCGGGGACGAGCCCGGCGGTGGAGGCCACGTTGATCACTCCCCCGCGGCCCCGGGCGATCATCCCGGGCAGCGCGGCGTGGGTGAGGACCAGGACGGCCACCGAGTTCAGCTCGACCTGCCGGACCAGATCGCCGGAGTCGGCGTGGAGGAAGTCGACCCCGAGTGTGCTGCCCGCGTTGTTGACCAGCAGATCCACCGGGCGGGCGGCGTCCTGCAGGCGGGCGACCACCGTCTGGCGCTCGTCGGGGTCGGACAGGTCGGCGACGATCGTCTCGACGTCCGGGGCGCCGGCGGCCAGCAGTTCGGTGCGGCGGGCGGCCAGCCGGTCGCCGTCGCGGGCCACCAGCACCAGCGGCCGGCGTTCGGCGGCCAGGTGCCGGGCGAAGGCGTGTCCGATGCCTGATGTCGCCCCGGTGACCAGAGCGGCGGCGGGCTGGGATTTCTCGGCACCGTTCGTCATGCGGCCCACGGTAGTGGGGGCCGTTTCGCCCGTTGGGTGGGTGCCGCGGCGAACGCCGGGCTCACCGGGCGCACCGGTGTCAGACTTCCGGCATGGACGCCCGCGAGATCCGCAAGGTCTACCTCGACTTCCAGGCCGAGCACGGCCACGCCGTCATCCCGCGGGCCAAACTGGTCCCACAGGACGACCCGACGACCCTGTTCACCGGGAGCGGTATGCAGCCGCTGCTGCCGTACCTGCTCGGCAAGCCGCACCCGCAGGGTCGCCGGCTGGCCGACAGCCAGACCTGCCTGCGCGTGCAGGACATCGAGGAGGTCGGCGACAACCGCCACACCACCTTCTTCGAGATGCTCGGCAACTGGAGCCTCGGCGACTATTTCAAGGCCGAGCAGCTGCCGTGGGTGTGGACGTTCCTGACCGACAAGGTCGGCCTGGACCCGGAGCGCATCTTCGTCACCTGCTACTCGGGCGATGAGGAGAACGGCATCGCCAAGGACACCGAGAGCGCCGAGATCTGGACCCGGCTGTTCACCGAGGCCGGCATCTCCGCCGATCAGGCCGACGTCGGCACCGAGGAGCACGCCGCCGCGGTCGGCACCGGCGGGGCGCGCATCGCGTTCTACAGCAAGAAGAATTGGTGGTGCCGCGGCGGTTCCGCGGCGGCGATGCCGCCGGGCGAGCCGGGTGGGCCGGACTCCGAGATCTTCTACCTGTTCCCGTCGATCGAGCATGACCCGGCGTACGGCGAGCACTGCCACCAGAACTGTGACTGCGGGCGGTACATCGAGCTGGGCAACTCGGTCTTCATGGAGTTCGCCAAGAACGACGCCGGCGGGTTCGACGAGCTGCCGGCCCAGAACGTCGACTACGGCGGCGGTCTCGAGCGCATCGCCGCGGCGTCCATCGACAGCCCGGACGTCTACCGCATCAGCCTGATGTGGCCGATCATCGAGCGGCTGCAGGAACTGTCCGGGAAGTCCTACGACACCCACACCGTCGCACTGCGGGTGGTCGCCGACCACCTGCGTGGGGCCACGTTCCTGGCCGTCGACGGGATCGTGCCGTCCAACAAGACGCAGGGTTACGTGATGCGCCGGCTGGTCCGGCGGGCCATCCGCTTCGCCTTCGAGCTGGGCCTGGAGGAGGACTTCTTCCCCCAGATCCTCCCGGTGATCGGCGAGCTGTACGCCTCCGACTATCCCGAGGTGGCCGAGTCTCTCGACCGGGTGACCGCGGTGCTGGTCAAGGAGGAGAAGGCTTTTCGCCGCACCCTGCGCAAGGGGCTCAAGCAGCTGCGCGGCTACCGGCGGACCGGCGTGGGCGGCGAGGAGCTGTTCGTCCTCTACGACACCTTCGGGTTCCCGGTCGAGCTGTCCACCGAGGAGGCCAAGAACCAGGGCATCGAACTGCAGGACGGCTGGCGGCAGGCCTTCGAGGCCAAGCTGAACGAGCAGCGCGCTCGCTCGCAGCAGGCCTCGACCATGAAGCCCTGACCGACGCCACCCCTCCCCGGGGGGGGGGTGATATGGGGGCGCCCCGCCCCCCCGCGGGGGAGGCGTGGACGACCCCCCGCGG